>QHSO01000153.1 GCA_003220475.1 Candidatus Rokuibacteriota bacterium | reverse complement strand
CCGTATAGAAGCCGCCGAGGACCCCGAGGGCAACCCCGATGAGCATGGCCGCCGCCGCCGACAACGCGCCGGCGGTCAGCGACACGCGCGCGCCCCAGACCAGACGCGCGAGCAGATCGCGTCCGAACTCGTCGGTGCCGAGCGTGTGGCCCGCCGTCAGCGGTGGGCGCAGGCGATTGGGGGTGTCGACGGCATCGGGATCCGCGAGCGGCAGCCACGGCGCGAGCAGCGCCGCGCTCACCGCGAGCAGCAGCGCCAGCGCCCCGACGATCGCGAGCCGATTGCGCCCGGCCAGGCGGCCGAGCGCGTGCCGGCGCCGCGCCTCGGGGGCGGCGCGCGCCAGCGTCACCGCGGCTGCGCCGGCCTCACTCATAGCGGATCCGAGGGTCGAGCCAGGCGTACAGCAGGTCGACGCCGAGATTGACCAGCACGAACGACAGCGCGACCACCAGCACGCAGCCCTGCACCAGCGGAAAATCACGCGCGAGAATCCCCTGCACCATCAGCGTGCCGACGCCGGGCCACGCGAAGACCGTCTCGGTGAGGACGGCGCCGCCGAGCAGATAGCCCGCCTGCACGCCAACGACGGTGACGATCGGCACCAGCGCATTGCCGAGACCGTGTCGCAGCACCACCGCGCGATCGCTCACGCCCTTGGCGCGCGCCGTCCGCACGTAGTCCTGGCCGAGCGTGTCGAGCATCGCGCTGCGCGTGAGGCGCGCGACGATGGTCACCGACGCAGCGGCGAGCGTGACGGCGGGCAGCACGAGGTGGCTCAGTAGATCGCCGAGGTCGCCGCCGCCGTGGGGTGCGTACATTCCGGAGGCGGGGAGCCAGCCGAGCCGGAGCGCGAACACCACCATCAGCACGATGCCGAGCCAGAACGACGGCATGCTGGCGCCGAAGAGCGAGGCGACGGCGCTCAGCCGGTCGAGCAGCGAGTTGGGTCGCGTCGCCGCCGCCACGCCGAGCGCGACGCCGATCGTGGTCGACAGCACGAGCGCGGTGGCCGTGAGCAACAGCGTGGCGCGGAAGCGCGTGAGGACTTCGCCGAGCACCGCCCGCTTCATCCACAACGAGCGGCCGAGATCACCGCGCGCCACGTGGCCGATCCAGTGCAGATACTGCACGTGCAGCGGCTCGTTCAGACCGAGGTCGGCGCGCAAGCGCGCCAGGTCTTCCCGGGTCGCTTGCGAGCCGAGCATGATCTCCGCCGGATCGCCCGGCGCGAGATGCAGCACCATGAAGATGATGACGGAGACGCCCGCCAGAACCGGCACCAGCAGCAGGAGCCGGCGCGCGAGGTAGCGCCTCACGTCAGGCCTCGGTGGTGCTCACTTCCCGTTCGGCTTCACGACCGCGCTGTAGATCATGTTCTTGAGCACCGGCCGGTAGTAGACGCGCTGCTTCGGCGACTGCATCGCGTACACGACGAAGAGATCCTCCTTCGGATCGACCCAGAAGAAGGTTCCGCCGGCGCCGCCCCAGTTGAACTCGCCGGTGGAGCCCTGCACGTTCGCCACGCCCGCCTCGCGGCGCACGGCGAAGCCGAGGCCGAAGCCGACGCCGACGCCCGGCAGATAGAGCGGGCCGGGGGCGACCGAGCCGTCGAGATGATCCGCCGTCATGTAGGCGACGGTCTTCGGCCCGAGGATGCGCTTGCCGTCGAGCGTGCCGCCGTTGAGCAGCATCTGGCAGAAGCGCGCATAGTCCATCACGGTGCCGACCATGCCGCCGCCGCCCGACTGCCAGCGCTGCGGCACGCGCGGGTCGAAGAACGTCGTGTCGGTGCCGATCGTGACGTCGTTCGGGAACGGCTCCGCGATGCGGGCCTGCTTGGCCTTGTCGGTCACGTCGAAGGCCGTGTCCTTCATGCCGAGCGGGTCGAGGATGCGCTCCTTCTCGAACTCGTAGAGCGACTTGTTCGTCACGATCTCCACGATGCGTCCCAGCACGTCGGTGGAGTGGCTGTAGTCCCACATCGTTCCCGGCTGGCTCGCGAGCGGCAGCTTCACGAGGCGATCCACGAACTCCGCGTTCGTCGGGTCGCCCACGAACAGCTTCGCGTCGAGGTACTGCTTCTTGACCAGCGTGTTGCCGAAGATCCCGTACGTGAGCCCGGAGGTGTGACGCAGCAAATCTTGAAGGCTCATCGGCCGGCGCGGCGCCACCAGCTCGAGCGTCGGCTTGCCGTCGGCGCCCGGCTTCTCGACACCGACCTGCATCTCGGCAATCTGGGGGATGTACTTCGCCACGGGATCGCCGAGCGCGATCTTGCCGTCCTCGACGAGCGTCATGATCGCCACCGAGGTGATCGGCTTGCTCATCGAGTAGATGCGGAAGATCGCGTCCTTCGTCATCGGCGTCTTGCTCTTGGGATCGAGCACGCCGACGCTCTCGAACAGCGCGATCTTGCCCTGCCGTGCGACCAGGAGGATGGCGCCGGGGATCTGGCCCTTCTCCGAGTCGTTGCGCAGCATGCTGACGAGACGGCCGAGCCGCTCGGACGACAGGCCGACCTGCTCGGGCTTGACGCTCGGCAGCGTCTGGGCGTGGACGAGGGCGACCGTGGATAGCCAGAGCAGCAGCGCCAGCAGCGCGATCGATCTCTTCATAGCCTTCCTCTCGTGAGCCGCGGGCTCACTTCAGCGAAATCGTCTCGACCCGCAGGTCGAAGCTCGGATGCAGCTTGAAGCCCTGCACGCGCTTGGCGTGTGCGGCCGTTTGGATCTCGTGATCCACGAAGACCCACGGCGCGTCGTCGACCAGGATGCGCTGCGCGTCGCGGTAGAGCTCGGCGCGCTTCTTCTGGTCGGTGGTGAGTCGCGCCTGGTGCAGCAGCTCGTCGTACTTCTCGTTCTTGTAGAGGGCGCGGTTCGGTCCGTTCGGCGTCCACTGGCTCGAGTGCAGCAGCGGGTACATCACCATGTCGGGATCTTCGTTGCCCGCCATCCAGGAGAGCGCGAACAGGTCCTGCTCCTTCGTTCGCAGCTTCGCGAGATACGCGCCCCACTCCATCGTCTGCAGCGTGACGTTCACGCCGATGGCCTTGAGGTTGGACTGAATGACCGTCGACATCGCGACCGGCGACTGCATGCCCGAGCCCGACTCCGGCACCCACAGCGTCGTCGAGAACCCGCTCGGATACCCGGCCTCCGCCAGCAGCTTCCGCGCGCGCTCGGGATCGTACGGATACGGCTTGAGCGCGGAGTCGGCGCCCCAGGTATTCGGCAGGACGGGCCCGCGCGAGAGCGTGCCTGTGCCCTTGAGCACGTCGCGCACGATCGCGTCCTTGTTGACGGCGTAGTTCAGCGCCTGTCGCACGCGCTTGTCATCGAACGGTTTTTTCTGGTTGTTGATGCCGAGGTACCACACGTGCGCACCGACCTGCTTGAGCAGCGTGATCTTGGGATTGTTCTCGAGCTGCGTGACGAAGTCAGGCGGCGTGCCGACGATGAGGTCGAGGGCCCCCGTGAGCAGCTCGGTGAGCCGCGCCTGGTCCTCGACGATCGGTCGGTAGATCACGCGATCCACTTTCACCGGGTGCTTCCAGTAGCTCGCGTTTTTCTCGAGCACCACGCGCTGGCCGCGGTCCCACGACGCGAACTTGAAGGGGCCGGTGCCGACCGGGCTCAGCGGATAGTCCACTCCGAGCTTCTTCACCGCGGTCGGACTGACGATCGAGGCGGCCCCCGCCGTCAAGACAGCCAGAAACGACGCACGCGGCTCCTTGAGGCTGAACTCCACCGTGAGCGGGTCGACGACCTCGACGGCCTTGACGTTGCCGAAGAAGTAATTCGCGAACGGATATTTGCCGAGCTTGTTGAAGGGATGCTCGGTCACGATCTGCCGTTCGATGGAGAACTTCACGGCGTCGGCGTCGAACGGCGCCCCGTCGTGAAACGTGATGCCCTTGCGGAGCTTGAACGCGTACTTGAGCCCGTCCTTGCTGATCGTCCACGACTCCGCGAGGCCGGGCACGATCTGCGTGCTCTCGTCGGGGAAGGTCACGAGCGTCTCGACGATGCGGCGGCCCACGCGGTTGGAGTTGAGATCGGTTACTTGCGCGGGATCGAGATTCACGGGCTCGGCCACGAGGCCGACGACGAGTGTGCCGGCCGGCTGCGCGGCGACGAGTGCACCGGACGCGAGGAGCACCACCGCGAGCACGAGCCACGCCATCGACATCCTCATCGTCGCCTCCTCCGGAGCGGCGTCACGGTATACGATCGCGCGCGGGCGTGCAAGGCACGGGAGTAGAATCGCGCGCAGGAGGCCGACCATGAGATACGAGGTCGTCGAGGGCTGGGAGCAGCTGCCGAAGGGATTCGAGCACCGCGACGTCGCGGGCGTCGCCGTCGACGGCGAGGACCGCGTCTTCCTGATCTGCCGCAGCGACCATCCGATCATCGCCTACGACGACAAGGGCGAATTCCTCCGCTCGTGGGGCGAAGGCGAGTTCACGTACCGCACGCACGGCATCGCGACCGCGCCGGACGGCACGGTGTGGGCGACCGACGACGGCAACCACACGGTCCGTCAGTTCACGCCGCAGGGCAAGCTGCTCAACACGCTCGGCACGCTCGATACGCCGTCGGACACCGGCTACGACGGCAAGGACTACATGACGATCACCCGTCCCGGCGGCCCGTTCAATCGCCCGACCAACCTGGCGATCGGGCCGCGCGGCGATCTGTACGTCTCGGACGGCTACGGCAACTGCCGCGTGCATCAGTTCTCGCCGACCGGAACGCTCAAGCGCTCGTGGGGCGAGCCGGGCACCGGGCCGGGCCAGTTCTATCTGCCGCACGGCATCGCGGTGGCCGCCGACGGGCGCGTGTTCGTGTGCGACCGCGAGAGCGATCGCATCCAGATCTTCAGCCCCGACGGCGAGTATCTGTCGGAGTGGACGGATACGCAGCGTCCGACGCACATCGTCTTCGACGCGCAGGGCCGCGCGTACGTGTCCGAGCTGTGGTGGCACAAGGGCCAGGTCTCACGCCGCCACGGGGTCACGCAGGAGCCGAAGCACGGACGCGTGAGCGTCTTCGACCGTGACGGCCGGCTGCTGGCGCGCTGGGGCACGCCCGAGGCGACCAAACCCGGCAGCTTCGCCGCGCCGCATGGCCTCGCCGTCGACAGCAAGGCGGCCGTATACGTCGCGGAGGTGACGTGGACGTTCGCGGTCAGCCGAGGGCTCGCGCCGGCGGATTGCCACACATTCCAGAAATTCGCGCTCCGCGCGTGACGCGCCGGCGCGCGCGAACGACGCTGACGCTCTTCGCCGCCGCGCTGCTGATCGGCGCGGCGGTGAAGGGACCGGTCCGCGTGGACAACTGGGACGCCCTCGCGCTCGGGCCCGTCGATCTGTCCGTCTGGCGCGTCTATCCGTTCACCGACTCGCGCAAGTTCAAGGACGCGCCGGACATCATCATGGACGACGGCCGCCGCGCCCTCCGGCTGCGTACCGCGAACGAGGCCTTGCGAATCGGGCGGCCGCTGAAGATCGATGTGAAGGCCACGCCCTGGCTCGAATGGGAGTGGAAGGCGCTCGACCTGCCGGTACAGGCCGACGTGCGCGACCCCAAGCGCAACGATCAGGCCGCGCGCATCATGCTGATGTTCGAGGGCATGAAGGGCATCTTGTACCTCTGGGACACCGTCTCGCCCGTCGGCACCGAGCGGCGTCCCGACGAGCTCGACATCTTCGACCGTGTTCTCATCGTGGTGCGCTCGGGATCGTCGGACGGCGTCGGCCGCTGGACGCGCGAGCGGCGCGATGTCCTGGCGGATTATCGCCGTCTCTTCGACGAAGACCCGCGTCCGATCAAGTGGGTGGGCTTCGAGGCGCACTCCAACGACACGCGCTCGCACAGCACGGCGCTGTTCGGCGCCGTGAACTTCCAGCCGCGCTGAGGCGCGGCCATGCGCGTCGTCGCCTGGAACATTCGCGCCGGTGGCGGTTTCCGCGCCGATGCCATCGCACGCCAGCTCGCGCGCTGGCAGCCCGACGTCGTCGCACTCTCGGAGTTTCGCGCCACGCCCCCGAGCGTGAAATTGGCGGCACGTCTGGTCGACGTCGGCCTCGTGCATCAGCTCGCCACGTGCGACCCGCGCACGACGCATCGCAACGCGCTCCTGGTCGCCTCGCGCTGGCCGCTGCAACGCATCGTGCTGCGTTCGTCGCCCGGCGATCGCTGTCGCTGGCTGCTCGCCTCCATCACCGCCCCGACCCCGTTAGTGCTCGGCACGATGCACGTCCCCAACCGCGTGACCGGCCGCAAGTACCCATTCCTCGACGCCGTGCTGGGCTGCGCGCGACGCTGGCGCCTGGGCCCCGCGCTGCTGATCGGCGACACCAACTCCGGCCGTCGTGGCCTCGACGAGGAGGTGCCGGCCTTCAACCTCCGCGAGGAGGGCTGGATCGACGCGCTCGCCGCCTGCGGCTGGGCCGATGCCTTCCGTCACCTGCGCGTCGAGGCGCGCGCCTACACGTGGTACTCGCCGAACGGCCGCAACGGCTTCCGGATCGATCAGGCGTTCGTCAACGCGCCGCTGCTCGCGCGGCTGAAGGACGCGGCGTACGTCTGGGGCGGAGCGGCGAGTCGTGGGCGGCGCGACCGGCTGAGCGACCACGCGGCGTTGCTGGTGGATCTGGCGGAGAGCTAGACGCGCGCGCGCTTCATAATTTCGGCGAAGCGCTCCATGCGCTCGAAGCTCTCCTTCGGCTCCTCGCTGCGAAAGTCGAAGATCAGCTCGCTCACGCCGAGGCCCGCGTAGGTCGCGATATCGTCCAGCACCTGGTCGGTCGTGCCGGAGAATGGACGGCGCACACCGGCCGCAGGCACGCCTTCATCGTAGAGGGGCGCCTTGTAGGAGATCGTCAGCGCCCGCGGGTCGCGGCCCTCGGCCTCGGTGAGTCGGCGCAGTTCGTCGAGCAGCGTCTTGAACTCCGCCGGCGCCAGCATGGCCGCGGGGTTGGCGCCGACCGGATGCCAGCCATCGCCGTGCCGCGCCACACGGCGGAGCGCCGCGCGGCTGTGGCCGCCGACCCAGATCGGCGGATGCGGCTTCTGCACCGGCTGCGGCAGACACCTGAGGTTCTCGAAGCGATAGAATTCGCCCCGGAAGGTCGCCGGATTCTGCGTCCACAGCGTCTTGAAGATGCGGAGGTATTCGTCGCTGACGGCGCCGCGGCGATCGAACTCCGCAGCGCCGAGCGCGGCGAACTCC
>QHSO01000152.1 GCA_003220475.1 Candidatus Rokuibacteriota bacterium | reverse complement strand
TAATGGCGAGCGGTACGCCCTGCACAACAGTGGTTATGGAGTGTCGCTGTGCAACGCCAGCTTTGCGGCGACGGGGAAGCGCATCCGGTAGCTGCCGATCGGTGATCAGCTCAAGGGCGTGGGACGCGGAGGGGCTTGAGAATCAGTCGCTCGCGCTCAATTCCACCATCCCTGCCGAGCCAGCCGCGCGCGAAGCCTTTCGGCGCGGCGCAGCTCGTTACGAACGTCTGCCCCACGCGCTCGACGCGCCGCGAGGCGCTTCACGTACAGGCCGAGTCGCACGGGCGGAAATGCGATCCGCAGAAGAAAGGTCTCGAGCTCGGCTTTGGTCATCGAAGGCTCCACACGCGAGACGGCCGGTTGCAGCAAACCATAACACCGGAGTCTCGACACCAATCAAGGCATCAACCCGCGAGGCTGGGGTGGTGGTGGCAGGACTCTAGCACACCGGCTGCTCACATCATGATGGATAAGGTTACTTCTGCTTACCGGGGCATGTCTGCCAACCACCGGAGTGGTGATTCTGCGAGCAGTTGCCGCACCACTGAACCATCGTCGTACACATCGGGCACGTCCTCGGTTTGTTCATGCGGTTTTCTTTGAACGCAGCACATGGCTGGCGCCCATCCGCATACGGTGTGCGCGTGTCGGGCATGCGAGTCCCCCCTGAAAGCCGCCGATGGCGTTGTTAGGGCCGCCCAGGAAATCAGGCGCACTGCGACGACGACGAAGAACGTCGCTGACCAAGAGCAGCGACGCGAGCTCCATCATCGCACGAAAGCCGCGTATCGGACGTAGATGTCCCTCG
>QHSO01000151.1 GCA_003220475.1 Candidatus Rokuibacteriota bacterium | reverse complement strand
TGCCGCCTGCTTCGAGGGCCTGAAAACGTCAGGAGTTGCCGTCAAGAGGTTCAGCGGAGAGTCAGGCGGCTGTCGTCTTTGCAGCGAGCGCATCACGACCGGCATGGTCATCGTCGAAGTGGTCGACGACTGCCTCACACACGTTTCCTGCTTCTTCGGGACCCCGAATGGTCGTTCGCGATCCTTAGGGGCCTGTGCGGCGACCCCCTCGGTGGTGAGCGCGGGCAGGTCGCTGCGCGAGCGGTCGGAGGCCCTTCGAGCACGGTCGCGCTATCTCTTTCGCGCCTTTCCCCTCGGCTGGGGACGTTCTGAGGATCAGCCGGCGGCGCCGGCGACCGGACCGCTGCCCGCCGGCGTGATGCCGAGGCGCGACGCGATTCGCACCAGCTCGGCCACCGAGCCAGCCTGCATCTTCGCCATCACGTGACCGCGCTGTTCCTTCACCGTCGGTTCGCTCGTTCCCAGCTCGCCCGCGATCTGCTTGTTGAGGAGGCCGGCGATGATCCCGGCCATCACATCCCGCTCGCGCGGGGTGAGGGATGCATAGCGACGGCCGAGCTCGCTGCGCTCCTGGCGCTCCGCGCGCATCGTCCGATCGCGCTCGATCGCGCTTCGAATCGCGTCGAGCAGCTCCTGCTCGCGGAAGGGCTTCGTCAGAAACTCCACGGCACCGGCCTTCATGGCCCGGACCGACATCGGGATATCGCCGTGACCGGTGAGGAAGATGATCGGCAACTCCGCATTCGTTGCCGCGAGCTCGCGCTGTAGATCGAGCCCGCTCAGGCCCGGCAGCCGCACATCGAGCACGAGGCATCCCGCCACCTCGGGCCGGCGGGCGCCGAGGAACGCGCGCGCGCTCGGAAAGACCTCCACCTTGAATCCCACCGACGTGATGAGCCGGCGCAGGGAGTCGCGGATCGATGCGTCGTCGTCGACCACGAACACGAGGGGAGCCGACACATCGCCTTCGCCGACGCTACGCGGCACGTCAGGCCGTCCGTCGCGTTCGGTGTCGCCGACCGCCATCTGCACGGAACGGGTGCGGATCGCCATATGTCACCTCGAGCCGGAAACGGTGTGCTGCTGTGTTCACGCCGGGGTGAGCGCACTCCGCACGGCGTTCACGAGGGCGGCGCCCTGGACGGGCTTCTCCAGGAACGCGACCGCACCTGCCCCATGCCCGGCATCCGCAGATCCAGCACGAGGCAGCCCGTGTTGTCCTGAGAGCCGGATTGCAGGAAGACTTCGGCCGATTCGAACGTTTCGACGCGCAGCCCCGCGGACGTCAGCAGATTCCTGAGCGACCGCCGCAACGATGCGTCGTCGTCGACGATGGACACCACCCGTCCGCTCTCCTCATTCATCCGATTCGCCTGTCCCGCTTACCTAGATTTCCCTCTCTCAACATCCGTCGAGCGGCCGGGAGAGTCTACCCTACGTTGGTCGGGTGATCGGTTCGTCGCGTCGTATCGGCGACGGGCAGACAAAAGTGGAAGATCGCGCCATGCGGCGTATTCCCCGCCGCCCACAGCCGGCCGCCGTGCGCTTCGATGATCGAACGGCTGATCGACAGCCCCATGCCCATGCCGCTCGGCTTGGTGGTGAAAAACGCATTGAACAGCCGGTCGACGTGGCTGGCGTCGATGCCGACACCGGTGTCGTCCACGGCCACCGTGACCTGATCGCTCTCGGCGGGCCGCGATCTGATCGTCAGCTGCCGCGGCCGGTCGCCGACGCCTGTCATGGCCTCGATCCCGTTCATGACGAGATTGAGGATGACCTGCTGCAGCTGAACCCGATCGCCGAATACGGCAGGCAGCGCGGGCGCAAGGTCGACAGCCAGCGACACGCCGTGGTGGCGTAGCTCAGAGCGGACGACCAGCAGGACGTCTCGGACGACGTCGTTGATGTCGAGCCGGCCTTTCCGTGGCTCGGTCTTCGTCGCGAGCTGTCGGATGCGCTGGATGACCTCCGCGGCCCGGTGGCCGTCGCTCACGATGGCAGCCAGGGTTTCACGAACCTGGTCGAGATCGGGATGCGCCACCGCCAGCCAGTTGAGGCAGGCGTTGGCATCGGCGACGATCGCCGCCAGCGGCTGGTTGACCTCGTGGGCGATCGATGAGGCGAGCTGGTCCAGCGTCGTCACACGGGTCACATGCGCGAGCTCCGCCCGAGCCCCGTGCAGCGCCTCCTCCGCCCGCCGGCGCTCCGTGATGTCCTCGCAGACGATCAGCGCGACCGGGTCGCGTCCCGTCCGACGCATCACCCTCGCCGTTTCGCGCACCAAGATCAGCGTGCCGTCCTTGCGCACCTTGCGCAGCTCCCAGCTCGATGCGCGGCCGAGCTGGCTGAAGCAGTCGGCGACGTGCTGCTGAACGGCCGCTCGATCGGCGTCATAGAAGACGTCCAGCACGCAGCGGCCGACCAGCTCGGCGATGGTGTAGCCGAGCTGGTCGGCACCGATCGGATTCACCGAGAGGATCGTCCCCTTGGCATCGACCATGAAGTACATGACCGGGCTGTTCTCGAAGACGGCCCTCCACTGCTCGTCGCTCTCTCGCAGCGCTTCTTCGGCGCGCTTGCGGTCCGTGATGTCGTGCACGATTCCGAACATCCGGCGTCGCCGACCCGACCCGTCGTTCACCATATCGGCGTGACTGTGCACGGTACGCACCTCGCCGCCGGGCCGTAAGACGCGATATTCCGCCTCGTAGCGCGGGCCGCCAGCCCGCACCTCCGCCATGGCCGCCGCGACACTCGGCCGATCCTCGGGATGGATGAGCTGCCACAACGTCGCCGGGGTCAGCTCGCGCGCCTGCGGCGCGAGGCCGAGGATGCGATAGGTTTCGCTCGACCATTCGACGCGATCGGTCTCGAGGTCGCGGTCCCAGTAGCCGACATGCGCGATGCGCTGAGCTTGCTCCAGCTTGGCCTCGCGATCGCGCAACCGGTCGTTGCTTTGCTCGAGATCCGCCGTGCGCTCGCGCACCCGACTCTCCAGCTCTTCGCCGGCGCGCCGCAGCGAATCCTCCGCGCTGCGGCGCGCGGCGCTCATCGTGGCCATCAACAGCCCCAGCACGGCGAACATCATGAACCGCGGCGCCTCGGCGAGATCGACCGCGAGTGAATCGAGCGGCGGCGTGAAAAAGTACGCGAAGGCCAGCGTGGCCAGGCCGCACGCGAGTAGCGCGGGTCGCAGGCCGCAGACCCAGCCGACGATCACGATGGCAACCAAGGACAGCTGACCCGCCGCCAGCACGAACGGACGCACCCACAGCGCCACGGCGACGCTGGCCGTCACGCAGAGAACGGCGAGGCCGTATCGAACCAGCGCGAATCGCGCGACGTGACCGTGCATCGTCTCACTCAGTGGCGACGCCATCGTAGTCCGGCGTGCGGAGTGCGTCTACCCTACGTTGGTCGGGTGCCGACCGACGATGGTCGGTAGGCTGATGCCCGTCGAAGGGTGCGCCGTCCAAAGCTCATGAACCGTCCCGCTGAGCAGCTGTCCCTGCCCGGCGTCGTGCCCGATTCGAAGCGGTCCCAAGGTCGCCGTCGCCGGTGGACCTGGATCGCCATCACGGCGGTCGCCCTGGTCGTCGCGGCGCTGCTGCTCGCTCACATGGGGCAGGACGCCAGCGGACAACACCAGCCGCCGGCACCGCGCCCCGTGGCCGTGGTCGCGGCGCCGGCTGTCGCGCGCGATCTCGGGATCGACCTCATCGGGCTCGGCACCGTGACCCCGCTCAACACGGTCACCGTGCGTACGCGGGTGGACGGCGAGCTTCTGACCGTGCGCTACCGCCAGGGCCAGATGGTCTCGAAGGGGGAGCTGCTTGCCGAGATCGATCCCAGGCCGTTCCAGGCACAGTTGACCCAGTTCGAGGGGCAGCTCGCCCGTGACGAGGCGCTGCTCGAGAACGCGCGCGTCGATCTCGAACGCTATCAGGTCCTCTGGTCGCAGAACTCGATCCAGAAGCAGCAGCTCGATACGCAGCTGTCCCTCGTCCGCCAGTACGAGGGAACGGTCAAGAACGATCGCGGACTGATCGAGGCCACGCGCGTGAACCTCGACTACTGCCGGATCACATCGCCGCTCGCGGGGCGCGTCGGGCTGCGCCTGGTCGACCCGGGCAATATCGTCCACGCGACGGACACCACCGGGATCGTCGTCATCACGCAGCTGCAGCCGATCACGGTCATCTTCACGCTGCCCGAGGACAACATCGGCGCCGTCGTGGACCGGCTGGGCCGTGGTGAGCGGCTCGTCGTGGACGCCTACGACCGCGCGCAACAGCGGAAGCTCGCGTCCGGGTCTCTCGTGACGATCGACAACCAGATCGATACGACAACGGGCACCGTGAAGCTGCGCGCCGAGTTCCCGAACACCGACCGTCGCCTCTTTCCGAACCAGTTCGTGAATGCACGCTTGAATCTCGGCGTGGCGCGCGGGGCCACCGCGGTGCCGGTCGCGGCGATCCAGCGCACCGCGACCGGCGCCTTCGTGTACGTCGTGACCCAGAATCACACCGTGCAGGCGCGTCCGGTCATCGTCGGTATCACCGACGGCGACCAGGTCCAGGTCACGAACGGTCTCGCTCCCGGCGATGTCGTGGTCGTCGATGGCGCCGACCGCATCCGAGACGGCAGCCTCGTCGACGCGCGTCTACGGCGATCATGAATCTATCGCGTCCATTTATATTGCGTCCGGTCGCGACAATCCTATTGATGGCGGCCGTCCTCCTCGCCGGCGCATTTGCCTATCGCCTGCTGCCGGTCGCCGCGCTGCCGCAGGTCGACTACCCGACCATTCAGGTGAGGACCTTCTACCCCGGCGCGAGCCCGGACGTCATGGCCTCGTCCATCACCGCCCCGCTGGAACGTCAGTTCGGGCAGATGCCCGGCCTCAACCAGATAACGTCGACCAGCGGCAGCGGCGCCTCGGTCATCACGCTGCAGTTCACGCTCAGCACGGGACTCGACCTCGCTCAGCAGGAAGTGCAGGAGGCGATCAACGCCGCCTTCACGTTCTTGCCCACCGATCTTCCGGCCCCGCCGGTGTACAGCAAGGTCAACCCGGCTGACGCGCCGATTCTCACGCTCGCGCTCACCTCAAAGACGTTGACCCTCACGCGCGTTCAGGACCTGGCCGATACGCGGTTCGCTCAGAAGATCTCGCAGCTGCCCGGCGTCGGCCTCGTGACCATCAGCGGCGGCCAGCGGCCCGCCGTCCGCGTGCAGGCCAACCCCACCGCGCTCGCCGCGTACGGTCTGACGCTCGACGACCTGCGATCCTCGATCGCTGCAGCCAATGTCAACCTCGCCAAAGGCAGCTTCGACGGGCCGGACGTGGCCTCCGTGATCGGCGCGAACGACCAGCTCGTCACGAGCCGCGACTACGCGTCGCTGGTCATCGCGTACCGCAACGGGGCGCCCGTCCGCCTCTCGGACGTCGCGGTCGTGCTCGACTCCGCGGAGGACGTCCGGCAGGCGGCGTGGATGAACGAGGTTCCCGCCGTGATCCTCAACATCCAGCGGCAACCCGGCGCCAACGTGATCGAGGTAGTCGATCGCATCAAGCAGCTCCTGCCCCAGCTGCAAGCGTCGCTTCCGGCGGCGATCGACGTCGCCGTTCTCACCGACCGGACGACGACGGTCCGCGCGTCGGTCGCGGACGTGCAGCACGAGCTCATGCTCTCCGTCGCGCTCGTCGTGCTCGTGATCTTCCTGTTCCTGCGCACGTTCGCCGGAACGGTCATCCCGGGCATCGCCGTCCCCCTGTCGCTCGTCGGCACCTTCGGCGTCATGTACCTGCTCGGCTTCAGCCTGAACAATCTCTCGTTGATGGCGCTCACGATCGCGACGGGCTTCGTCGTCGACGACGCGATCGTCATGATCGAGAACATCGCGCGCTACGTCGAGGCCGGCGACCCGCCGCTGCAGGCGGCGCTCAAGGGCGCGCAGCAGATCGGCTTCACCATTCTCTCCCTCACGGTGTCGCTCATCGCCGTGCTCATCCCGCTGCTCTTCATGGCCGATGTCGTCGGCCGCCTCTTCCGCGAGTTCGCGATCACGCTCGGCGCGACCATCCTGCTCTCAGCAGTCGTCTCTCTCACGCTGACGCCGATGCTGTCGGCCAAGCTGCTGCGTCACACCCCCGAAAGCGGACAGAGCGCGTTCTACCGATGGTCGGAGCGCGCGTGGGCGCGGGTCATCGACGCGTACGGGACGTCACTGCGCCGTGTGCTCGCCCATCGAACGGCGACGCTGCTGGTCGCCGGAGCGACCCTGGTCGTCACCGTCCTCCTTTATATCGTCGTGCCGAAGGGCTTCTTTCCGGTGGAAGACACCGGACTCATCCAGGGCATCACCGAAGCCCCGCAGACGATCTCGTTTCCGGCCATGGTCGCGCGTCAGGAGGCCCTCGCGCGGGCCGTTCTCCAAGACCCGGCGGTCGACAGCCTGTCGTCGTTCATCGGAGTCGACGGCACCAACATGACGATGAACAGCGGGCGGATCCTCATCAACCTCAAGCCACTGGCGCAGCGCGGGCTCGACGTCGACGGCGTCATCCGCCGCCTGTCCGGCGGCGTCGCGGCCGTCGACGGCATCACGCTGTTCATGCAGCCGGTGCAGGACCTGACGATCGAGGACCGCGTGAGCCGGACCCAGTACCAGTACGCGCTGGAGGATCCGGACGGCGCCGAGCTGAACGCGTGGGCGCCGCGGCTGGTCGACGCCCTCCGCCGCGCCCCGGCGCTGCGCGACGTGAGCACGGATCAGCTGGATCGAGGCGCGGCCACCGCGCTCGTCTACGATCGCGCCACCGCGTCGCGCCTCGGCATCACGACACAGATGATCGACGACGCGCTCTACGACGCCTTCGGCCAGCGCATCGTGTCGACGATCTTCACGCAGCTCAACCAGTATCGCGTCGTGCTCGAGGTGCTGCCGTCGTTCCGCGCGAACGCCGGCGCGCTGCGGGACATCTACGTCCGCGGAACGACGGCCGCGCCGCCGGCGCCGCTCAACACGATGATCGACACGCGCGAGACGACGGCGCCACTGGCCATCACCCGTCAGGGCCAGTTCCCCGCGGTGACGCTCTCGTTCAACCTGGCGCCCGGCGCCTCGCTCGAGCAGGCCATCCGCGTCATCGAAGACGCGACGACGCAGGTCGGGCTCCCGGCGAGCATCCGTGGCAGTTTCCAGGGAACGGCGGCGGCCTTTCGCGCCTCGCTGCGGAACGAGCCGCTCTTGATCCTCGCCGCGCTGGTCGCCGTCTACATCGTGCTCGGCGTGCTGTACGAGAGCTATATCCACCCGCTGACGATTCTCTCCACGCTGCCCTCGGCCGGTGTCGGCGCACTGCTCGCGCTCCTCGTCTTGCGCATGGAGCTCACCGTGATCGCGCTCATCGGCATCGTGCTCCTCATCGGCATCGTGAAGAAGAACGCGATCATGATGATCGACTTCGCTCTCGAGGCGGAGCGCCGGGAGGGGCGCCGCCCCGCCGACGCGATCTACCAGGCGTGCCTGCTGCGGTTCCGGCCCATCATGATGACCACGATGGCGGCGCTGCTCGGCGCGCTGCCGCTGGCGCTGAGCCACGGCGTCGGCGCGGAGCTTCGACGCCCGCTGGGCGTGACCATCGTGGGCGGTCTCGTCGTGAGCCAGGTGCTGACGCTCTACACGACGCCGGTCGTGTACCTGGCCTTCGACGCGCTCGCGCGTCGCGTGCGGCGAATGACGGCGGCGTCATGAATCCGTCCGCCGTGTTCATTACGCGACCGGTCGCGACGACGCTACTCACCGTCGCCCTCGCGCTGGCCGGCGCGCTGGCCTTCGCATTCCTGCCGGTGGCGCCGCTGCCCCAGGTCGATTTCCCCACCATCCAGGTCTCCGCCCAGCTGCCGGGCGCCGACCCGGAGACGATGGCGTCGTCGGTGGCCGCGCCGCTCGAGCGCCAGCTCGGCCACATCGCGTCGGTGACCGAGATGACCTCCGCGAGCTATCTCGGGACCACGAACATCGTGCTGCAGTTCGAGCTCGCGCGGGACATCAACGGCGCGGCGCGGGACGTCGAGGCGGCGATCAATGCGGCGCGCAGCTACCTGCCGTCCAATCTTCCGAGCAATCCCACCTATCGCAAGGTCAATCCCGCCGACGCCCCCATCCTCATCCTCGCGTTGACGTCGCACGTCGTGAGTCGCGGGCGGATGTTCGACGCGGCGTCGACGATTCTGCAGCAGAAGCTCTCGCAGGTGCGCGGGGTGGGCCAGGTGCTCGTCGCCGGCGGGTCCCTGCCCGCCGTGCGCGTCGACCTGAACCCCATGGCGCTGAACAAGTACGGCCTCGGCCTGGAGGACGTGCGCTCGATCCTCCACGCGGCGACGGTGAATCGACCCAAGGGGCAGCTCGCCGACGGCGTCGGCGCCTCGCAGATCGTGGGCAACGATCAGTTGCGGCGCGCGGCGGACTACGCGCCGCTCGTCGTCGCATATCAGAACGGCGCGCCGGTGACGCTGTCGGCGCTCGCGGATATCGAAGACTCCGTCGAGGACGTCCGCAACGATGGCGTGATGAACAAGATTCCCGCCGTCGTCGTCGTGATCTTCCGCCAGCCCGGCGCCAACATCATCGGCACGGTCGACCGGGTCCGCGCGCTCCTGCCCGAGCTGGGCGCTGCCATCCCGGCCGCGGTCGACGCCTCGGTCGTGCTGGACCGCAGCACGACGATCCGCGAATCGCTGCACGATGTGGAGCGGACGCTCGTCATTTCGGTCATCCTCGTGACGCTCGTCGTGTTCGTCTTCTTGCGAAGCGTCCGGGCGACGCTCATTCCGGCGATGGCCGTCCCCGTCTCGCTGATCGGCACGTTCGCGGTGATGTACCTGCTGGGGTTCAGCCTCAACAACCTGTCGCTGATGGCGCTCACGGTGGCCACGGGATTCGTGATCGACGACGCGATCGTCGTGCTCGAGAACATCGTCCGCCACCGGGAACAGGGCGTCGGCCGTCTCGAGGCGGCCCTGCGAGGCGCGCGCGAGATCGGCTTCACCGTCTTGTCGATCAGCATCTCGCTCATCGCGGTCTTCATCCCAATACTCCTGATGGGCGGACTGGTGGGACGCCTCTTCCGCGAGTTCGCGATGACGCTGTCGGCGGCGATCGTGATCTCCATGCTCGTGTCGCTCACGACCACGCCGATGATGTGCGCAACGCTGCTGCCCGTGGCCGAGGCCGGTGCGTCCAGCCGTCTCGGCAGGCTCGCCGAGCGGGCATTCGATGGCCTGCTGCGGAGCTATGACGTCACGCTCTCGTGGGCGCTGCGTCACCGGCGGGTCATGCTCGCGGTCGCCATCGCGAGCGTCGCG
>QHSO01000012.1 GCA_003220475.1 Candidatus Rokuibacteriota bacterium | reverse complement strand
CTCACGCGTGGCGCGTATCGCCTGTGGTTCTGGGGCGGCGTGGTGGTGGGCGGCACGCTCGCGCCGCTCGCGCTCCTGTGGGCGGCGGCCCTCATCGACTCGGTGGCGTTCAGCATCGTTGCTGCACTGCTCGCGCTCGCGGGGCTCTGGCTCTGGGAAGATCTATGGGTCAAGGCTGGCCAGTCGATCCCGCTCAGCTGATGCGTCGCGCGGAGCGGAAGGCGCGATGAATCGGCCGAGCGCGGAGCCGCTGCATCCCGTGGCACGTGACCTGTCTGCGCGCGAGGGCGGGTTGGCCGCGTATCCGCCGGTCGAGCGCTGGGACGACTGGGAAGAGCTCGATCCCATCGCGTGGCCGCGCAAGGTGCGGCGCCGCTATGAGCTGATTCCGACGATCTGCTTCAACTGCGAGGCGGCGTGCGGGCTGCTCGCGTACGTCGACAAGGAGACGCTGCGCATCCAGAAGTTCGAGGGCAACCCGATGCATCCCGGCAGCCGCGGCCGGAACTGCGCGAAGGGGCCGGCCACGCTCAATCAGGTGCAGGATCCCGAGCGCATCCGCTATCCGATGCGGCGCACCGGCCCGCGCGGCGGCGGACAGTGGGAGCGCGTGACGTGGGACGAGGCGCTCGACGACATTGCCGGGCGCATTCGCAAGGCGCTCGTCGAGGGGCGACCGAAAGAGATCATGTACCACCTCGGTCGTCCGGGTCACGAGCTCGTGTACCTGCAGCGGGTATTTCACGCCTGGGGCATCGATGGTCACAACAGCCACACCAACGTCTGCTCCGCGAGCGCGCGCGCGGGCTATGCCTTCTGGCACGGCATGGACCGGCCGTCGCCCGATCATGCCAATGCGCGCTTCATCTTGCTGCTGTCGTCGCACCTCGAGACCGGCCATTACTTCAATCCACACGCGCAGCGCATCATCGAGGCGAAGATGCGCGGCGCCAAGGTCGCCGTCATCGACTCGCGACTGTCCAACACCGCCTCGATGGCCGACTACTGGTTGTCGCCGTGGCCGGGAACCGAGGCCGCCATCCTGCTCGCGATCGCGCGCCTGCTTGTACGCGAGCGCCGCTACGACCGCGCGTTCGTCGAGAAGTGGACGAACTGGGACGAGTACCTGCGCGAGGAGCGCCCCGACCTGCCGGTGACGTTCGACGCCTTCCACGGAGCACTCGAAGAGCTCTACGCGGCGTACACACCGGAGTTCGCCGCCGAGGAGAGCGGCGTGCCCGCGGCCACCATCGTGGAGATCGCGCGCGCCATCGGCGCCGCGGGCGGCGCGCTGGCCACGCACATCTGGCGCAACACGGCGGCGGGCAACCTCGGTGGCTGGCAGGTCGCGCGCGCGCTCGAGCTGCTGGTGGTGCTGATGGGCGCGGTGTCCACGCCGGGCGGGACGGCGCCGAGCGCGTGGAACAAGGCGATCCCCGCGCCGCCGATGATGCCGCCGCCGGGCAAGGTGTGGAGCGAGCTCTTGATGCCCAAGGAGTATCCGCTCGCCTTCTTCGAGATGTCGTTCCTGCTCCCACATTTTCTGCGCGAGGGCCGCGGCAAGCTCGCGATGTACTTCACGCGCGTCTACAACCCCGTGTGGACCAACCCGGACGGGATGTCGTGGGTCGAGATGCTCACGGATGAGGCAAAGGTTGAACGGCATGCGTGTCTGACACCGGTCTGGAGTGAGACGGCGTGGTTCGCCGATTTTGTATTGCCGATGGGCCACGGCTCCGAGCGCCACGACCTCATGTCGCAGGAGACGCACGCCGCACGCTGGATCGGCTTTCGCCAGCCCGTCCTGCGCGTCGCGCTCGAGAAGCGCGGCCAGACGTTCGACTTCACGTGGCAGGCGCACGAAGCCGCCGGCCTCGGCCAGGTGTGGGAAGAGGACGAGTTCTGGATCGAGCTCTCGTGGCGCATCGATCCCGACGGCGCGCTCGGCATCCGCAAGTACTTCGAGTCGCCCTACCGCGCCGGCGCCAAGCTGCGGATCGAAGAGCTCTACCGCTGGATCTTCGAGCACAGCGTGCCCGGGCTGCCCGAGGCGGCGAAGAAAGAGGGGCTCACGCCGCTCGCCTACATGCGCAAGTACGGCGCGTTCCTCGTCGAGGACGCCGTCTATCGGACGTACGAGACGCCCCAGGACGGCGGCGTCGTCGTCGACGGGGTCGCGCGCGTCGGCTTTCCGACGCCGACGCGCAAGCTCGAGTTCTTCTCGCGCACGCTCAAAGACTGGAAGTGGCCCGAGCACGCGGTGCCCGGCTACATCCGAAGCCACGTGCACTGGTCGAACATCGATCGCGCCAAGGGTGAGATGGTGCTGCTGCCGACGTTCCGGCTGCCGACGCTGATCCACACACGCTCGGGCAACGCCAAGTGGCTCTACGAGATCTCGCACACGAATCCCTTGTGGCTGCATCCCGAGGACGCCGCGCGCCACGGCGTGACGACCGGCGATCTGCTCAAGATCGCGACGGCCATCGGCTGGTTCGTCGACAAGGTCTGGGTGACGGAGGCGATCCGGCCCGGTGTGGTCGCGTGCTCACACCACCTCGGGCGCTGGCGACTGGCCGAGACCACCGGCGGCGAGCGGTGGTCCACCGCGCTCGTGGATCTGCAGCGTGAGGCGCCGGGCCGATGGCGCATGCGGCAGCTGCACGGCATCGAGCCCTTCGACAGCGCCGATCCCGATTCGGCGCGCGTCTGGTGGCAGGACGCCGGCGTGCACCAGAACCTCACGTTCCCGGTCCAGCCCGATCCGATCAGCGGCCAGCATTGCTGGCATCAAAAGGTGAGCGTCGCACGGCCCGGTCCCGACGAGCGCTACGGCGACATCGTCGTGGACACCGAGAAGGCATTCGCGGTGTATCGCCAGTGGCTCGCACTCGCGCGCCCGGCGCCCGGCCCCGGAAACCTCCGACGGCCGCTCTGGCTGCCGCGCGCCTTCAAGCCGGATGCCTCGGCGTTCAGGTTGGAGCCGTAGGCGCGAGGCCGGAGTCGTAGTACAAGGTAGGGGATCGGAGGAGGCATGGCGGAGTCGATCACTCGTCGCTCGGCCCTCGGGACGCTCGGCGTCGTCGGCGTGACGCTCGCCGCCGGCGCGTTGGGCACGCCCGCGACGGCCAGGGCGCAGGCATCGCCTCAGGCGCTCGGGCTGCAGGAAACGGTGCAGGACGGACTCAAGCGCGTCTTCGGCGGGCGTCCGATGAAGGACGGCAGCGCCCTCATCAAGCTCGAGATCCCGCCCATCGCCGAGAACGGCGCGGTGGTGCCGGTGAACGTGGAGGTCAACGCGCCGATGACGCCGGCCTCGTACGTCAAGACGATCTGGATCGTCGCCGACAAGAATCGCATCCCGATCGTCGCGCGGGCCACGCTGACCCCCGATGCCGGCCAGGCCTTCGTCGGCACCCACATCCGGCTCGGCGAGACCACGGACGTCCGCGCGGTCGTCGAGCAGAGCGACGGCACGCTGCTCACGGCCAAGCGCGAGGTGAAGGTGACCGTCGGCGGCTGCGGAGGCTAGATGGCGGGCGACATCGGCAAGATCCGCATCCGTGTCCCCTCCAGCGCGAAGGCCGGCGATGTCATCCGCGTGCGCTGCCTCGTCATCCATCCGATGGAGCGTATCGAGCGCGACGCGCAGGGCAAGATCGTCGACCGCAACTACAACTACATCACGCGCGTCACGGCCACGTATCTCGGCAAGCCGGTGGCCGTGTTCGACCTCACGCAGAGCGTGAGCGAGAATCCCGCGTTCTCGTTCGCGTTGAAGGCGACGGCGCCGGGGCCCGTCACCGTGACCTTCGTCGACACGCACGGCGGCAAGTACGAGAGCAGGGCCGACATCGCGTTCGCCTGAGCGGCCGATGACGCATCTTGTGTCAACCCCGAGGCGCGCCCCCGCTCCGCCGGGGCGCGTCCGAGCGCAGGGGGTCTGGGGGCCATTTCGGGGCCCCCAGAAAGACTGATGAGCGTTCGCGTCGCGCTTCGCTCCGCCGCCATTGCGATCGTCATTGCCGGCTGCGCGCTCGCCACGCGCGAGTCGACGCCCGTCGCGTCGCCCGCGTGGACGTCGCATGTGATCCCCGAGGCGCGCGGCGAGATCCGCGTGGCGCCGGACGGCACGCGCACCGCCGTCCGTTACAAGGGGTGGACCGCGCGCGACTTCGGCGCGTTCCGCACCTACGCGTACGACGACGCGCGGCCCGAGCCGCCCGTGCAGAAGGCCACGATGCCGGCGAACGTCGTCGGCGATCCGAAGGCCGGCCGTGCGCTGTTCCTGAATCGCCAGAAAGGCCCGTGCACCGGCTGCCACCTCGTGCCCGGAGCCGACGTCTGGCCCGCCGGCGGCGTCGGCCCCGATCTCTCGACGCTCGGGGACCGAAAGTTGCCCGACAGCTATCTCTATCAACAGCTCTGGGACCCGCGCGTGATCTTCCCCGCCACCGTGATGCCGCCCTGGGGCGCGCAGCGGATTTTCACGCCGGAGGAAATCGTCCACCTCGTCGCGTATCTGCAGACGTTGCACGGTCCGCCGCCGACCGACTCGGACCCCGACCACAACCCGTTCACGCGGCGCCGCAGTACAGGATTCGGCGACAACCTCGATCCCACCAACAACCCCGCGGTCATCCGCGCCGAGGAGGCGCGCGCGCTCTGGTCGGCGCGTGGGCCCAAGGGGAAGGCGTGTGCCGATTGTCACGCGAATGGGCCGGAGCGCGCCATGCGCGGCGTTGCGGCGCGATATCCGCGCGTGGTCGCCGAGTACGGGCGCGTGACGAGCCTGGAGGATTTCCTCACCGTCCACGCGGAGGCGACGACCGGGCGCGCGCTGCCGTCGGAGAGCGACGAGAACGTCGACCTCACGGTCATGATCAAGATGGCGTCGAACGGCCTGCCGGTCGCCATCGACACGACGAGCCCGGCGGCGCGCGCGGCGATCGAGCGCGGCCGCGCAACGTTCTTCCGGCGCGTCGGCGAGCGCAACCACGCGTGCGCCGACTGCCACACGCCCGACCGCGGCGCGAACAAGTTCCTCGGCGGCCGCTTTCTGGGCGACGTCACCGCGGGCCTGACGCGGCACCTCCCGACGTGGCGTACCGATCGCAACGAGATCTGGGACATGCGCAAGCGCTTCCAGTGGTGCATGACACCGCTCGGCGCCAACATGCTCGCGGCCGACGCGGTGGAGTACGCGGAGCTGGAGCTCTTCCTGACGACATTCGACGTGGGCAAGCCGATCAACGCGCCGGGCATCCGGCACTGAGCGAGCGAGGGAGGATCACATGAAGGGCATCCACATCGACCGCAAGCGACACCTGGCCGACGATCCCAAGACCGGGCACAACCGCTGGCATCCCGACATCGCGCCGCTCATCGAGGTCGACGAGGGGGAGGAGGTCGCGCTCGAGACACGGAACGCGCTCGACGGATATCTCACGTCCGGCTCGACGGTCGCCGACTTCGTGTCGCTGCCGCTGGGCGCGATCCATCCGCTGACCGGGCCGGTGCTCGTCAAGGGCGCACGCCCGGGCGACCTGCTCGAGATCGAGTTCGTGGACATCGTGCCGGAGCGCTGGGCGTTCAGCGCGATCATGCCCGGCCTTGGATTTCTTCGCGACGTCATGACGACCCCGTTCCTCGTTCACTGGACGCTCGCCGACGGATGGGCGACGTCCGAGCAGCTGCCCGGCATCCGCGTTCCGGGCGCGCCGTTCATGGGCGTCTCCGGCGTCGCACCCTCACGCCAGCAGGTCGAGGCCTGGACGCGGCGCGAGGCGGAGCTGGCGCAGCGCGGCGGGTTTGCGTTGCCGCCCGACCGCGTCGACGCGGTGCCATCGTCGGGCACGGCGGCGACGCACGGACTGCGGACGCTGCCGCCACGCGAGAACGGCGGTAACTTCGACGTGAAGCATCTGTCGAAAGGCGGCAAGCTCCTGCTGCCCGTGTCGGTCGAGGGCGCGCTGTTCTCGACCGGCGATGCGCACTTCGCCCAGGGTGACGGAGAGGTCTGCGTCACCGCGGTCGAGATGGGCTCCACGTGCATCGTGCGCTTCCGGGTCCGCCGCGGCGAGGCGGAGCGTCAGAATATTCGCTGGCCCAGGTTCGAGCGAAGCAGCTATTTCATCGACCCGCGGTACGCCGCGCCCGAGCGCTTCATCGCGACGATGGGGATGCCGGTCACGCCCGACGGTGTCAACGACGGCGAAAACCTCAATCTCGCCTGCCGTAACGCCATCCTCAACATGATGGCGCTGCTGCAAGACCGAGGATTCTCACGCGAGCAGGCGTACGTCATCTGCAGCGTGGCCGTCGACCTGCGCATCAGCAACGTGGTCGATCTTCCCAATGTCGTCGTTTCGGCGCTCCTCCCGGACGCGATCTTGAGCGCGTGAGCGTCATGCGAGCGTCGCCGCGCTGAATCAGTGGTAACCTGACCGCGCGTTGCGCGCGTCCCTTGTTAGTGCCAAGGCTCGTCATCGGCCGAGGTAAGGAGCCCCGCCATGAAGCATTTGCTGTGGGTCATCCTCTTCGTCGCTGCCCTGACGGCGATCTGGTCGGCAGGACTACCGGTCCTCGCGGTGCTGTTGGCTGTGCTATGCGGACTCGCTGGACTTCTCTACTTCATTGCCGGCGCCGCGCGAGCCGGCGATGGGCGAACCGAACAGGAACGAGAGGGGTACGAACGGTTTCTGAAGGATATCCCCCCGCCGCCGGGCTAATCACGGCTTGCGGTTTCGTTTGCAGTCGTCCGCGCTCCGGCGGAGCCGTGGCGCGGCTCGATCACGGCCGTGTACCATACGCGGCATGTTTCGGCAGGTCGTCGCTGCGCTGACGGTCGTCCTGGCGAATGTGGGTTTCGCCGACGGCGCGCCGCTCGACGAGCTCGTCGCCGCGCTGAATCTCATTCCGCTCCACGGCGCGCCAGCGGAGCCGCTCGCCCTCGAGCGACTCGCGGACGGCAAGGTCGTCGCGCTGCCGTCGCTGCGCGGCCGGCCCGTGCTCGTCTATTTCTGGGCGACGTGGTGACCCTACTGCGCGAGGGAGTTGCCCTCGGCGATCGAGCAAGTCCATCGTGAGTACGCGCGGCGGGGCCTCGTCGTGCTGGCCGTGAACATGGAAGAGTCGCGCGAGACGGTCCGCGGCTGGGTGCGCGACCGGGGCATCACGATGGACGTGCTCCTCGACATGACCGGCGACGTCAATGGCGCCTGGAACGTCACGCACTCGCCGATGGTGTTCCTCATCGGGCGCGACGGCCGACTGATCGCGCGCGCGATCGGCAATCGCCCCTGGACGGAGCCGGAGGGTCGGGCGCTGCTCGACGCGCTCGTCGCGCCGTGAGCGCCGCGCTCGAGTGCGACATCGTCGTGCTCGGCGCCGGCGGCGCCGGCCTCACCGCCGCGCTGCACGCAGCCGACGCCTCGCCCGCGCTGTCGATCGTCGTCGTCGTCAAGGGCCTGTTCGGTCGTGCCGGCTGCACGCGCATGGTGCAGGGCGGCTACAACGCCGTGCTCACGCCGCCCGACTCGCTCGAGGCGCACCTGCTCGACACGCTGAACGGCGGCGGCTGGATCAACGACCAGGAGCTGGTGTGGCGGCTCGTCACCGAGGCGCCGGGCCGCGTGCTCGAGCTGGAGTCGCGGTACGGCTGCCTCTTCGATCGCAACGACGCGGGGCGCATCCACCAGAAGCCGTTCGCAGGGCAATCGCACGATCGCACCGTGCACAAGGGCGACCTGACCGGCATCGAGATCATGAACCGGCTCAGCGAGCAGGCGCGGGCGCGGCCGTCGATCCGCGCGCTCGAGGAGTGCCGCGCCGTGGAGCTGCTGCACGACGACGACGGCCGCGCGGCGGGGGCGCTGCTGCTCGATATCCGAACCGGCGAGTTCGTCGCGGTGCGCGCGCGGGCGACGCTCTTGGCCATGGGCGGAGGGCCGACGATGTACCGCGTGATCGCCTGCTCCGCCGACAAGGCGGCCGACGGCATCGCGCTCGCGTACCGCGCCGGGCTGCCGCTGCGCGACATGGAGATGATCCAGTTTCATCCCACCGGCCTCGTGATCCCGGGCTCGCTGATGACGGGCGCGCTGCTCGAAGAGGGCCTGCGCGGGGCCGGCGGACAGCTGCGCAACGGGCTCGGCGAGCGGTTCATGGCGCGCTACGATCCGGCGCGTCTCGAGCGCTCCACGCGTGATCTGGTCTCGCGCGCCTCGTTCACCGAAGTGACGGAAGGCCGCGGGACGCCGAACGGCGGCGTGTGGATCGACGTCTCGCACCTGGGCGCCGACGTCGTGGAGCGCAACTTCCGCGGCATGGTGCGCCGCTGTCGTGACTTCGGCCGCGACCTCGCGCGCGGGCCGGTGGAGGTCGGGCCGACCGCGCATTTCATGATGGGCGGCGTCGTCGTGGATCCCGACTGCCGCACGGCGACCGAGGGACTGTTCGCGGCGGGCGAGGACACGGGCGGTGTGCACGGCGCCAATCGTCTCGGCGGCAACGGCGTCGCGGAGTCCACGGTCTTCGGTGGCCTCGCCGGCGACGTGATGGCGGCGCACGTCGCCGGCCGCGCGCTGCCACGCGTGAGCGAGGCCGCGCTGCAGGCGGCGGCCGTCCGTGTGGCGATGCCGCGCGGTCGCGGTGACGCCGCCGAGGTGTACGCGATCCAGCGCGAGCTGCGCGAGGTGATGTGGGAGCGCGCCGGCCTCGTGCGCGACGCCGAGGGGCTCGCTATCGCCGCCACCGCCGTCGAGCGCCTCGCCGAGCGCCTGCGCGGCGCCGGCGTGCCCGGACACGGCGCGCTGAACACGGCCTGGCAGGACTGGCTCGATCTCGACAGCCAGCTCACGGCGGCACGCCTGATCATCGCGAGCGCGCTGGCCCGGCGTGAGAGTCGCGGCGCGCACTGGCGGCGCGACTTTCCCGCGCCGGTGGCGACGCCGCCGGTCAGCGTGCGCGTCCAGCGGCGCGACGGGGCGCCCGTCGTCTGGGCGGAGCCCGTGGCCATGACGCGCGCACGGCCATCCGCCGGCGCGCCGCGTCCGGTCGCCGTCGAGATCGGAGACTGATACCGGTGATAGCATCCGGAACGCCGCCATGGAGCCACGCGTCTCACGCCGCCGCTTTCTCGCCGGATCGGTCGCGGCGTTCGTCTCGCTCACGTCGGGTCGGCGCGGGCACGCGCAGGGGGCGGCGGTGACGAAGCGCACGCGCCTGGTCATGCTCGCCACCGGCGGTGGTCCGCGGCCGCGCAAGGACCGCGGCAATACTGCGCACGCGCTCGTCGTGGACAACGCCCTCTACCTGGTGGACTGCGGCAGCGGTGTCGCACGCCAGCTCGTGCAGGCCGGGATCGCACTGCCGACACTGCGCCACGTCTTCATCACGCACCATCACTCCGATCACAATCTCGACTACGGCAACGTGATCATGCAGGCGTGGGTGAGCGGGCTGCGCACGCGGGTCGACGCGTGGGGCCCGCCGCCACTCGAGAAGATGACGCGGCTCTACTTCGAGATGAACGCGTACGACATCGACACGCGGATCGCCGACGAGGGCCGGCCGCCGCTGGTGCCGCTCGTGCACGTGCACGAGCTCAGCCAGGCCGGTCCCGTGACGCAGGACGAGCGCGTGAAGGTGACCGCGGCGCTCGTCGATCATCCTCCGGTGGTGCCGGCCTTCGCCTTTCGCTTCGACGGCCCCGATCGCTCGATCGTGTTCTCGGGCGACACGAACAAGTCCGACAACCTCGTGAGGCTGGCGCAGGGCGCGGATCTCCTCGTGCACGAGGCGCTCTGGGTGCCGGCCGTCGATCGGCTGGTGGCCCGCATTCCGAATGCGGCGACGCTGAAGAAGCACATCATCGACAGTCACACGGCGGTGGAAGACGTCGGGCGCGTCGCGGCCGCCGCCGGCGTCAAGACGCTGGTGCTGTCGCACCTCGTCCCCGCCGACGACCCGGCCATCACCGAGCAGATGTGGATCGACGCCGCGCGGCCGTATTTCAAGGGCGAGATCGTCGTCGCGCGCGACGGCATGGAGCTGTGACGGGAGGAGAGCCATGGCATTCGACGGTGACGGATTCGTGGACCGCTTCAATCGCGTGTGGAACGCGCACGACGTCGACGGCATCCTGGCGATGATGACGGATGACGTCGTATTCGAGGCCTCGTTCGGCAAGGACCCGTGGGGCACCCGCGTGATCGGTCGCAAGGCCCTGCGCGAGTTCCTGAACGATATGTTCGACCGGATCCCCGACGTCCGCTGGGACGAGACGCGCCACGTCGCGCATCCCGACGTCGCGGTGGTCGAGTGGCTCACGACGGGCACCCCGCGCGGCGGCACGCGCTATGAGGTCGAGGGCTGCGACATCCTCACGCTGCGTGACGCCAAGATCGCCGCGAAGCGCTCGTACCGCAAGGGCCGCGTATGATCCTGCGCGGCGCGACGCTGATCGACGGCAGCGGTGCGCCGGCCCTCCGCGATCGCGCCGTGGTCGTCGACGAGCGACGCATCGCCGCCATCGTGCCCGATCGCGGGCCCCACGACGAGGTCGTGCTCGATCTCGGCGGCCTGACGCTGCTGCCCGGTCTGATCAACTGTCACGTCCACCTGTGCCTGTCCGGCGAAGCCGATCCCTCGCGCACCCTGACGGACGAAACGTACGCCGCGACGGTCGTGAGCGCGGTGGTGCGCGCCCGCCGCACGGTGGAGGCCGGCGTGACCACCGTGCGCGACCTCGGCGGCCGCGAGTACGCCGAGCTCGCCGTGCGCGATGCCGTGCGCGCGGGCGTGATTCCGGGGCCGCGCGTTCTCTGCGCCGGACGCGCCGTCTGCATCACGGGCGGCCACGGCTGGCGGCTGCTCGGCCGGCAGGCCGACGGTGCCGACGACCTGCGCCGCGCCGTGCGCGAGCAGCTGCGTGCGGGCGCCGACGTCATCAAGCTCGTGGCCACCGGCGGCGTCATGACGCCCGGAGTCGATCCACGCGCGGCGCAGCTGACGCTCGACGAGCTGCGCGCGGGCGTCGACGAGGCGCACCGCGCGCGCCGGCGCGCGGCGGCCCACGCGATGGCGGAGGAGGGGATCGCGTGGTGCCTCGACGCGGGCATCGACACCATCGAGCATGGCGTGTTTCTCACCGAGGCGCTCGCCACGCGCATGGCCACGCAGGGCACGGCGCTCGTGCCCACGCTCGTCGCGCCGCACGCGATCGTCGAGGGCGGTCTCGCCGCCGGCATCCCCGAGTTCGCAGTGAAGAAGTCGCTGGCGCTGCGCGAGCGTCACCTCGAGGCGTTCCGGCTCGCCCTGCGCGCCGGCGTCGCCATCGCCGCCGGCACCGACGCCGGCACACCGCTCAACCTCCACGGCAGCATCGTCCCCGAGCTGGCGCTGATGGTCGGCGCCGGCATGGACCCGCTGCACGCGCTGCGCTCGGCGACGTCGGCGGCGGCGCGGGTGCTCGGCATCGAGACCGAGACCGGCAGCGTCGCGCCGGGGCTGGCCGCCGACCTCATCGCCGTGGAGGGCGATCCGGCGAGCGACGTCAAAGCGCTCGACGCCGTCCGGCTCGTGATCGCGGACGGCCGCACGGTGCTGAACCGGCTGTGACGCCGGCGCCGCCGCCGGGGACGACGCCGCGGATCTTGCGGCGCGAGTGGACGAGCGCCGAGGGCTGGCGCGGCACCGGCATCGGCATGTGGGCGTGGCTCATCCAGCGCGCGGCGGCCGTCGCGCTGCTCGTCGTGATCGCCGCGCATCTCGTCAATCCGTTCCGGCGCAGCGTGCAGGCGGCGCTGCTGGCGCTCGCGCTGCTCCACGCGCTGCTCGGCGTGCGCGCGCTGCTGCTCGACGTCGGGCTGCCGCTCGGGTGGCACCGCGGGCTGTTCGTCGGCGCGCTCGTGCTGGCCGCCGCCATCTTCGCCGGCGTGTGGATGCTTCGCTGGTACTGACGACTCGATCGGTTCATAATCCTCCGGGCTCAAGGCATGAGGCTCAACGCGTTCGCGGTCGTGCTCCTGCTCTGTCTGCTCGCCGGCGGCGCTGCGGCGGTGCTGGCGCAGAGCCTGAGCGATGCCGATCGGTTCTTCGGTCTCGAGTGGGCGAACGGTGAGCGTCGTGGACGACCCAACGTCAATGGTTACGTCGTGAACAACTATCGCGTGCGCGCGGCCAACATGCGGCTGCTCGTCGAAAGTCTCGACGCGAACGGCAAGGTCGTCGACACGACCTCCGGTGCCATCTCCGACGTGCCGCCCGGCGCGCGCGTGTACTTCGAAGTGCCCGTCAAGCAGAAGACGGCCCGCTCCCGCGTGACGATCACCGGCTGGGAGTGGCGGGAGTCCGGCCAGTAGTGGTCCGGCTCGAGGTGTTCCGCTGGGCGCCCGGCGAGCGCGAGCAGATCCGTTCGTATGACGTCCAGACCGTCGCCGACACCACCGTGCTCGACGCCCTCGTGGCCATCCAGCGCGAGCAGGACCCGACGCTGGCCCTGCGCTACGCGTGCCGCGTCGGCATGTGTGGCTCGTGCGCCATGGTCGTCAACGGCCGCGAGCGCTGGGCGTGCCGCACGCGCCTGGCGTCGCTCGGGCCCGGCCCCGTCGCGGTGCGTCCGCTCTATCACTTTCCGCTGCTGCGTGATCTCGTCGTCGACATGACGCCGTTCGTCGACCGACTCGCGGCCGTCGGCGCGGCGTTCGTGCCGACCGCACAGGCCCCGGCGTACGCCGAGATCGCGCCGGCATCCGCGGAGCGCGCCGAGATCGACGACGCCATCGAGTGCATCGGCTGCGGCATGTGCGTGTCGGCGTGCACGATGGTGGCGCACGACAGGCGCTTTCCCGGGCCGGCGGCGCTGAACCGCGCGTTCACGCTGCAGCGCGATCGGCGCGACGCCGCGCACGACGCGCGCTGGTCGATATTGGTGGGCGACGACGCCCTGCCGCGCTGCCATGGCCAGGGAACCTGCACCGACGTCTGTCCCATGAGACTCTCGCCGACGCGCTCGATCATTCGGCTGCGGCAGATGGCCGTGCGCCGGCTGGTGGGATTGTCGTGAGGCGGCTGCGCACGGTGTTCGTGTGGCTCGTGGCGACGCTCGTGCCCGCCGGCTGCGTCAGCCTCACTCCGGCCGAGGAGCACGCGGTGGCCGAGGTGCGGGCGATCGCCGACGACACCGCGCGCGTGTACGGCGTCTCGCGCATCTCCGTCCTCGTCGGCAGCAACATCGAGGGCGTCGGCGGCACCTACCGGCGCGGCCTGTTCACGATCAGCACGCCGATGCTGCGCTCGCGCCACCGCGACTCGGTCGTCGCCCACGAGCTCGCGCATTATCTGCTCGATCACGACCGGCCGCTCTCCGGCACCCTCGCGCTCGACTGGCAGCGCGAGCAGGAGCGTCGGGAGCTGGACGCCAATGCGAAGGCCGTCGAGATCCTGGTGCGCGTGCGGGGTGTTCGCGAGGAACAGGCGCTGAGCCTCATCTACGATCACCTGCTGGTCTTCAACCGTCTCGTGGTCGCCGAGCGAACGGTGATCCCGTGGGGCCATCGTCCGCCGTGCGAGGAAATCGCGGATCTGCTCGGGCGCTTTCCGGCGCACCGCGCGTGGACCGCCGGGCTGCCGTGCGGACCCGCGACGGCGGTCACCACCGCCGCCGTCACCACCGCCGTCGTCACCACGGCCGCCGCCGCTGCCGTCGTTCAACGGCCGGCGCCGTCCGCCGCCACCGACGGCAATGCGAGCGCCCTGCTCGCGCACTCGTATTTCACCAATCGCGCGCCGGCGGCCGGCCCCGGCGTCAGCGAGCTCGACCCCGCATCGGTGCCGCTCGGACTCGGCACGTTCGATCGCGGCCGCGACGGACAGGTGACGCTGCTGCTCGGCGTGCGGTCGCAGGGCCGCGCCGTCCGCGTCGTCAGCCGCTGGTACGACGTGAGCGGCGTGGAGCGTTGCGTGGTGTCGCGCACGGCGGAGCCGCCGGCCACTGCAGACCGGAAGTGGACGTGGCACACGCATACGGTGCCGATGTGGGAGCTGCGTCCTTATCCCGGACGCTGGACGGCCAGAGTCTGGGTGGACGGGACGTCGGCGGGGGCGTACTCGTTCAGCCTGGCGCGTTGAGCGGCGGCGTGGACGGCGCGCGCCGCGCGAACTCCTTGCCCGGATACGAGCGCCGCGTATAGGCGAACAGCGCGTCGACGAACGCCTGCGCGTACGACGGCAGGTGCCGCCGCGGGTCCCACACGGCCGCGGTGGAGCCGCCGACCGCGCGCCCGCCGCGTAACAGTGGCGCCACCCGGAGCCCGCTGCGGCTGAAGATCGTCGTCGACGGAACGACGGCGATGCCGTGGCCGCCGCGCGCGAGACTCACCAGCGAGTGCGGGTCGTTGCCCTCGAGCAGCACGCGTGGCCGGACGCGCGCGGCCTCGCACGCGGCGTCGAAGCGCAGCCGTGAGGCGAAGTCGCGGCGCAGCAGCAGGACCGTCTCGCCGTCGAGCTCGCCGACCTCGAACGCACGCCGCCGGCCCAGACGATGACTCGGCGGCATCACGGCGAGCACCCACACGGGGAAGAGCGGGCGCGCGCGCAGCTCCTCGCCGCTCGGCACGGCGCCGAGTGCCAGGTGCAGCTCGCCGCGGGCGACGCGCGCGCGCAGGCGGACGCCGCCGTCCTCGACGAGCCGCACGTCGATGCCCGGCCACGCGCGCCGAAAGCCGGTGAGGAACGCGCTGATGAGGCTCTCGAGCGTCTGCGCGGTGGCGCCCAGCCGCAGCGTGCCCGTGCGCCCGCCCGCCAGTGCGCCGGCGCGCTCGCGCAGCGCCTCGGCCGCTCGCAAGATCTCGCGCGTGCGCTCGAGCAGGTTCTCGCCCTCGGCCGTCAGGTGCAGGCGGCGGCCGACACGATCGAAGAGCGGCAGGCCGAGCTCGGTTTCCAGGTCTCGCAGCTGCCGGGAGAGCGCCGGCTGCGTCAGCTGCAGCTGCATGGCTGCGCGCGAGACGCTGCCCGCGTCGGCCACCGCGACGAAATACCGCAGGTGCCGGAGCTCCATGCCTTTTGAGTATAAGCGACCAGTAAAACTATGCATTGGAGTTGGGTGGACGACGGGCGTATTGATGAGACGTGACGCCGATGGCCACGTGGGACCCCGCGCAGTACCTCCGGTGGAGCGACCACCGCCTGCGGCCGGCCGTCGATCTGCTCCAGCGCGTGCCGCTGACGAGCCCGGCGCGCGTGGTCGATCTCGGCTGCGGCACCGGCAACGTCACCGCGCTGCTGCGCGCCCGCTGGCCCGAGGCGCACGTGACGGGTGTGGACGCGTCGAGGACGATGCTCGAGCGCGCGCGGGCGTCCGATCGCGGCGTCGAGTGGCTCGAGGCCGATGTCGCGACGTGGACGCCGCCGGCGCCCGTCGATGTCCTGTTCTCGAACGCGACGCTGCACTGGATCGACGATCATGCCGCGCTGTTCCCGCGGCTGGTGACGCTGGTGGCGGCGGGCGGCGCGCTGGCCGTGCAGATGCCGCGCAACTTCGGCGAGCCCTCGCACACCTCGATCTACGAGGTGGCGCGCGAGGCGCGCTGGCGCGCTCGACTCGAGAAGCTCATCCGACCCGAGCCCACGAAGCCGCCCGAGTTCTACTGGGACCTGCTGGCTTCCCGGGTGAGCGCGCTCGACGTGTGGGAGACGGTCTACACGCAGGCGCTCACCGGCGACAATTCCGTGGCCGACTTCGTGAAGGGCTCGTGGCTCAAGCCGTTCCTCGACGCGCTCCATCCGGACGATCGGGAAAGCTTCGAGCGCGCGTATCGCGCGCGGGTGGCGCGCGCGTATCCGCCGCGCGCGGACGGCACGACGCTGTTTCCGTTCCGGCGGCTGTTCATGGTGGCGCGATGCTGACCGCCGTCTTCTTGACCGTGTCAGTACGGCGCGCTAGAGTTATCCGTCATTCACGCCGCCTTCCTTCCGTGGGGGGGAGGCGCTTGCATGCCCGCGAATAGGGAGGCTCCGATGTCCGCGCAGATCCGGTCGCTCTACGCCTCCATGCCCGATCGTCTGGCCCGCGCTCGCAAATCGTTCGGCCGGCCGCTCACGCTGAGCGAAAAGATCCTCGTCGCGCACGCTCACGACTTCGAGACCCAGCAGTGGGAGCGCGGCAAGGCCATCTTGAAGCTGCGTGTCGACCGCGTGGCGCTGCAGGACGTGACGGGCCAGATGGCGATCTTCCAGTTCATGATGTCCGGCCGCAAGCGCGTGGCCGTCCCGTCGACGATCCACTGCGACCACCTCATTCGCGCCGAGAGCGGCGCGGCGGAGGATCTCAACCGCGCGATCCGCGAGAGCGAGGAGGTCTACAACTTCATCCGCTCGGCGGCGCGGAAGTACGGGATGGGTTTCTGGCGTCCGGGCTCGGGCATCATCCACCAGGTCGTGCTCGAGAACTACGCGACGCCGGGCACGCTGATGATCGCGGCCGACTCGCACACGCCGAACGCGGGCGGGCTCGGCATGCTCGCCATCGGCGTCGGCGGCGCGGACTGCGGCGAGGCCATGGCGGGGCTGCCGTGGGAGGTCTTGCATCCCAAGCTGATCGGCGTGCACCTCACCGGCAAGCTCTCGGGCTGGACGGCGGCCAAGGACGTCATCACCTATCTCTGCACGCTGCTGACGGTGAAGGGCGGCACCAACAAGATCCTCGAATACTTCGGTCCCGGGGCTCAGTCCATCAGCGCCACCGGCAAGGCGACCATCTGCAACATGGGCGCCGAGCTCGGCGCCACGACGTCGATCTTTCCGTTCGACTCGCGCATGGCGGCCTACCTGCGCGCCACCGACCGCACTGACCTCGCCGCGCTCGCCGAGGAGTTCAGGCCACACCTCGTGGCCGACCCCGAGATCGCCGACAATCCCGCCGCCTTCTACGACGAGCTGGTCGAGATCAACCTCGACACGCTCGAGCCGCACATCGTCGGGCCGCACTCGCCCGATCGCGGCCGGCCGATCAGCCGGCTCGCCGCGGAGGTGCGTCAGAACGGCTGGCCGACGTCGATCACGAACGCGCTGATCGGCTCGTGCACGAACTCGTCGTACGAAGACATGCGGCGCGCCGCCCACGTGGCCATGCAGGGCCTCAAGGCCGGCCTCAAGGCCAAGGCAAAGTTCCTGATCACGCCGGGGTCCGAGCGCATCTTCCAGACGATCAAGCGCGATGGCCTCATCGACACCTTCGAGAAGATCGGGGGCACCGTGCTCGCCAACGCGTGCGGGCCGTGCATCGGGCAGTGGAAGCGCACCGACGTCGGACCGAACCAGAAGAACACCATCGTGTCGTCGTTCAATCGCAACTTCCCCGGCCGGAACGACGGCTCGCAGGAGACGCTGTCGTTCATCACCAGTCCCGACGTCGTCACCGCGCTGGCCTTCGCCGGCACGCTCGAGTTCAACCCGCTGACCGACACGCTGACCGCGCCCAACGGCGAGCGCGTGCGCTTCACGCCGCCCGAGGGCGAGGAGCTGCCGCGCGATGGCTTTGCCCGTGGCGCCGAGGGCTATGAGGAGCCGGCGGCCGACCCCGATTCGGTGAAGATCGACGTTCCGACAAACAGCGAGCGCCTGCAGCTGCTCGGCCCGTTCGTGGCCTGGGACGGCAAGGACTTCATCGATCTGCCGGTCCTCGTCAAGACGAAGGGCAAGACCACGACCGATCACATCTCCCCGGCGGGGCCGTGGCTGCGCTTCCGCGGACACCTCGACAAGATCAGCGACAACATGTTCCTCGGCGCGACCAACGCCTTCACGGGGGAGACGGGCAAGGGGATGAATCCCCTGACCGGCGGCACCGGGCAGACGTTTTCGAAGATCGCCCGCGAGCTGAAGGCGGCCGGCGTGCAGTGGATCGTCATCGGCGACGAGAACTATGGTGAAGGCTCGAGCCGTGAGCACGCGGCCATGTCGCCGCGGTATCTCGGCTGCGCGGCGGTGATCGTGCGCAGCTTCGCACGCATCCACGAGACGAATCTCAAGAAACAGGGCGTGCTGCCGCTGACATTCGTCAATCCGGACGATTACGACCGGTTCGAGCAGAACGACCGTGTGAGCATCGCTGGCCTCTACACGCTGGAGCCCGGCAAGCCAGTCACCGTGCAGATCAAGAAGCCCGACGCTCGGATCCTGACCATCCAGGCCCGGCACAGCATGACGCGCGAGCAGATCGCCTGGTTCCGCGCCGGCTCGGCGCTCAACGCCGGACAGGTCATCGATCCCGCGACGGGCGCCCCGGCCAAGCTCGAGGAGGTGCGCCTCGAGGCGCGCGACACCAAGGCGAAGCCAGGAAAGGACGTTTGATGCCAGGCAAGGTCAAGATTCCGAAGGGCGACAAGATCACCATCGACCACGGCAAGCTGCGCGTGCCGGACAACCCGATCATCGCCTTCATCGAGGGCGACGGGACGGGGCCGGACATCTGGCGGGCGTCGGTTCGCGTGCTCGACGCCGCGGTGGAGCAGGCGTACAAGGGCCGCAAGAAGATCGCGTGGGCGGAAGTCTACGCGGGCGAGAAAGCGCAGCAGGTCTACGGCAAGGACTGCCCACCGAACCTCCTGCCCGAAGAGACGACCGACGTGATTCGCGAATACCTGGTGGCGATCAAGGGGCCGCTCACGACGCCGGTGGGTGAGGGCTTCCGCTCGCTCAATGTCACGATGCGCCAGGTCATGGACCTGTACGTCTGCCTGCGCCCGGTGAAGTACTTCAAGGGCGTCCCCTCGCCGGTGAAGCGGCCTGACAAGGTCGACATGGTGATCTTCCGCGAGAACACGGAAGACATCTACGCCGGCATCGAGTGGGAGCAGGGGACGCCGGAAGCGAAGAAGGTCGTGAAGTTCCTGCAGGAGGACATGAAGGTCAACAAGATCCGCTTTCCGAACAGCTCATCGATCGGGATCAAACCGGTTTCAAAGGAAGGGTCCGAGCGACTGATCCGGGCAGCGATCCGGTACGCGATCGAGAACAATCGGAGAAACGTGACGCTGGTGCACAAGGGCAATATTCAGAAGTACACGGAAGGCATGTTCATGAAGTGGGGCTACGCGCTGGCCAAGCGCGAGTTCGGCGACAAGACGATCGGCTGGGACGAGTGCGGCGGCAAGCCGCCGGCCGGCAAGATCCTCATCAAGGACGCGATCACCGACGCGTTCCTGCAGCAGATCCTCACGCGCCCCGACGAGTTCGACGTGATCCCGGCGTGCAATCTCACCGGCGATCTGCTGTCGGATGCGCTGGCCGCGCAGGTGGGCGGCATCGGCATCGCGCCCGGCGCCAACATCAACTACGACACGGGCCACGCGCTGTTCGAGGCCACCCACGGCACGGCGCCGAAGTACGCGGGACAGGACAAGGTCAATCCCGGCTCGGTCATCCTCTCGGGCGAGATGATGTTCCGCTACATGGGCTGGACCGACGCCGCCGATCGCATCATCGCGGGGCTCGAGAAGACGATCCAGTCGAAGGTGGTCACCTACGACTTCGCACGGCTGATGGAGGGCGCCAAGGAAGTGAAGTGTTCGGAGTTCGGCACCGCCATCATCGAGAGTATGGCGAAGCTCTGATGCAGGTGGGCAAGGCCGAGATCCTCAGCGTGACGAATCGCCGGCCCAAGATCACCGTGGTCGGCGCCGGCAACGTCGGCGCCAGCGTCGCGCAGTACGCGGTCGAGAAGGAGCTCGGCGACGTCGTCCTCGTCGACGTGATCGAAGGCGTGCCGCAGGGCAAGGCGCTCGACCTGCAGCAGGCCGGCCCCATCCATCGCTACGATTCGACGCTCGTCGGCAGTAATGGTTACGACGAGACCGCCAATTCCGACATCGTCGTCATCACCGCCGGCCTCGCGCGCAAGCCGGGGATGACGCGGGACGACCTGCTGTTCAAGAATGCCGAGATCGTCGGCGCCGTGGTCGAGCAGATCGTGGCGCGCAGCCGCAACGCCATCCTCGTGCTCGTCACCAACCCGCTCGACGCCATGGTGCAGCTGGCGTGGAAGAAGTCGGGATTCCCGACCACGCGCGTGGTCGGCATGGCCGGCGTGCTGGACTCGGCGCGCTTCCGCACGTTCATCGCGCGCGAGCTCAACGTGTCTGTCGAGAATGTGACCGCGTTCGTGCTCGGCGGCCACGGCGACACGATGGTGCCGCTGCCACGTTACTCCACGGTGGCCGGCATCCCGATCACCGAGCTGCTGCCAAAAGCCAAGATCGACGAGCTGGTGCAGCGCACGGCCAACGGCGGGGCGGAGATCGTGGCCCTGCTGAAGACGGGCAGCGCTTACTACGCGCCCGCCGCCTCCGCCGTGGAGATGGTGGAGGCGATCCTGAAGGACAAGAAGAAGATTCTGCCGTGCGCGGCGTACCTCGACGGCCAGTACGGCGTGAGAGGCCTGTACGTCGGCGTGCCCGTCAAGCTGGGGCGCGAGGGTGTCGAGCAGGTGATCGAAATCAAGCTGACACCCGACGAGCAGGCCGCGTTCGACAAGTCCGCCGGCGCCGTGCGCGAGCTGGTCGACAAGCTCAAGATCTAGCCCGCATGAGAGAGGTCCACGTCTCGGCCATCGCCGACGCCGTCAAGAAGCTCTGCATGGACGCCAACTGGAGCCTCGAGCCGGACATGCTGCGCGCGTTCGACCGCGCGCTGGGCACCGAGCGCTCGGCGGCCGGCAAGCAGGTCCTCACGATCTTGAAGCAGAACGCCGAGATGGCGCGCACACGGCGGATCCCCTACTGCCAGGACACCGGGATGGTGATCTGCTTCGTCGAGCTCGGCCAGGACGTGCACGTCACCGGCGGCGCGCTCTATGACGCCATCAACGAGGGCGTGCGCCACGGCTACCAGGAAGGCTATCTGCGCGCCTCGATCGTCCGCTCGCCGTTCGATCGCGTGAACACCGGGGACAACACACCGGCGGTGATCCACGTCGACGTCGTCCCGGGCGCCACGCTGAAGATCATGCTCATGGCCAAGGGCGGCGGCTGCGAGAACCGCTCGAAGTACACGATGCTCACGCCGGCGGCCGGGCTGCCGGGCGTGAAGGATTTCGTCGTCGAATGCGTGAAGACGGCCGGGCCCGACGCGTGCCCGCCGTTGATCCTGGGTGTCGGCGTCGGCGGCACGTTCGAGAAGGCGGCGATCCTGTCCAAGAAGGCGCTGTTCCGCGAGCTCGGCTCGCCGAACCCCGATTCGACGCTCGACGCGCTCGAGCGCGAGCTGCTCGCGCGCGCCAACCGGCTGGGCATCGGCCCGCAGGGTTACGGCGGCGACACCACGTCGTTCGGCATCCACATCCTCAGCTATCCCTGCCACATCACGTCGCTCCCCGTCGCGGTCACCATCGAGTGCCACGCGCACCGGCACAAGGAAGTGACGCTGTGAGCGTGAGCACGGGCGCCGACGGGATTAAAGACGTCGTCACGCCGCTGTCCGACGCCGATGTCACATCGCTCAAGGCGGGCGATCGCGTCCGTATCTCGGGCGTCATCTATACCGCGCGTGACGCCGCCCACGGCCGGCTGCTGCCGTTGATCGAAAAGGGCGAGCCGCTGCCGATCGACGTGAAGGGCCAGATCATCTACTACACGGGCCCATCGCCTGCACGTCCGGGCAGCGTGATCGGCTCGGTCGGGCCGACGACGGCCAGCCGCATGGACAAGTTCACGCCGGCGCTGCTCGCGCTCGGACTCAAAGGGACGATCGGCAAGGGCTATCGCGGTCAGCCCGTGAAGGAGGCGCTGCGACAGCATACGGGCGTGTACTTCGGCGCCATCGGCGGCGCGGGCGCCGTGCTCTCGGAGTTCGTGAAGAGCGCGACGGTGGTGGCCTATGAGGATCTCGGCACGGAAGCGATCCGCCGACTCGAGGTGGACGGTTTCCCCGCCATCGTGCTGTACGACTGCCACGGCGGCGATCTCTATCAGGACGGTCAGAAGGTCTACGCGAGGGAGGACGGATGAGCGCTCGGGTGACGGCGGCACGACCGCCGATCGCCGCGCCGCATCTGCGGCGCGATGCGTGGTGGGCGCTGCCGGTGACGACGGCGATCGTGCTCGGCAGCTTCATCGTGTACTCCACGTGGGCGGCCTTCCAGAACGCGTACTACTGGGCGCCGCCGTACCTGTCGCCGTTCTACTCGCCATGCCTGTCGGCGAAGTGCCTGCACGTGACGTTCGGCTGGGGACTGCCCGACATCTCGCTGCCGATCATCGGCGTGCTGTCGCCGGCGTTCTTGATCCTGTGGGGTCCCGGCCTGTTTCGCCTCACCTGTTACTACTACCGCAAGGCCTACTATCGTTCGTTCTGGCTGTCGCCGCCGGCGTGCGCGCTGCCCGACGCGCAGAAGCGCCGCTATACGGGCGAGACGCGCTTCCCGCTCGTGCTGCAGAACTATCACCGCTATCTGTGGTACGTCGCGGTGATCTTCATCGTGCTGCTGACGTGGGACGCGATTCTCGCGTTCCGGTTCCCGAAGCCGGGCGGCGGCACCCAGTTCGGCATCGGCGTGGGCACGCTCGTCATGTGGGCGAACGTCATTCTGCTGGCCGGCTACACCTTCTCGTGTCACTCGTGCCGGCACGTGTGCGGCGGCTACGTCGACGTGTTCTCGAAGGCGCCGACGCGCTATCGCCTGTGGAATGTCCTCAGCCGCCTCAACGAGCGCCATCCGGCCTTCGCGTGGCTGTCGTTGTTCAGCGTGGGCTTGACCGACCTCTACATCCGCCTGGTGGCGATGGGCGTGATCAGAGATGTGAGGATCCTGTAATGGCGAATCACGACTACGAGACCCACGAGCACGACGTCATCGTCATCGGAGCCGGCGGCGCGGGGCTGCGCGCGGCCATCGAGGCCGCCGCGCAAGGCGTCTCGGTCGGCCTCGTGTGCAAGTCGCTGCTCGGCAAGGCGCACACCGTGATGGCCGAGGGCGGCATCGCCGCCGCGCTCGGCAACGTCTGGCCCGAGGACAACTGGCAGGTGCACTTCCGCGACACGATGCGGGGCGGCAAGATGCTGAACAACTGGCGCATGGCGCAGCTGCACGCCCAGGAAGCACCGGAGCGGGTGCTGGAGCTGGAGCGCTGGGGCGCGCTCTTCGACCGCACCAAGGACGGGCGCATTCTGCAGCGTGACTTCGGCGGGCATCGCTACGCGCGCCTCGCGCACGTGGGCGATCGCACGGGCCTGGAGATGATCCGCACGCTGCAGTACCACGGCATCCACCAGGGCATCGACGTCTACATGGAGTGCACCATCACCCGCCTGCTCAAGGACGGCGACCGCGTGTGCGGCGCCGTCGGCTACTGGCGTGAGAGCGGCCGCGTCGTCGTCTTCAAGGCGAAGGCGGTGGTGCTCGCGACGGGCGGCATCGGCAAGGCGTGGAAGATCACGTCGAACTCGTGGGAGTACACCGGCGACGGTCACGCGCTCGCGTTGTGGGCGGGCGCTGATCTCATCGACATGGAGTTCGTGCAGTTCCATCCCACGGGCATGGTATGGCCGCCGTCCGTGCGCGTGGTACGAGGACAAGAAGAACAACCGGCGCACGCCGGATCTGCTGCCGCGCGACGAGGTCGCGCGCGCGATCAACTCCGAGGTCAAGGCGAGTCGCGGCAGTCCCCACGGCGGCGTGTTCCTCGACATCTCCACGCGCCGGCCGGCGGACTACATCCGCAAGCGCCTGCCCTCGATGTACCACCAGTTCATGGAGCTGGCCGGCGTCGACATCACCAAGGAGCCGATGGAGGTGGGGCCGACCTGCCACTACGTGATGGGCGGCGTTCGCGTCGAGGCCGACACCACGCAATCGACGATCAAAGGTCTCTTCGCGGCCGGCGAGGTCGCCGGTGGCATGCACGGCAGCAACCGGCTCGGCGGAAACTCGCTGTCCGATTTGCTCGTGTTCGGTCGGCGCGCCGGTCTGTACGCCGCCCTCTACGCCAAGGATTTCGGCGGAACGCTCGCGGTCGACTCCGGCCAGGTCGCCGATGCCACGCGCGCGATGCTGGCGCCGTTCGAGCGCGCGGCGGGCGGCGAGAATCCGTACTCCATCCAGTCGGACCTTCAAGAAACCATGCAGACGCTGGTCGGGATCATCCGGCGCGAATCCGAGCTGGTGGAAGCGATCAAGCGCATCGGCCTGCTCAAGGCGCGCGCGCGCAACGTGCGCGTCGACGGCCACCGCCAGTACAACCCCGGGTGGCACACCGCGCTCGACCTCGAATCGCTCCTGACGGTCGCCGAGTGCTCGGCGATGGCGGCGCTCGAGCGCAAGGAGAGTCGCGGCGGCCACACCCGCGACGACCACCCGTACACGGACGACACGTGGGGCAAGGTGAACGTCGTGCTGCGGCTCAAGGAGGGGCGCGTGCAGGTGAGTCGCGAGCCGTTGCCGGAAATGCCGGCGGAGCTCAAGGCCTTGTTCCAGGAGCGCAAGTAATGCCGGCCTACCGGATGCAGGTCTTCCGCGGCGACGGCCGAGGGGGCGAGTTCACGGAGTACCGTGTCTCCGTCGATCCCGGCATGGTCGTGCTCGACGTCATTCATCGCATCCAGGCAACCCAGGCCCCCGATCTCGCCGTGCGCTGGAACTGCAAGGCGGGCAAGTGCGGCTCGTGCAGCGCGGAGATCAACGGCAAGCCGCGGCTGATGTGCATGACGCGCATGGACCTCTTCGCCGAGGGCGAGCCGATCTCGGTGGCGCCGATCCGCGGCTTTCCGCCGATCCGCGACCTCGTCACCGACGTCTCGTACAACTACGTGAAGGCCAAGCAGGTGCCGCCGCTGCGGATCAAGCCGCCGGAGCCCGACGGAACGTATCGGATGATGCAGGAGGACATCGATCGCATCCAGGAGTTCCACAAGTGCATCGAGTGCTTCCTGTGCCAGGACGTGTGTCACGTCATCCGCGATCACGAGGAAAACAAGCGCGCATTCGCGGGGCCACGCTTCTTCATCAAGCTGGCCGGCCTCGAGATGCATCCGCTGGACACCGTCGATCGTTCGGCCTTCGTGAAGGACGCCGCGGGCGTGGGCCTCTGCAACATCACCAAGTGCTGCACCGAAGTCTGCCCCGAGAACATCCACATCACCGACAACGCGATCATTCCGCTCAAAGAGCGGATGGCCGACGAGTTCTTCGATCCCGTGGTGTGGCTGCTGCGCCGGTTCCGCGCCCGGAAGAAGCAGCCCGCGTGACGTCTGTCGCGATTCAGACACTCTTGCCGGTCGGCGACGCCACCCTGCTCGGCGCCCTGACGCTCGAGGCGCTCGGTCTCTCGCTCGATCCGATTCGGCGCGAGCTGAAGCCGATGACGCTGATGCTGTGAGCGCCACCGCGTGAAGATCCACGAGTACCAGGCCAAGGCGCTGTTGCGCGAGTTTGGTGTGGCCGTGCCGAAGGGCGAGGTCGCCGACACGCCGGCGCAGGCGCGCGCGATCGCCGAGCGGCTGGGCGGTCGCGTCGTCGTCAAGGCGCAGGTGCACGCGGGTGGCCGCGGCAAGGCCGGCGGCATCAAGGTCGCCGATGATCCCCAGCGCGCCGAGCAGGCGGCCGGGCAAATCCTCGGCATGATGCTCAAGACGCCGCAGACGCCGCCCGAGGGCATCCGGGTCCGCAAAGTGCTGGTCGAGGAGGCGTCGGCGATCGAGCGTGAGCTCTATCTGTCGATCACGCTCGACCGCGCGCGCGCCACGAATGTCGTGATGGCCTCGCAGGCCGGCGGGATGGAGATCGAGGAGGTCGCGGTCAAGACGCCGGACAAGATCCTGCGCGAGTGGGCGCATCCTGCGCTCGGTCTCGCGGACTTTCAGGCGCGCCGCCTGACCTTCGGCCTCGGCCTGGCCGGCGAGTCGTTCAAGCAGGGTGTGGCGCTCATCCGCAACCTCTTTACGCTCTATCTCGCGAAGGACTGCTCGCTCGTCGAGATCAACCCCCTCGTGGTGACGAAGGACGGCCGGGTTTTCGCGCTGGACGCCAAGCTGAACTTCGACGACAACGCGCTGTTTCGCCACAAGGACATCGTCGAGCTGCGCGACACCAACGAGGAGGATCCGCTCGACGTCGAGGCGTCGAAGTACGGTCTCAACTACATCAAGCTCGACGGCGACGTCGGCTGCATGGTCAACGGCGCCGGGCTCGCGATGGCCACCATGGACATCGTCAAGCTGTCCGGCGGCGAGCCCGCGAACTTCCTGGACGTCGGCGGCGGCGCCTCGCCCGAGCAGATCGAGAACGCGTTCCGGATCCTGTCGTCGGACCGGAACGTGAAAGCAGTCTTCATCAACGTGTTCGGCGGCATCCTGCGCGTCGATCGTCTCGCCGAGGGCATCATCGCGGCGGTGAAGAAGCTCGGTCTCACGCTGCCCGTCGTGTTGCGCGCCGAAGGGACCAACGTCGAGCAGGGCAAGAAAATGCTCGCCGACTCCGGCCTGGCCCTCACGATGGCCGACGACATGGCCGACGGCGCGAAAAAGGCCGTCGACTTCGCGAAGGGCCGACGCGCGTGAGCATCCTGGTGGATCGATCCACGCGCGTGGTCGTGCAAGGGATCACCGGCAAGGAAGGCGCGTTCCACGCCGCGCGCTGCAAGGAGTACGGCACGCAGGTCGTCGGCGGTGTGACGCCGGGCAAGGGCGGTACCACGCACGAGGGCTTCCCCGTCTGGAACACCGTCGCCGAGGCCGTCGCCAAGGAGGGCGCCAACTGCGCGCTCATCTTCGTGCCGCCTGCCGCGGCCGCCGACGCCATCATGGAGGCGGCGGCCGCCGGCGTCCCGCTCGTGATCTGCATCACGGAAGGCATCCCGGTGGCGGACATGGTGCGGACGAAACATTTCGTCATGGGCACGAAGAGCCGGCTGATCGGGCCGAACTGTCCCGGCGTCATCACGCCGGGCCAGGCCAAGGTCGGCATCATGCCAGGGCCCATCCACAAGCCCGGTGACGTCGGTGTGCTGTCGCGCAGCGGGACGTTAACCTACGAGGTCGTCGGCCAGCTCACCCGGCGCGGCATCGGTCAATCGACGTGCGTCGGCATCGGTGGCGATCCGGTCAACGGCACCAGCTTCGTCGACGTGCTGCGCCTGTTCAACGAGGACGCCGGCACGCGCGCGATCATGATGATCGGCGAGATCGGCGGCACCGCGGAGGAAGAAGCCGCGGCGTTCATCAAGTCGAGCGTCAAGAAGCCGGTGGTGGGCTTCATCTGCGGTCAGACGGCGCCGCCCGGGCGGCGCATGGGCCACGCGGGCGCGATCATCGCGGGCGGCAAAGGAACGGCGGCGGAGAAGATGAAAGCGTTGCAGGACGCGGGCGTGACGGTGGTGACGAGCCCGGCCGACATGGGCGCGACCGTGGCGAAGGTGATCGGCGCATGACCCAGCGCACACTGGCCATCATCAAGCCCGACGCGGTCGCCAAGGGCACCGCCGGCGCCATCCTGAGTCGGATCGAACAGGCCGGCTTCAAGATCCGCGCGCTCAAGCTGATCCACCTGTCATCGGCCGACGCCGCGGGCTTCTACGCGGTCCACCGCCAGCGTCCGTTCTTCCAGAGCCTCTGCGCTTTCATGACGCAGGGGCCGTGCATCCCGATGGTGCTCGAGGCCGACAACGCCATTCAGAAGTGGCGTGATCTCATGGGCGCCACCGACCCCGCCAAGGCCGCCGCCGGCACCATCCGCAAGGAGTTCGCGAGCTCGATCGAGGCCAACGCCGTACACGGCTCGGACGCGCCGGAGACCGCGGCGTTCGAGATTCCGTANNGCGCTCGTCGCGCCCCGAATGAATCGGGGCGCGCCTCGATCACGCGTCTGACGAACGCGCGCGCTACGGGCTCTCCGTCGCTGCATTCACGTGCGCGACGAGCACGAGCGGCCCGGCGTCGGCCATCGGCGCCCTGGCCGGCGCCTCTGCGTGGCGGCGCTCGCTCACGTTCGCGACGATGAGATATGCGATGACGATCAGCACGGCCACGCCGACACCGACGAGGAAGATGATGGTGCCGACCTCCATGGCCTCGGCGCGCGCGGGTGTCGCGACGGTTACGAGCAGGACCACGACCAGGACGAGCGCGATCATCCGGTAAGGAGTCATGGCCCTACCGTAGCACCCAGTCAGTTCGCGACCGTCACATTGATCGAGCTCGAGCCGGTGGCCCCGGCGGAATCGCGGACGCCCACTGTCGGCGTCCGCGCGCCGTTGTCCGCCGCGGTGGTGGACCAGGGGATCGACACCGGCCCCGAGCTCGTCGTCGTGGTCGTCCCGAGCGTGCGCCCGCCTTCGGTCAGCGTGTACGTCTTCGATCCAGCGGCTGCGCCTTCGATCCAGATCGTGAACCACATGACGCCGCGTATGGTGTCGCCGTTGCGCGGCTGGGTGATGAAGACACTGATCGGTCCTCCCGGCGGCGGTGGCGGTGGCGCGGCATTCTGCACGGTCACGCCGCGGGCCGCGGTCGCCGTGCGGCCGGCGCCGTCCTGCACGGTGAGAGCGAGCGTGTGCGGTCCGTCGCCGACGGACGTTGTATTCCAGCTGAACGACGCGCTGGTCGCCGAGCCGGAGTTGGCGAAAACGCGTGTCCCGTCCACCGTCAGCGTGAAGGCGATCGGTGTGCCGCTCGCGCCGCTGGCGGACATGCCGACGGTCACGGTGCCGGTCACCGTCGCGCCCTCGGCCGGCGCGGTGAACGAGGCGGCGAGCGGAGGTGGCGCCGTGCCGCCGCCCGCGTTCTGCACGTTGAACGCGCGCGTGGTGCTGCCGGAGTTGCCCGACGCGTCGCGCACGGTTGCGACCAGCGTCTGCGTGCCATTGGCCACGCGGGTGGAATCCCACGCCAGCGTGACGTGATTCGACGCGTCGCTGGTGCTCGCGAGCGTGACGCCGCCGATCGCGAGCGTGAACGTGCGCGCGCCCGCCGCGGCCCCTTCGACCCAGACGTCCGACCAGACGGTGCCGTTGACCGTGGCGCCGGCGGCGGGGCTCGTGATGAATGCCTTGAGCGTTCCCCCGCCGCCCACCGTGACGTTGCGCGTGGCCGTCGCGGTGCGGCCGGCGCCGTCGCGTACGGTGAGTGTCAAGGCGTGCGGACCACTCGCCGCGCCGGCCGTGTTCCAGTTGAAGCTCGCGCTCGTGGCCGCGCCCGACGTCGTATACGCCTGCGTGCCGTCGATGGCGAGCGTGAACGTGATCGGCGTGCCGCTCGCGCCCGTTTCCGACATGCCGATGGCCACGGTGCCGGTGACCGTCGCGCCCGCTGCGGGGCTGGTGAACGAGGCGCCGAGTGGCGATCCGACGCCGCCGCCGTTATTGCTGACGGTCACGCCGCGCGTGGTGGTCGCGGTGCGTCCGGCGCCGTCGCGTACGGTGAGCCCGAGCGTGTGTGGGCCGTCGGCGACGGTCGTCGTGGTCCACGCGAACGTCGCCGTGGCCGCGTTGCCCGAGGCGGTGAAGACCTGGCCACCGTCCACCGTCAGCGTGAACGTGATCGGGGCGCCCGACGCGCCGGCCTCGCTCATGCCGATGCTCACGATGCCGCTCACGGCGGCGTTGGCGGCCGGACTCGTGAACGCTGCGGTCAGCGTCGGCGTGGTCCCGTTCCTGATGGTCACGGCGCGCGTTGCCGTTCCGGTGTGACCGGCCGAGTCACGGACGGTCGCGGTCAGGGTCTGCGGACCATCGGCGACCTGGCGGCTGTCCCAGGCCAGCGTCGCGTGGTTGGTCGCGGTGCCCGTGGCGAGCACCGTGTTGCCGATGCTCAGCGTGAACGTGTTGGAGGTGCCGACGTAATTCTCGGCCCAGATATCGCTCCAGAGGGTGCCGCTCACGGTGGCGCCCTCGGCGGGCGAGGTGATGAATACGCGCACGTCGGAGGGCTCGAGTTTGGCGACGAATCCAGCGCCGGGCGTTGCCTGATACGGCCGTACGGTCGGGAACGAGGTCGACGACGTCGTGCCGGCGAGATACAGCGTGCCCGTCGCCGAAGCGCTGGCGGCGGTGATGCTCGTCTGCGCATCGGCGAAGTACGTCGAGTACACGAGAGTGCTCGCGTCGGAGTTGAGCTCGGCGACGAAGTTCGACGCCGCGCTACCGAACTGGGCCGACAGGGCATTTTTCTGGGGGAAGTCGGTCGATCGCGTCGTGCCGGCCACGTAGATGTTCGCAGACGCGTCGAGGCTCAGCGCGATGGCCGCGTCGTCACCGCCTCCGCCCAGATAGGTCGAGAAGACGAGCGTCGACCCGCTCGGGTCGAGGCGCGCGACGAACGCGTCGGTCCCCCCGGCGAGCGCGGGCTGCATCGCCTTGAGCGTCGGCAATCCGACGCCCGCGGCGCCCGCGATGTACGCGTTCGCGTCGGCATCGACCGCGATGCCGCGCGGCCTCGTGCTCTCGTTGCCGAAGTACGTGGCGTAGGCCAGCGAGCCATCGGGTGCGAGCTTGGCCACCGCACCGGCGCCCCTCACTCCGTTAGTCGTGGGCTGGAAGCTCCCGGGCGTCGTCGGAAAGTCGGTGGAGCTTGCGAACCCGGTCACGTACGCGGCGCCCGCGCGATCGACCGCGAGTCCCGATGCCTCGAGACTCCCGGTCTGGAACTCGACGACGTAGACGAAGCGCGAGAGATCCGCCGCGATGGCTTCGACGACGGTGATAAATGTGCCGCCGCCGCCAGGGATGGCATACGGCGGACGCGTCAGCGGAAAGCCGGCATAGACGTCCCACGCGGTCGCGTAGATGTTGCCGGCCGGGTCGATGCCGATCCCGCCGGGCGTGACGGAGCCGGTGCCGCCCATCGAAGTCGAGAACAGCAACGATCCGCTCGGGCTCACCTTCAGCACGTAGGCGCCGCTGTCGCCTTGCGACTGCGGCCGGCCCGTCGTGAGTCCATTCAGTGTCGGACACGTGTACACGACGCCGGAGCGGTTGTAGGGGCAGGTGCCCTGCATGTACGCGTTGCCGGTGGCGTCGACGACGAGCTGACGGACGCGTATGTCGGCGAAGCTCGCCGACCACAGCAGTGTCGAGCCGTCGGCGCTCAGCTTGAGCAGCGCTGTGAGCGTCGTCACATAGATGTTGCCGGCGCCGTCAACGCCGACGCCGGCGGCGCCGGCGTTGAGGTAGGTGGCGTACGTTACGACGGGATCGATGACCAGTGGTCGCGTGCGGTCATACGCACCGATCTCGAAGGCGACGTGCCGCCCGCGCAGACGGAACCGCCCGTCGACGCGCGCGCGACCGCTCGGCGACTCCTGGTAGACGAGCGGGGCGTGCAGGCGCAGCGTCTCGCCGCCTGCGGCGACGATCACGTCGGCACCGTCGAGCTTGATCGTGTCCGCGCCGGCGATCTCGAAGCGGATCTTCCGCGGATCGGCGCCGGCGGCGACGACGAAGTCGAACTCCGCGGCGCCATGCGTGCCGTGGAACACGAGATCGGTGCCGGGGTAAACGCCGCGATAGACGACGCGCCGATACGTCGGCACGTCGCGCAGCCACGCGGTGGGATCGTTGCCGGTCACGTAATGGGCCTTGCCGGGCAGCTCGTCCTGGGCCGTAAGTGTCGGCATCGCCGTCGTGCCTGTCAGTCGCAGCCGTACCGTGCGCCGTTGG
>QHSO01000150.1 GCA_003220475.1 Candidatus Rokuibacteriota bacterium | reverse complement strand
GAACTCCTCTTGCTCCGGCGTGAACGCGATCATGAGCGCGCTCCTCGCGCGTGCGCTCGCAGCGTGCGCGTCGCCGCGTCGTCGACGGCCAGCTCCGTACCCATGCCGGTGATGACGACGCGGTACTGCTCGCGTGCGGCCGCGATCGACACGACGTCGTCCAGGACGTCCTCGAGCACCGCGCCCGGTTCGCGCTCGAACGGATCGCCGTAGCCGCCGGCGCCGGACTGCTGGAACGAGATGACGTCGCCGTACTCGAATTCGCGTGAGACCTTGCCGTGCACGAGCTGCTCGTCGGGGCCGGGATTGATCACGGTGCGCGCGAGCGCGCCAGGCCGGCCGCCGAAGAGCCCGTAGGGCGCGAAGCGCTGGCGCTCGGACAGGTTCGTCAGCTTGCCCTCGTCGGCGAGGAAGCGCAGGTCGCGACGGATTCCGCAGCCGCCGCGATACGTGCCCGGTCCCGCCGAGTCGCGGATGAGCTCGAAGCGCTCGACCACCAGCGGCTGGTTGGCTTCCTGCGCCTCCACGGGAATGTTCGAGGCGTTGAAGGCGTAGGACATTGCCTCGCAGCCGTCCTTGCCGGCGCGCGCGCCCGTGCCCGACAGCACGAGCTCGTAGGCGACGAAGCGGCGCTTGCGCGCGCGGTCCCACCCGCCGAACGTCGGGTTGGCGAAGTGCGACGCCGCGGCCGCCACGCGATCGGGCAGCGCCGGGGCGAGGGCGCCGATCACCGCCTCGAACGTGCGGTAGCAGATGATCGCGCGCGGTCCGCCGCCCGCCGGCGGGCGCGGGTTGAGGAACGAGCCCTCGGGCGCGCGCACGGTGATCGGCCGCAGCGCGCCCTCGTTCATCGGGCCGAGCGGATCCGTCAGGCATTTCACCGCCGCGTACGAGTACGAGCGCGTGTAGTTGATGTACGAGTTCATGCCCGAGGCGGTCTGCGGGCTCGAGCCCTCGTAGTCGATCGTCATCTCGTCGCCGTCGACGGTGACGGCCACCGCGACGCGCAGCGGATTCGTCCCCGGGCCGCAGTCGTCGAGGAAATCCTCGAAGCGATAGACGCCGTCGGGGGCCGCGCGGATGGCGGCACGCATGCTCGCCTCGGTGCGCGCGATGATGTCGTCCATGGCGGCGAACAGCGTCTTACGCCCGTAGCGCTCGGCCAGCTCGGTCAGCCGCAGCTCGCCGACGCGTAGCGCGCTGCGCTGAGCGCGCAGGTCGCCCAGCACCTTGTCCGGTGTGCGCGTGTTGGCCGCGATGATGCCCACGATGCCCTCGTGCTCGCGATATGCCTGCCAGACTTTCGTCGGCGGGATGCGCAGGCCTTCCTGAAAATAATCGAAGATCCCTTCGACGGCCTGGCTGCCGGGTCGTGCGCCGCCGACGTCGGTGTGATGCAGGATGTTCACGGCGAAGCCGACCAGCTCGCCCTCGTGAAACGCCGGCTGGGTGATGAAGAAGTCCGGCAGATGGCCGGAGCCGAGCAGCGGATCGTTCAAGAGGATCGCATCGCCGGGCTTCAGCGTCTCGACGGGATGCGCGGCGAGCGCGTTTCGCACCGCGAACGACATCGCGCCCATGTGGCCCGGCGAGTATGGACCTTGCGCCACCATGCGCCCGCGCGCGTCGAACACCGCGACCGAGAAGTCCTGGCCCTCGCGCGCCTGCTCAGAGTACGCGGTCTTGTGCACGGTGGTGCCGATCTCGACCGCGATCGACTGCAGCGCGCCCCAGATCACGCCGAGGGTGATGGGATCGACGCGCCCGCTCATGGCGCGATCTCCACGATCAGGTTGGCGTACTCATCGACCGTCGCCGACGTCCCCGGCGGCAGCACCGACGTCGACTCGCGCTCCTCCACGATGGCCGGGCCGTCCAGTCGCGAGCCCGGCGCGAGCGCGTAGCGATCGTAGACGGCGCATTCGGTCCACCCGCGCGTCTCGGGAAACCACGCGCGTCGCCGGCCCTTGAGCCCGCCGTCGCGCGCGTCGCTCGTCGCCTTCGCGAGCGCGACGCGCGGCGCGCCACCGACGGCGGCGAGCTTCCACGTGACCGTCTCGACCGGCTCCGTGGGATTGGCATAGCCATAGCGCGCGGCGTAGATCTCGTCGAAGGCCGCGCGGATGCGCGCGAGCGCCGCGGCGTCGAGCGGTCCGGCCGCAACGGGCACGGTCAGCTCGTAGCCCTGGCCGACATAGCGCGCGTCGACCGAGCGTGCGATGGTGACGGTGGCCGCCGGCCCGCTGTCGCGCACGACGGCGGTCGCCTGCGCGGCCATCTCGTCGAACATCACGGTGAGCGCGTGCGGGTCGAGCGCGTCGAGCCGGCGCACCAACGTGCGCGCGACGTCGAACCTCACCTCGGCCGCGAGCAGGCCGATCGCCGCCGTCACGCCGGCAGCGGCGGGCAGGATCACCCGCGGAACGCCGAGGGCCTGTGCGAGCCGGCAGCCGTGCACCGGGCCGGAGCCGCCGAAGGCGATGAAGGTCAGATCGCGCGGGTCGCGGCCGCGCTCGATCGACACGATACGTGTGGCCAGCTCCATGTTGGTGTTCACGATGGCGTGAACGCCCCACGCGGCGTCTTCCACCGACAGTCCGAGCGGCTGGGCGACGCGCGTGGCCATGGCGTGGCGCGCGGCGTCGGCGTCGAGCCGCAGGCTGCCGCCCGCGAAGTAGTCCGGATTCAAATAGCCGAGCACCAGGTTGGCGTCGGTGACCGTCGGCTCCACGCCGCCGCGGGCGTAGCACACCGGACCGGGCGTCGACGACGCGCTCTCGGGGCCGACGGCGACGACGCCCAGCTGGGCGCGCGCGATCGAGCCGCCGCCCGCGCCGATCTCGACGAGATCGAGCGCTTGAATGTTCATCGGCAAGCCGCTGCCGGCGGCGCCGTGCACACGATGCAGCTCGAACGCCGTCGTCGTTCCCGGCTGTCCGTTCTCGATCAGCGCCAGCTTGGCGGTGGTGCCGCCCATGTCGAACGCGATGAGGTCGCGGTGACCGGTGAGCTCGCCGTAGGCGGCCGCCATCAGCGCCCCGGCGGCCGGCCCCGATTCGATCATGCGCACGGGATAGCGCTCCATCGCGTCGGCGGTCGCCACGCCGCCCGAGGACTGCATCACGAACAGCCGGCCGCGATAGCCGCGCTCGGCGAGCGCTGTGCCCAAACCGCGGAGGTAGGCGCGTACCGCGGTCATCACGTACGCGTTCACCACCGTGGTGGACGTGCGCTCGTACTCGCGGAACGTCGGCGAGACGTCGTGGGAGAGCGTGACCGTGACGTGCGGCGCCTCCTCCGCAACGAGGGCGGCCAGACGCCGCTCGTGCAGCGGGTTGAGGTAGGCGTGCAGCAGGCAGATCGCCAGCGTCGTGACGCCGCGCTCCGCCAGCGCGCGAATCGCGCGGCGCGCGTCGGCCTCGTCCAGCGGCGTGCGCACGGAGCCGTCGGCGAGCACGCGCTCGGTCACCTCGCCGATCAGCCGGCGGGGCACGAGCGGGCGCGGCTTCTCGATTTGCAGGTCGTAGACCTGATAACGCTTCTCGCGCCCGATCAGCAGCACGTCGCGGAAGCCGCGCGTGGTCAGCAGGCCCACGCCGCGCGCCTTGCGCTCGATGACGACGTTGCTGCCGAGCGTCGTGCCGTGCACCGCCTGCGCGACGTCGCGCCAGGCCACGCCGGCGCTCGCCAGCAGCGCGTCGAGCCCGGCGAGGCACGCCTCGGAGGGATCGGGATACGTGGTGAGCCGCTTGGCGGTGGTCAGCTCGCCGGCGGGCGACTGCAGCACGAAGTCCGTGAACGTGCCGCCCACGTCGAAGCCGATCCGGTACGACACGAAATCAGCTCCGCCGCTCCGCGCGCGCGAGCACGACGCGGTAGGGATAGCGCCGTCCCGTCTGGTAGGTGACCGCGTGCTCGACCGGCTCGCCGTTGGTTGCGTAATACGTGCGCTCGAACATCAGCAGCGGCGAGCGCGGTCGCACCTGCAGGAGCTCGGCGACCTGGCGCGGCGCCAGCACGGCGTCGGCGACCTGCTCGAGCGTCTTGATTCGCACCTCCGACTGCCGCTCGATGGCCGCGATGAGCGAGGTCTTGGACAGATCCTCGTCCGAGAGCGCGAGCGCGATCGGCGACGGCAGCCACACGGTGACGTGCTGGAAGGGTCCGCTCTCCGCGTGGCGCACGCCGACGATGCGCGTGCCCTTGGAGCCGGGCGGCAGGCGCAGCGCCTGGGCGATGTTCGCCGGCACGGTCACCGTCTCGTGCGAGATCAGCTTCAGCCACGTCTCGTCGCCGAGCGCCATCATGTCGTCGATCGACCCGATGACCCGCAGGCGCGAATCGCCGCCGTTCGCCGCGGTGCTGAACGTGCCGCGCCCGGCGTGGCGATAGAGGCGCCCCTCCTGCACCAGGACGTCGAGCGCCTGCCGGATGGTGGGCCGGCTCACTTCGAAGCGCGCGCAGAGGCTGTGCTCGGATGCGATGCGCTCGCCCTCGCCCCGCAGGTCACGTCGGATCGCGTCGGCGATCTGGAGATAGCGCGGAATCCCCGGACGGTAGTTCACGCCGGCCTCCCGGGACCGAAAATTGTCTAGACAGATAGCACCCGGACTCGGGCGGGTCAAGCGCGTGGATGAAATCGATCGTACATGCGTCGAATCGCCGCCGACGGCAGGTGTGTGTAGATCTGCGTGGTCGCGATGTCGGCGTGCCCGAGCATGGTCTGCACGGCGCGCAGATCGGCGCCGCCCTCCAGGAGATGGCTCGCGAAGCAGTGCCGCAGCGTGTGTGGCGAAACGCGCTGGCGAAGGCCCGCGCGTCGTGCCGCGCGGAGCACGATCTGCCAGAGCGATTGCCGCGTCAGCGGACGGCCGCGCGGTCCGACGAACAGCAGCGGCGACGACGGCGCCCCGCGGGCCGCGGCGAGGCGGGGCCGGACACCGTCCACGTACCGCTCGAGCCACGCGAGTGCCTCGCCGCCGACGGGGACGAGCCGCTCCTTGCGCCCCTTGCCGCTGCACTGCACGTAGCCGGCCCGGCCATTGACGTCCGTGAGCCGCAGCGTGAGGGCCTCGGTCGCGCGCAGGCCGCAGGCGTAGAGCAGCTCGAGCAGCGCGCGATCGCGCACGCCGAGCGGCGTGCCGACGTCGGGCGCCTCGACGAGCGCGGCCACCGCCTCGCGCGAGAGCGTTCGCGGCAGCGGCCGGGCGCGGCGGGGCTGCTCGAGATGCTCGGTGGGATTGTCGACGACGGCGCCCTCGCGAACCAGGTGCGCGTAGAGTCCGCGGAGCGCGGCGAGCCGGCGCGCGATCGTCGCCGGCTTGCGGCCGGCGCGACGCTGACGCTCCATCCACGCCACCACGTCGTCGGCCCGCGCGACGTCCAGTGGCCGTCGGCGCGTAGCGAGGACACGGAGAAAATCGCGGATGTCGCGACGATATGCGTCGAGCGTGTGGCGGGAGGCGTTGCGCTCGGCGCTGAGAGCGGCGAGAAACCCGTCGAGCGCGCGCTCGGCGTTCACATGGGGATGCTAGCAGGAGGACGGCGCGGAGCCGAAGCTTCGCGCCGTCCCTCGCCCCTGCTCAGACGTTACTGCTGATCGCCGCGCGTCAGACGTTACTGCTGAGTGCCGCGCGTGCGCGCGTTGGCGCGCCCCTCGGCCCCGTGCGGGCCCGCCGCCTGGTCCGCGCGATCCAGGCCGCTCTTCTTATCGAGCTGCTCCTGCTGCTTCATGCGGTCGCGGTCGTCCTGGTTGGAGATCGCCTTGTCGTCACCCATCGACGGGCTGGCCGACGGCGATTCGTCGCTCTTCAGGCTGCCCGACGCCGACTCGTCGCTCTTGAGGCTGCCCGACGCGGAGTCGTCGGTTTTCACGCCTCCCGACACCGACTGGTCCGACTTCACCGTGCCGGACGGCGACTGATCGGTCGTCACGCTGCCCGCGCCGGTCGCGCTGCCCGAACCGAGCGTCCCGCTGCCCGATCCGCTCATGCCGCCCGTTGCGCTGCCGGAGCCGCTGATGCTGCTCGACGTCGAGTCGCTGCTGCTCGGGCTGGGGCTCGGAGTGCTCACGTCCTGATTGCTCTTCTTCGCCCCGGCGATCGCGTCCGTGCTGCTGACGCCGGCGTTGCCGCTCACTCCGCCGCTGGGATTGGAGTTGTACGTACTACCGCCGGTGTCTTGACCCGTGCCGCTCGATGGCTTCACGTTGCTGTCGAGGCCCTTGGAGATTTGCGCCATCGCGGGGGCCGTGCCCAAGACCAGCGCTGCCAGCGTCGCCGTGGTGATCGCTCCATACCGGTGTCTCATGCTGTTTCCCCTCCTGGATGCGGACTCGCCGCTGCGAAGGAAGGGTTGCAGCCGCGGTGCCAGCTGCGGGCGCACCGCATCGTAGAGCTTCTACAGCACGCCGGGCGTGGAGGTTCTACAACGCGCGCGGCGTGCCGAGCTCGCGCGCAATGACCGTGCGCTGGATCTGGTTCGTGCCCTCGTAAATCTGCGTGATCTTGGCGTCGCGCATGAAGCGCTCGACGGGATACTCGCGCGTGTAGCCATAGCCGCCGAAGATCTGCACGGCGTCGGTCGCCACCTTCATGGCGGCGTCGCTCGCGAAGCACTTGGCCATCGACGACTCCATCGTCGCGACGGCGCCGCGATCGACGAGCGCGGCGGCGTGGTGCACCGTCAACCGCGAGGCGTGCACGGCCATCGCCATGTCGGCCAGCATGAACTGGATCCCCTGGAAGGTCGCGATCGGCTGTCCGAACTGGCGTCGCTCCTTGGCGTAGCCGACGGCGGCGTCGAGCGCGGCCTGCGCGATGCCCACCGCCTGCGCGCCAACCGCGGGCCGCGAGCGATCGAGGGCGCCGAGCGCGACGCGAAAGCCCTCGCCCTCGTTGCCGAGCCGATTTTCTACCGGTACCTGGCAATCCGCGAGATGGATCGCCACCGTCGGCGAGCCGCGCACGCCCATCTTGCGCTCGAGCTTGCCGAGCGCGAAGCCCGGGAACGTCGGCTCGACCAGGAACGCCGTCACGCCCTTGTGGCCGCGGCCACGATCGACCGTCGCGAAGAGCGTCAGCACCGAGGCGTGGGAACCGTTCGTCACCCACATCTTCGTGCCGTTCAGCACGTAGCGGTCGCCGCGGCGTACGGCGGTCGTCGTCATGCTCGCGGCGTCCGAGCCCGCGCCCGGCTCGGAGATCGACAACGCGCACGTGATCTCGCCCGAGGCGAGCCGCGGTAGGTAGCGGCGCTTCTGCGCCTCCGTTCCGTGCGAGACGAGCGGGTAGCCGGCGGCGTACTGCACGAGATAGATGACGGCGGTGGAGCCGCACGCCCATGCGATCTCTTCCACCGCGAGGCAGAACGCGAGGGCGCCGAGACCGGCGCCGCCGTACGCCTCCGGCACGTACAGGCCCATGAGGCCCTGCGCGCCGAGCAGTCGCAGCTGCTCGGCGGGATACGATTCGGTCTCGTCCACCTGCGCCGCCAGCGGCGCGATGCGCTCGCGCGCCAGCGCACGCGCGAGCTCGCGCGTCTGCCGCTCGTCGTCGCTCAGCCCGAACGCGTCGCGCATGCCGCGATTATCGCCCCTCTTGACGGTGGTTCAAACCGTGGCCCATCATGACGGGCCTTGCGCGTGTCGGAAGGCGTTGCTCGACAAGGAGGCTCGCATGCCGCCGCTCAAAACGAACAAACGCATCGTCGCTGCGCTGACCGTCGCCGGCGTGCTGCTCGCCGCCGGCCTCTACGCCCTGGCGCAGCAGCCGTATCAGCTCACGCCGCTCGAGGAGTCCAAGCGTGATCGTGCGGTGTCCGCCTCCGCCAGCGGCGCGAAATACTACGTGCTGCCGGCGACGCTGGACACCACGCAGTGGGGCTGGCTCGATCCCAAGGAGCCGCCGAAGCTCGTCGTCAACTCGGGCGACACGGTGGCGATCGAGACGATGATGCACGCGCACAACGCCATCCAGCCGGGCACCACCATGGACGACATCGTCAAGCTCCGCCTCGCGAATCCGGGCGGCGGCCCGCATTCGGTCACCGGCCCGATCTACGTCACGGGTGCCGAGCCGGGCGATGTTCTCGAGATCCGCATCAAGAAGATCGTGCCGAAGGCGTTCGGCACGAACTTCCACCTGCCCGGCTCACAGTTCCCGGCCGTCGGCCAGCTCGCGCCGGAATTCCCGCAGGGCTTCGTCCGCTACT
>QHSO01000149.1 GCA_003220475.1 Candidatus Rokuibacteriota bacterium | reverse complement strand
TGCTGGAGTCCGCCGCACGAAGAGGCGCGCGCATGGCTGCTCGGCGAGCTGAAAGCGGCCGGGCTCACGACGTGGGTCGATCCCGCCGGCAACGTCTTCGGCGCGCTCGGAGCCGATCGGATCGGTGCCGCCGCGCCCGTCGTGCTGACGGGCTCGCACATCGACACCGTGCCCGAGGGCGGCATTCTCGACGGCGCCCTTGGAGTGATGGCCGGGCTCGAGTGCCTGCACGTGATCCGCGAGGCGGGCGCGCGCGTCGTGCGGCCGGTGGCGGTGGCGGCGTGGAGCGACGAGGAGGGCCGCTACGGCAGCCTTTTCGGGTCCCGCGCGTTCTGTGGCCGGCTCGATCCGGCGGCGATCCCGACCATGGCCGCCGTCGACGGCGACCGGCTCGTGGACGCGATGGGCCGCGCCGGCTTCGACGCTCAGCGCGCGCCCGAGGCCGCGGCGCCGCGCGGCAGCGTCGCCGCGTACGTCGAGCTGCACATCGAGCAGGGGCCGCGGCTCGAGGAGGCGAGCATTCCCATCGGCGTGGTGGAGGCCATCGTCGGCGTGCGGCGCGCGCGCGTCGTCTTCCACGGCCAGGCCGACCATGCAGGGACGACGCCGATGGAGCGCCGCCGCGACGCGTTCCTCGCGGCCGCGGACTACGCGCTCCGAGCCCGCGAGCTGGTCGTCAGCCGTGGCGGCGCGCGCGCCGTCACCAACATCGGCGTCGTGCAGGTGCATCCCGGCGCGAGCAACATCGTGCCCGGCCGCGCCGAGCTCGTGCACGAGATGCGCGATCCCGACGCCGCGATCCTCGAGCGGCTGGCGCGGGAGTGCGACGCGCTCGCGCGCGAGGTGGCGGCGGCGCGCGGCATCACGGTGGAGGTGCGGCCGATGTCCGCGACGACGCCGGCGCCGTGCGCGCCGCGCGTGCAGGAGACGATCGAAGCGGTCTGCGCATCGCTCGGTCTCGCGTCGCGCCGCCTATACTCCGCGGCGGGCCACGACGCGCAGAATCTCGCCGGCGTCACCGAGGCGGGCATGATCTTCATCCCGTCGCGCGGCGGCCGCAGTCATCGCGTCGACGAGATGAGCGACTGGGACGCGATCGAGCGCGGCGCCAACGTGCTGCTGCACACGCTGCTGCGTCTGGCCGCGTAGCGTCGCGCTCCCGCCCGGTTGCGGACGCCGAGGCGGCGGCGTACCGTCAACCAGCGTCATGCTCGTACGCTGCGGCCCGCTCGTCGCGCGCCTCGCGGTCGCCGCGCTCCTCGTGCTCGCGTCCGGCTGCGCCTGGGACGGTCCGATGTCGACGGTGGTGCGCGGCTCGGACTTCAACCGGGCGATCCTGCGCGTCTACACGATCATCACCTGGGCGACGGGGATCATCGGCCTCGTCGTCTTCGTCGTGCTCGGCTACATCCTCATGCGCTTCCGCCGGCCGCCCGACACGCGGCTGCCCGCTCAGATCCGTGGCAACACGCTGCTGGAGCTCGGCTGGACGATCATGCCGGCGATCGTGCTGCTCGTGATCGCGATTCCGACCATCCAGATCATCTTCCGCACGCAGACGCAGGGCGCGCCGGCCGGGGCGCTTCGCGTCACGGTGCGGGCGTGGCAGTGGTGGTGGGAGTTCCGCTATCCGGACCTCGACGTCGTCACGGCCAACGAGCTCCACTTGCCGGTGGGACGCAGCGTCGTCCTCGAACTCGAGGGGCCGGACGTCATCCACTCGTTCTGGGTGCCGCATCTGGGCGGCAAACGCGACGTCGTTCCCGGCCGCCACAACCGGATCGTGCTCACGCCGGAGACGCCGGGCCTGCACTGGGGCCAGTGCGCCGAGTTCTGCGGCGCCTCCCACGCCAACATGGGCATGCGCGTGCTCGTGCAGCCCGCCGCGGAGTTCGACGCCTGGGTCGCGGGCCAAAAGGCGACGCCGCCGGAGCCGACCGGCGCGGCCGCGGACGGCCAGGCGATCTTCGCGAAGAGCGCGTGCGTGGGCTGCCACACGATCGCCGGCGTGTCGGCCGGCGTTCTCGCGCCGAATCTCACCCACTTCGGCGGTCGAAGCACGCTGGCGGCCGGCATGTGGCCGAACACGCCGGACAACGTCGCCGCCTGGGTCCGCGACCCGCAGCGCCTCAAGCCGGGCGTCAAGATGCCGGACCTGGGCCTCACCGAAGAGCAGGCGAAGGCCGTCGCCGCGTACTTGACGGGATTGAAGTAGATGGCGCCGCGTAATGTCGCGCGATCGGAGCCGGGCACCTTCTATACCAGCCCACCCACGGCGCGAGCCGGGCTGGCGGCCCTCGCGACAACAAAGACCTGGCTCACGACCGTCGACCACAAGCGCATCGGCATCCTCTACGGCGTGAGCGCGTTCGTGTTCTTCCTGATCGGTGGGATCGAGGCGCTGATCATCCGTCTGCAGCTTGTGCGGCCGCACAACACGCTGGTCGACGCCCCGACGTACAACGCGCTGTTCACGATGCACGGCACCACGATGATCTTCCTGGCGATCATGCCGCTCAACGCGGCCTTCTTCAATTACATGATCCCGCTGATGATCGGCGCGCGCGACGTCGCCTTCCCCCGCCTCAACGCGCTGTCGTACTGGATCTTCCTCGCGGGCGGACTGTTCCTCAACCTGTCGTGGCTCGTCGGCACGCCTCCCGACGGCGGCTGGTTCGGCTACGCCAACCTCACGACGCGGCAGTTCTCGCCCGGGCTGTCGATCGACTTCTGGATGCTGAGCCTGCAGGTGCTCGGCGTGTCGTCGGTCATCGCCGCGATCAACTTCATCGTGACGGTCCTCAACATGCGCGCGCCGGGCATGACGCTCATGCGCATGCCGCTCTTCGTCTGGATGACGCTGGTGGTGCAGTTCCTGATCGTGCTGGCGTTTCCGCCCGTCACGGTCGGGCTGATCTTCCTGATGTTCGACCGGTTCTTCGGCACCCACTTCTTCGACGTGGCGGCCGGCGGCGACCTGCACCTCTGGCAGCACCTGTTCTGGATCTTCGGCCACCCCGAGGTCTACATCCTGATCCTGCCGGCGTTCGGCATCGTCTCGGAGGTGCTGCCGACGTTTTCACGCAAGCCGCTGTTCGGCGCGCCGGTCATGATCTACTCCGGCATCCTCATCGGCTTCTTCGGCTTCGGCGTGTGGAGCCACCACATGTTCGCGGCCGGTATGGGTCCGGTGGCCGACGCCGCGTTCTCGATCGCGAGCATGCTGATCGCGATCCCGACCGGCGTGAAGATTTTCAACTGGCTGGCCACCATGTGGAACGGCACGCTGCGCCCCACGGTCGCCTTTCATTTCGCCGCCGGGCTCGTGGCCCTGTTCACCATCGGCGGGCTCTCCGGCATCATGCACGCCTCACCGCCGGTCGACCTGCAGCAGACCGACAGCTACTTCGTGGTGGCGCACTTGCACTACGTGCTCATCGGCGGCAGCCTCTTCGGCATTCTCGCCGGCGCCTCGTACTGGTGGCCGAAGATGACGGGCCGGATGCTCGACGAGCGGCTCGGCCGCGTGGCGTTCTGGATCATCTTTGCCGGCTTCAACCTGACGTTCTTCCCGCAGCACTACCTCGGCGCCATCGGCATGCCTCGCCGCATCTACACGTACAGCGCTGACACGGGCTGGGGCTTCTGGAATCTCGTCTCCACCGTCGGCGCGTTCGGCATCGCGCTCGGCGTGCTGCTGTTCGCCGTCAATGCGGTGCGCAGCTTGCGAAGCGGCGCCCCCGCGACCGGCGATCCGTGGGACGGTCGCACGCTCGAGTGGCGCACCTCGTCGCCGCCGCCGCCGCACGACTTCGACGAGGTCCCGCCCGTCTACGGTCGCGACTCGTTCTGGCGCGAAAAGCACGGCGATGCACAGGGCCGCAAACCGACGCCGCCGCCACGCGTGCCCGAGGCTCACGGCATCCACCTGCCCGGGCCGTCACACTGGCCGATCGTCATCGCGCTCGGCATCGGCCTCGTGGCGGTGGGCGCGCTCACGAGCGTCGCCCTCGTGCTCGCGGGCGCCGCCGTCATGCTCGTCGGCGCCTTCGCCTTCGCGCTCGAGCACCACGCGAACCCGGCGCACGCGCACCAGGTAGGCGGCCTCGGCATCGACCACCGCAAGCTCGCGATGTGGACCTTCCTCGGCTCCGAGTGCTTTTTCTTCGGCACGCTGATCGCGACCTACATGGCCTACAAGGGACGCAGCGTGGTCGGCCCGTCCCCCCACGAGATCCTCAACATCCCGGTCACGACGCTGAGCACCTTCGACCTGCTGATGTCGTCGCTGCTGATGGTGCTGGCGCTGGCCGCCGCGCAGCGCGGCGACCGTCGGCAGTCGCGTCTCTGGCTCGGCGGCACGGCCTTGTTCGGGCTGATCTTCCTGGGATTCCAGGCCTATGAGTTCACCGCGTTCGTCCACGAGGGCCTCACGCTGCAGACGAACCTCTTCGGCTCGACCTTTTTCGTGCTCACCGGTTTCCACGGCGGGCACGTCACGCTCGGCGTGATCTGGCTGCTCACGCTGCTGGTGCTCGACCTGCGTGGGCGGCTGCACGTGCACGACGCGATCAAGGTGGAGGTCGCGGGCCTCTACTGGCACTTCGTCGACATCGTCTGGATCGTGATCTTCACCCTCGTCTATCTGGCGCCATGAGTCGACCTCCGCAACATCCGAGCGATTCCACCACCGTGCGCGAGCATTCCCGCGCCGGCGAGCATGCCACGATCGGGACCTATCTCATCGTCGCGGGCATCCTCACCGCAGTCACCGGGCTCGAGTTCGGTGTCATCTACGTGCGCCGGCTCGCGCCCGTTCTGATCCCGCTGCTGCTGACGCTGTCGGCGGGCAAGTTTGCGCTCGTCGTGATGTTCTTCATGCACCTGCGCTACGACTCACGCGTGCTCACCTTTCTGTTCGTCGCCCCGCTGGTGCTCGCCGTACTTCTCTCGGTGGCCGTGATGACGCTGACGGGCGAGTTCCTCGTCTTCCGTCGCTGAGCCGATGCAGCCGGCGGCGTTCTCCTGGCTGCGTGGCGAGATCCACGTCGACGTCGTCGGCGGCGTCGTGCTCCTCGCGGGCGCGTACACGTGGGCCACCATCGCGTCGAGGCGGCCGACCCCGCTCGGTGCGCCGCTGGCTTTCTTCGGTGGCTGTGCGGCGATGCTCGCCGCGCTCAACGGTCCGCTGCACGATCTGAGCGACTACTATCTGTTCTCGGCGCACATGGTCCAGCACCTGGTGCTGACGCTGGTCGTGGCGCCGCTGTGGCTGGCCGGCACGCCGGGCTGGATGCTCGACGCTCTCGCCCGACGCGCCACATCGATCCCGGGGCTTCTGCCCGTACTGGAGCGGCTGACGCGACCGGTGCCCGCCTTCAGCATCTACGCCGTCGCGATCGTGGCGTGGCATCTGCCCGGGCCGTACAACGCCGCGCTGGAGATCCACGCGTGGCACATCGTCGAGCATCTGGTTCTGCTCGGCGCGTCGGTCCTGGGCTGGTGGCCGATCCTGTCGCGTTCCGAACGCCTGCCGGGTCTTCCCTATGCGGCGCAACTGCTCTACCTTTTCGTCTTCGGAATACCGATGACGGTGGTGGCCGCGATGGTGACCGGCGCCGAGCACGTCCTCTATCCCTACTACGCGGCGGCGCCGCGCGTGTTCGACCTCACGCCGCTGGCGGACCAGCGGCTCGGCGGAGTCATCATGTGGGTTCCCGCCGGGATCATTCCGGTCGTCGCGTTCACAGTCGTCTTCTTTCGCTGGGCGGCCGCGGAGCACGAGGCCGACGACGTCGCCTGAACCTTCGGCGCTGGACACACGTGGCACCCTCATTGCAGTTATGTGGAGCGCCGGCCACGAACGCGTGGCCGCAGGGGAGACAGGCAATGGCGGTCAAAGTTCAGTTCAAGCCCGTCGGGCGCAGCGGGCACGAGTGGATCTGGAAGGCGCGTGACGAGAGCAACACGATCGCGATCTCAGGCCAGCGGTTCGATTCGCTGAGCGACGCCGTGCGGGATGCCCGCATCCAGATCGACGGTCTCGATACCAGCGACGACGACGACGACGGTCCGTTTGCGGCCTGAGCCGCACCCGCTCACCCCGCTCTCTGCCCGGCCCGACGTCGAGTAAATTCTCCAAAGCGCTGGCAGTTTTGCCCGTGGGCCGCCGCGCGCCTGCTATGATGGTGGCCGGCTCGTATGAACATCTGCGTCGTCGGAACCGGCTACGTCGGCCTCGTCACGGGCGCCGTCTTCGCCGACCTCGGCAACGAGGTCATCTGTGTGGACAACCAGCACGACAAGATCACCGAGCTGCGTGCCGGCCGCATGCCGATCTACGAGCCGGGCCTGGAAGAGATGGTCGCGCGCAACGTGGCGGATGCCCGCCTGTCGTTCTCGACCGATCTCGCCGACGCGGTCCGCCGCTCCGTCATCGTCTTCATCACCGTCGGCACGCCGCCCAAGAGCGATGGCCAGACCGACCTCACCGCCGTCGGCGAGGTCGCGCGCGCGATCGGCGAGGCGATGGAGCGCTACACCGTCGTCGTGAACAAGTCGACGGTGCCGGTCGGCACCGGCGAGTTCGTGCGCGAGGTCATCGAGCGTCATCAGAAGACGCGCGTGCCCTTCGACGTCGTGTCCAATCCCGAGTTCCTGCGCGAGGGCTGCGCCATCGAGGACACGCTCCGTCCCGATCGCATCGTGATCGGCGCGCCCACGCAGCAGGTCGCCATGTCGCTGCTGGAGCTGTATGCGCCGCTGGAGCGGCCGATGATCATCGTCGACGTCCCGTCGGCGGAGATCATCAAGTACGCGTCGAACGCGTTCCTGTCGACCAAGATCTCGTTCATGAACGCCATCGCCAACATCTGCGAGCTCGCCGGTGCCGACGTCACGCAGGTGATGAAGGGCATGGGGCTCGATGCGCGGATCGGTTCCGCGTTCTTGTCCGCCGGGCTGGGCTTCGGCGGCTCGTGCTTCCCCAAGGACACCGACTCACTCGTGGCCACCGCGGGCGCGCTCGGCTACGACTTCGCGCTGCTGCGCGCGGTGATGGACATCAACCGCGATCGCGCCGCGCACTTCGTCGAGATGGTCGAAAAGGCGCTGAACCCGATGGACGGCCGCGTCATCGCCGTGCTCGGCCTGGCCTTCAAGCCGAACACGGACGACATGCGCGAGGCCAAGTCGATCGACGTGATCTGCGGACTGCTGGCGGCCGGCGCGAGCGTGCGCGCCTACGATCCCGTCGCCGCCGCCAACGCGCGCCGCCTCCTGCCGGCGGCCGTGGACTACCGCGACTCGCCGTACGACGCGGCCACCGGCGCCGATGCCGTGGCCGTCGTGACCGAGTGGAACGAGTTCAAGTTCCTCAACCTGGAGCGGCTGCGCGCAGTGATGCGGCGCCCGCTGGTGTTCGACGGACGCAACGTCTGGGAGCCGGAGCGCATGCGCCGGCTCGGCTTCGAGTACCACTCGATCGGCCGCAAGCCCATCCTGCCGCCCTCCTAGACCGCGGGCATGCGGGTACTGGTCACGGGCGCCGCGGGCTTCATCGGCTCCCATCTGTGCGAGTTTCTGCTGGCGCACGGCTGTGACGTGATCGGCATGGACAACTTCATCACCGGCTCGCCGGACAATCTCGCCGAAGCACGTCGCAGCCGAGGCTTCAGCTTCGCCGAGCACAACGTCACGCAGCACATCGAGGTCGAGGGGCCGCTCGACTGGATCCTGCACTTCGCCAGCCCCGCCTCGCCGCTCGACTACCTCGAGCTACCGATCCAGACACTGAAGGTGGGCGCGCTCGGCACGCACAACGCGCTGGGGCTCAGCCGCGCCAAGCACGCGCGCTTGCTGCTGGCGTCGACGTCCGAAGTCTACGGCGACCCGCTCGTGCACCCGCAGCGCGAGGACTACTGGGGCAACGTCAACCCCATCGGGCCCCGTGGCGTGTACGACGAGGCCAAGCGCTTCGCCGAGGCGATGACGATGGCCTACCACCGCGTGCACCGCGTCGACACGCGGATCCTCCGCATTTTTAATTCGTACGGGACACGGATGCGTCTCAACGACGGCCGCGCCATCCCGGCGTTTTTGACGCAGGCGCTGCGCAACGAGCCGCTCACCGTCTTCGGCGACGGCTC
>QHSO01000317.1 GCA_003220475.1 Candidatus Rokuibacteriota bacterium | reverse complement strand
TGGCTCGATCGCCTCGGCCTCGCCGGCGAGATCGTGTGGACGGTGTTCGAGCCGCGTGAGACGAGCGCCGCGCGGCCGGGTCGCATCGGCCTCGCATTGCGCGACAATGCCGGCTGGCTTCGCCCGGCGCCGACGCCGCGCGCGGACCTGGATCCCAAGGTGAAGAACGTGCTGTTGCACCTGCAGCTGCGCGGCGCTTCGTTTGCGCAGGATCTCGCGCGGGGCGCGGGCCTCGACACGGCGGGCACGCTCGCTGCGCTCTGGGAGCTGTTCTGGGCGGGACTGGTCACACCCGACACGTTCAGCGCGATCGTGGCCGGCAGCGCGCCGTCACGCCCGGAGGCGCCGCGTCCGGCGCATCGCGGACGTCGCCCGCGTCGTGGTGCGCGCCGCGCACCGCTGGCGCGCCTGCCTGTGATCGGCCGCTGGAGCGTGCTGACGGAAGAGGAGGCGCTATCGCCCGAAGAGCGCGAAGAGGCGCGCGCGCACCTGCTCCTGGCGCGCTACGGCGTGCTCTCGCGCGAGCTGGCCCAGGGCGACTGGTCGACGCTGCGCCACACGCTGCTGCGGATGGAGTACGGGGGCGAGGTCATGCGCGGCTACTTTGTGGAGGGCCTCTCGGGCGAGCAGTACGCGCTCGAGGACACGCTACGCGATCTCGAGACATCCTCGCGGCGCGCGGAACCGCACGTGCTCGTCACGATCGCGGATCCCGCCAATCTCTGGGGTCGCGTGTTCACGCTCACGCGTCGCGACGGCCAGCGCGCCGCCGCCGCTCGCATCCCGACGACGTGGCTGATCATGCGCCACGGCCGTCCCGTGTTGCTCGTCGAAGGGCAGGGCCGCGCGCTCACGACACTGGCCGGCTGGGAAGCGGTGGATATAGCCGGCGCCATCCGCGCGCTGCAGGCCGTCGTCGAGCCGCCGCTGCCGCTGCGCCGCGTGCGCCGTCTGGACGTCGAGCAGTGGGACGGCCGCCCGATCCGCGAAAGCGAGGCGTTCGACGCGTTCGTGGCCGCCGGCTTCAGCGTCGACGGGCCGCGCGTGTCGTGGGACGGGCATCCCGGTCCACGCTGGCGCTGAGCGCCGTCCGCATGCAGGCGTTGATTTTCGATCTCGACGGGACGCTGGTCGACACCGTCTACGCGCACGTCTTCGCCTGGCAGCGCGCTTTCGCCGAAGCCGGTCTCGCCATCGACGGCTGGCGCATCCACCGTCGCATCGGCATGAGCGGCGGCCTGTTCACGCGCGGCGTCGCACGCGAGCTCGGCCGCGAGATCACGCCGGACGAGACCGAGGTCATCCAGCGTCGGCACGGTGAGCTGTTTCGCAGCTTCCTACCGGAACGCCGCCCGTTGCCCGGCGCCGTCGAACTACTCCGATTCCTCCACGCGGCTGCGGTGCCGCACGGCATCGCAACGTCCGGCCGTCCTCCGGAGATCGACGCCTCCCTCGACGCCCTCGGCGTGACGAAGGAAACGATCGTCATCGAGCGTGGCGACGTCGCGCGAGCGAAGCCGGAGCCCGATCTGTTCCTCGCCTGCCAGCGGCGCCTCGGCGTGGAGGTCGAAGACTGTTACGTGGTCGGCGATGCCGTGTGGGATCTCCTCGCGGCGCGACGCGCGGGCATGCTGAGCATCGGCCTGCTGAGCGGAGGCTACGGCGACGACGAGCTCGCCCGCGCCGGCGCCTTCCGTGTCTATCGCGACACCGCCGAGCTCCATCGCTCGCTCGATGAGCTCGGCGTGCTGCCGTAACGGGCCTGACAAGTTGGGCGTGCGAGAGGAGGCGGCCATAACGCAGCTGTCCGAGCGTCACGAGGTGCGCGTCCGCGGTCAGAACGGGACGATCGTCTTCGTCGCCGACTCGCAAGACGGCCGCCTGGTGATTCGACAAGAATGCGACGATCACCGCGAAGGACGTCTCCGCCATCATGCTCAGCGATCCCGACGAGCTGCGCGC
>QHSO01000011.1 GCA_003220475.1 Candidatus Rokuibacteriota bacterium | reverse complement strand
ACACGCTGACCATCGACGGCGCGCAGGTCGTCTCCAGCGGCGCCAATACGTATTCGTGGAATACCGGCGGCTACAGCAACACCGCCCACACGCTCGGCCTCACCGTGCGCGACAACACCGGCGCCACCGCGACGGCCACGCGTACCGTCACCGTGCAGAATGGCGGGCCGACGCCACTGAGCGCCTCGTTCACCACGCCCGCCGACGGCGCGCTCGTCAACGGCACGATCAGCGTCGGCATGGCCGCCAGCGGTGGCACCGCGCCGTATACGTACACGCTCACCATCGACGGCACGCAGGTCGTCTCCAGCGGCGCCACCACCTACTCGTGGAACACCCTGGGCTACAGCAACGCCGCTCACACGCTCGGCCTCACCGTGCGCGACAACACCGGTGCCACCGCCTCGGCCACGCGCACCGTCACCGTGCAAAACAACACGGGCACGATCTCCGTGTTCATCACGCAGCCCTCGAATGGCGCGACGGTCACCGGCACCGTGTGGGTCGTCGTCTGGATCGAGAAGGCGGCGGCCGGCAGTCGGTCGTTCACGCTGACCGCGGGTGGCCAGGTCGTGGCGACGACCAACGACACGTCGAACGGGCCGATCAGCATGCCCTGGATCACCACGTCGACCCCGAACGGGCCGACGACGCTCACCGTGTCCGTTCGCGACGCGAGCAACAACACCGGCGCAGGCAGCATCCAGGTGACCGTCCAGAACAGCGGTCCCGGTCCGCTCAGCGCGGGCTTCTCGTCACCCGCGTCGGGCGCCACGGTCAGCGGCACCGTCAGCGTCGGCATGGTCGCCGGCGGCGGCACCGCGCCGTATACGTACACGCTGACCATCGACGGCGCGCAGGTCGTCTCCAGCGGCGCCAATACGTATTCGTGGAATACCGGCGGCTACAGCAACACCGCCCACACGCTCGGCCTCACCGTGCGCGACAACACTGGCGCCACCGCGACGGCCACGCGTACCGTCACCGTGCAGAATAGCGGGCCGACGCCACTGAGCGCCTCGTTCACCACGCCCGCCGACGGCGCGCTCGTCAACGGCACGATCAGCGTCGGCATGGCGGCCAGCGGTGGCACCGCGCCGTATACGTACACGCTCACCATCGACGGCACGCAGGTTGTCTCCAGCGGCGCCACCACCTACTCGTGGAACACCCTGGGCTACGGCAACGCCGCTCACACGCTCGGCCTCACCGTGCGCGACAACACCGGCGCCACCGCCACGGCCACGCGCACCGTCACCGTGCAGAATGGCGGCGGCACGCTCACGGTCGCGCTCACCTCGCCCAGTCCCGGCGCGACGGTCCGCGGCACCGTGTGGGTCACCATCTGGGTGGACGGCGGCGCCACGGGGGCGAAGTCGTACACGATGACCGTCGGTGGCAGCACGGTGTGGAGCGAGAGCAACGCCGACCGTCCTGCGTCGCTGCCGTGGGTCACGACCGGCGGCACGAACGGAGCGAAGACGCTGGTCGTGACCGTGCGCGACAGCGCGGGCGCGACGGGCACCGCCAGCGTGACGGTCACCGTGTCGAACCCATGAAGCTCGTCACCACCATCGCCGGGCTGGTCACGGCGCTCGTGCTGGTCTCACCGGCACGCGCCGACCATCGCTACGGTCCGGTGTTCACGATCGATCCCGAAAATGCGGCGGCGCTGATCGCGCGCGGCGGTGTGGCAGCGATCGATCTTCGCCCGGAGAGCGAGTTTCAGACCGGTCGCCTGCCTGGCGCTCGCTCGGTGCCGCTCGCGACGCTGGCCTCGCGCACCGACGAGCTGCCGCCCGATGGCATGATCCTCCTCTATGGTGACGCCTCCAACGAGCGGCTCTTCCGCGCGTACCACTTCATCCGGGCCCGGCGCGGCGGCGCCGTGTACCTGCTCGACGGCGGCATCGATGGCTGGCGCCGCGTGGGCTATCCGCTCGAGCGCTGAGCGATGTCGCCGGAGCGAAGCCGCCAGCCCAGCACGCGCGTGCGCATCGTCGAGCGCCGCGAGGAGTGGAACGACGTCGTACGCGCGTTCGATCATTGCGACGCGCGCCACTCGTGGCAGTGGGGTGAGCTCCGCGCGCGGCAGGGCTGGACGCCGCTGCGCGTCGCCGCGTTCGCCGGCGGCGAATGCCTCGCGGCGGCGGCGTTCCTGGCGCGCCGCATGCGCGGGCTGGGCGTGGTCGTGTATGCGCCTCGCGGGCCGCTGGTCGATCCCAAGCGCAACGACGTCTGGGACGCGGCGGCGGCGCTGGCCGACGTCGCGCGAGAGCGCACGCGCGCGTTCATGGTCCGCGCGAGCCCCGCGGTGCTACTCGACGACGCCGGATCGTGGACACCGCTCGAGGCCCACGGGTTTCGACGGCTTCCCGATCTGTGGTCGCTGTGGAACACGCCACGCAACGTGATGCGGCTGGATCTCGAGGGCGACGAGCGCGATATCCTCGCTCGCATGGCGAAGAAGCGTCGTCAGCACATCTCCACCGCGAGCAAGAAGGCCGTCAGCGCCGACGTCGTGCGCGGTCTCTCGGCCATGCACGTGCTGCGCGCTCTGATGCTCGAGCGGGGGGCGCACGAGCCCGTGATCGTCCCCTCACCGGAATACCTGGAAGGGCTCCACGCGCTGTTCGACGCCGACGGCGGCGTCGCCACCGTGCTCGGCAGCGTGAACGGTGAGCTCGCGGGCGCCGCGCTCGGTGTGCGCTTCGGCGGCACCGCCCATCTCATCTATGCGGCCATGACACCGGCAGCGCGCTCGCTGCCTGTGGGCGACCTGATGCACTGGGAATGGATCCGCTGGGCGCGCGAGGGCGGCTGTCGCGTGTTGGACCTCGGCTCGAGCTGCACGGACATCCCACCCTCGCCGACGCACCCGAACTACGGCATCTATCGCTTCAAGACCGAGCTCGGCGCCCGACTCTGCCTGTATGCGGGCTACTACGACCGCGTCTACTCCACCGCCGCGTATCACGTCGCACGCCGGCTCGAGCGGTGGACGCTGCGCCACGGTCGACGCTGCGCCGCGGCCATGCAGACTGCGTGGCGCGCCGTGCCCCGGTGGGCCACGCGCACGGCGCCGGTCGCCAGTCTGGGTCTCGCGTGACGGCATCGCGCTGTCCGCTCTGCGCGCATCCGACGGCGGCAGAGATCGCGGCCAGCGGCGAGGCGCGCCTCGTGCGTTGCGGCGCGTGCACACTGGCCTATTCGGATCCACCGCCGCGGATGGACATCATCCACGGCGCGTACGAGCGTCTCTACGGCCACGACCTGGCTGTCGCGCGCGTCGCCGGACGCCGGCTGGCGGTCTTCTCGGATTTCTTCGAGCGCGTGCCGCCGAGCGGCGAGGCGCGGCTGCTCGACGTCGGCTGCGGCACCGGCGACTTCCTGCTGCTCGCGCGCGAGCGAGGCTGGCAACCGACGGGCATCGATGTCGCCGAGCGCGCCGCAGCCCGGGCGCGCGAGCGCGGCCTCGACGCGCGCACGGATTGGAATGGCCTGCCGTCCGAGACCTTTGCGGCCGTGACGCTGTGGAACGTCGTGGAGTTCGTGCAGCGGCCGCTCGAGATGCTCGCCGACGTCAAGCGCGTGCTCGTCCCGGGCGGCCGCGTCTTCGTGCGGACGCCGAACGAGCGCTTCCAGCTCGCGGCCTACCGCCTGCGCCGGCGCCGCCGCCGCCGCGTCCCAGACGTCGTTGCGCTTGGGATCGACCAGCGGCCCGCGAGGCGGCCATGCATGCCGCCAAGCGGCTCGTCCACGCCTGCGCGCTCGGTGCGGGCGCCGCCACGCGGGGCCGCGTGCTCATCGGCTCGTCGATCTCCGCGCTCGCCCGCAAGCCCGCGTAACGCGTCGCAAGCCCGCAGAACGCGTCGGCGCAGCGCCGCGCCGGCGCGGCGCCAAGGATCAGTGCGCGACGCCGGCCATCTGTGCGAGCTCGTCGAACGAGCGCACGACGACGTCGGCCGCGTCTGGCGGCGCGCCGTCCGGCGCGTACAGCACGGTGCGCATGCCGACTGCACGGCCGCCACCGATGTCGGAGGCGACGCTGTCGCCGACCATCGCGGCCTCGTGTGGCCGGCAGCCGAGCCGATCGAGCGCGAGGCGAAACAACGGCGGCTCGGGCTTGCCGACGACCACCGGCCGCACGCCCGCGGCCACGCACACGGCCTGGACGACGGCACCGCAGCCCGGCAGAAAGTCGCCGTCCTCCAGCGGCAGCCGAGGATCCAGATTCGGTGTGACGACGGCGGCGCCGGCGGCAGCGGCCCGCGCGGCGGCGGCGAGACGCTCGTAGGTCAGGTCGAAGTCGTTGCCGACGGCGACGACGGTGGCGTCACGCCACGCCTTGACGTCGACGATCGTGTGACCGGCCGCCGCCACGACGGCGGCGAGCTCGGGCGCACCGATGACGAGCACACGCGAGGCGCCCCAGCGCTCGGTCACGACGTCGCCGAAGATCTCGAGCGGCGTGAGCGCGGGCTCGACGGGCGTGACGCCGAGACGGCGGAGCTTGGCCGACATCTCGGCGCCGCGCGCGCGCGAGTTGTTGGTGAGGTAGGCGACGCCGCGTCCGGCGCGATGCAGCGCGGTCAGCGTGCGCGCCGCGCCTGGGTTCAGCCGCTCGCCCTGCCAGACGCAGCCGTCGAGGTCGAAGACGAAGCCGCGCAGCCGGTCGAGCAACCGCGCGCTAATCGCCGGCGGACTTCTTGAAATCGGCGATGGCGTCGCTGTAGACGCGCTCGGTCCGCTCGGCGACGCTCGCCCAGGAGAAGTGCGCCTCGACGCGGCGGCGCCCGGCCTGGCCCATGCGCCGGCGAGTGTCGGGATCGTTGAGCAGCCGCGTGAGCGCGGCCGCCAGCGCATCGGGTCGCGCGGGCGGCACGAGCAGGCCCGTCTCGCCGTCGACCACGACCTCGAGGATGCCGCCGACGGCCGAGGCCACCACGGGCGTCTCGCACGCCATCGCCTCGAGATTGATGATGCCGAACGGCTCGTAGACCGACGGACAGCAGAACACCGCGGCGTGGCTGTAGAGCTGCACGACGATGTCGTGCTTGACCATCTCGTTGATCCACAACACGTTCGGCATCGTCGCGACGGCGCGGCGCAGGCGCTCCTCGATCTCCGGCGTATCGGGCGCGGACGCGCACACGACGACCTGCACGCCCGCCGGCAGGCTGCGAGCGGCCTCGATCAGGTGGAAGATCCCCTTCTGGTCGGTGATGCGCCCGACGAACAGCACATAGGGCGTTCGCACGCCCAGGCGCTCGAGGTGATCGCGCCGATCGGTGCGGCGAAAGCGCTCGGGATCGATGCCGTTGTGGATCACCACCACGCGCGCCGGCTCGGCCGCGAAGTGCGCGAGGATGTCCTCGCGCATCTTGTTCGAGACCGCGATGACGCGATCGGCCGCCTCGACCGCGGTCTTCTCGATCCACGACGAGAGCAGGTAGCCCGAGCCGAGCTGGTCCGCCTTCCACGGCCGCAGCGGCTCCATGCTGTGCAGCGTGACGACGAGCGGAATGCGGTGCAGCGTGCGGATCCAGAGCCCGGCCATGTCCGCGTACCACGTGTGCGCATGCGCGACGTCGGCGTCCACCGGATCACGCGCCATCGCGAGGTCGATCGACAGCGTCTCCAGCGCCGGGGCGAAGCGCGGCTCGCCGTTCTTGTCGGCTCGGAGCTGCTCCCACGCCGTGTAGCCGCGCACGACGACGCCGTCGTCGGTCGGCTCGCGCTGGCCGAAGCAGCGCACCTCGACCTTCATCCGTCGCCGCAGGGCCTGGGTCAGTTGATCGACGACGACACCGGCGCCGCCATAGATGTGCGGCGGATACTCGCGCGTGAGCTGGAGGGCCTTCATGACGTCAGGATAGCGTACGTCCCTACGAGAGCTGCTCGTCTATCGGCGGCGGCGCCTCCTCGGCGCTGCGCTCCTCCTCCCAGCGCTCGAGCTTGCGGGCGACGGTGCGCACGTCGATGCCGAGGAGTTTGGCCGCCAGCGTCTTGTTGCCCCCGGTGGCGGCGAGCGTCGCGTCCATCAGGCGCTGTTCGACCTCGGCCAGCGGCGTGCCGATGCGCACCGAGACCACGCCCTCCGGCAGTGGCGTCGCCCCCGCGATCTCGGGCGTCAGATCGGCGACATCCATCTGGCTGCCGCGCGCCAGCACCACGCCGCGCTCGATCACGTTTTCGAGCTCGCGCACGTTGCCGGGCCACGCGTAGGCCTCCAGGCGCTTGAGCGCGTCGTCGGAGAGGCCGTCGAGCCGGCGGTTGTTCTTGGCCGCGTACACGCGCAGGAAGTGCTGGGCCAGCATCGGGATGTCCTCGCGGCGCTCCCGCAGCGGCGGCACGTGCACGGTGATGACGTTGAGGCGATAGAACAGATCCTCGCGGAACCGCCGCTCCTTCACCAGCTGCGCGAGGTCCTGGTTGGAGGCGGCGACGAGGCGCACGTCCACCTTGATGCTGCGCGTGCCGCCGAGACGGTCGAACTCGCCCTCCTGGATCACGCGCAGGATCTTCGGCTGGGTGATGGCCGAGAGGTCGGCCACCTCGTCGAGGAACAACGTGCCGCCGTCGGCGAGCTCGAAACGCCCCTCCTTGCGGCCGGCGGCCCCGGTGAAGGCGCCGCGCTCGTACCCGAACAGCTCGGACTCGAGCAGTGTCTCAGGCAGCGCCGCGCAATTCACCGCCACAAAAGGTTTACCGGCGCGTCCCGAGCGCTCGTGGATCGCGCGCGCAAACAGCTCCTTGCCGGTGCCGCTCTCGCCCTGGATCAGCACGGTCGCCGACGACGCGGCCACCTGCTCGATCAGCATCATCGTGCGACGAAACGCCGGGCTGCCGCCGACGATCGCGCCCTCTCGCAGCAGATCGTCGAGCCGTTGCTGCAGCACCTTGTTCTTCTCGATCAGCTCGCGGCGCTCGAGCGCCTTGTCGATCAGCTTCAGCAGCTGCTCGCGGCGGAAGGGCTTGGTGAGGAAGTCGTAGGCGCCGTCCTTCATCGCCTTCACCGCCTCCTCGACGGTGCCGAAGGCGGTGAGGAGAATCACGTCGACGTGGGGCGCGATGGCCTTGGCCGCGCGCAGCAGCTCGAGCCCCGTGAGGCCCGGCATCTTCAGATCGGTGACGATCAGATCGATGTCGCCGGTCTGCAGCCGCTCGAGCGCGGCGCGGCCGTCGGAGGCGAGCAGCACGCGGTAGCCCTCCCGCGTGAGCGTGCGCTCGAGACTCTCGCGCAGCCCGGGATCGTCGTCGGCGACCAGCAGCGTGCGCTCAGGCACGCGCCACCTTCACCGGCAGGCGGACGGTGAACACCGCGCCGCCGCCCGGCCGATTCGCCCAGCGGAGCTCGCCGCCGTGTTCCTCGATGATCTGGCGCGAGATCGAGAGCCCAAGCCCCGTTCCCTGCGGCTTCGTCGTGAAGAACTGCTCGAACAGCCGCCCGCCCACCTCGGGAGCGATGCCCGGCCCGGTGTCCGCCACCGCGATCTCGACGGCGTCGCCGAGCGCCTCGCTCGAGATCGTCAGTGCGCCCCCGCGCGAGAGCGCTTCCTGGCCGTTCTTCACGAGATTCAGGATGGCCTGGCGGAGCAGCGCGCGATCGATCTCCATCATCGGGACGGCCGGATCGGTCTTCACGTGCATCGTGAGGCCCTGGCGGTCGGCGACGGGACGCACGAAGGCCGCCAGCTCTTCCACCAGCTGGTTGATCGACTCCTCCTCGAAGTGCGCCTTGGGGAAGCGCGCGAACGCCAGGTACTCCTCGGTCAGCGCGTCGAGCGTGTTGACCTGGTCGCGGATCGAGGTGACGAGGCCGCCCGCCTCATCCATGTCGGCGCCAGTGCGGGCGCGTACGATGTCGCCGAGCATCTCGGCGTTGGGCTCGATGGCGCTGATCGGATTGCGCACCTCGTGCGCGACCTTGAGCGAGAGCCGGCCCACCGTCGCCATCCGCTCGGAGACGAGCAGCTCCTGCTGTGCCGCCTGAAGCCGGCTCAGCAGGCCCTCGACCTCGCCGCGCGCGCGCCGCTCACGGTCGGCGACGATCCCGACGATCACCGCCGGCAGGCCGAAGAGCACCACGAGCAGCGTGACGCCGGTCCATCCGATCCACGGCGGCGCGAGCGAGGCGGCGGCGGCCATGAGGCCGCCTGCGGCGAGTGCGGTGACGAAGGCGATCCACGGCCCGAAGTAATACGCGTTGACGGCGACGAGCGGAAAGAACAGCAGGTAGAAGAGGCTGTCGCCGCCACCCGTGAGCAGCACCAGCACGAAGACGAGCAGCAGGTCGATGGCGAGCGCGCCGAGAAAGATTGCGCGCGTCGCGTGTGGCTGCACGGTGACCAGCGCGAAGATGCCGAGCTTGTAGAGCGCGAACCAGACGACGAGAGCGAAGAGGTCGATGTGTTGGCGCGGACGCAGCGGCACGAGACCGAGCGTGGCGAGGCCGCCCACCATGGCCACCGCGAGCAGCACGGCGAACACACGCTCGTCGCGCTCCAGCAAACTGAAGATTGCGTGCCATGGCTTGCGCTTGGCCGTCGTGGTTGCCACGCTCGCCGACTATAGCACGCCGTCATCGACGTCCTGGGCCACCGCACGGCTCTTGCGCCACGCCAGTACCGCGACCCACGTCGCGAGCGCGACGAGCGCGAGCAGGGCGAGCCAGCGCTCCACACGGTGCACGTCCTGGAGGATCGCGCCGAGCTGATCGGTGAAAAAATAGGCCAGCGAGAAGCCGAACGGCACACCGATCGAGGCCGCGGTCGCGTCGGCGAGGATGAACTTCCAGAACGGTACGCGGGCGATGCCCGCGGTGAGGAACGCCGCCGCGCGCAGCCCCATCACGTGGCGGGCGGTGAAGACCGTCTTCGCGGCGTGCCGCCGATAGGCGGCCAGCAGGACGTGCTCGCGTTGTTCGGTGAGCACGCGGCGCACGATCGACCAGTCGAGGATGCGCTCGCCCCAGTGGTGGCCGACCCAATAGAGGACGGAGTCCCCGACGAGCACGCCGAGGATGCACACGGGCAGCGCCACCCACGAGCGCATGTAGCCCTCGTGGGAGAGCGCGCCGGCGGCCAGGACCGGGAGCTCCTCGGGAATGGGCACGCCGAGTCCCCCGAGGAAGAGGACGATGAAGATACCGAGGTAGGTGAACTCCTCGATGAAATCATTGATCACGGCATGTATACTTTACCCGTCTGGTGCGGTCGCCGGTTCGCCGTGAACCCCCGCCCGCGGTCTCAGGCCGCGTCCCGGTTCTCCTTCCGAGTCCAGGGATCGCGACACAGTCGGAAGGCCACAAGGAGCGCTCCCCATGGCTGTCAAACTCTTCGTCGGAGGCCTCTCCTTCTCCACATCGACCGAACGTTTGCGCGAGGCGTTCGCCGCGTGCGGCAATGTCGAGTCCGCGAGCGTGGTGACGGATCGCGACACCGGCCGCTCGCGTGGATTCGGCTTCGTCGAAATGGCGACGAATGAGGAGGCCGATCAGGCAATCAACAAGCTCAACGGGACCAGCCTCGACGGCCGGACCATCCAGGTCGAAAAGGCCAAGAGTCCCGGTGCCGGCGGTGGCGGCGGCGGGCGCGGCGGCTTCGGCGGTCGCGGCGGCGGCGGCCGGCCCGGTGGCGGCTACGGCGGGGGCGGCGGCAGCCGACCCGGCGGCGGCGGCGGCCGCTGGTAGTTTTGCTATAACGGAGCCGGGATGGCCCCCGGCTCCGTTATCCTGCACACGGAATCCTCGGTCGGGTTCGGTGGGCAGGAGATCCGAATCATCGCCGAATCGCGCTGGCTGATCGCGCACGGCTGGCGCGCAACGATCCTCGGGCAACCCGGTAGCCGGTTGGTCACCGAGGCCGCGCGTGCGAACGTGCCTGTGCTGGCCGTTCGAATGCGCGGCGCCTGGGACGTGGCCGCTATCGTTGCGCTCCGACGCCACCTCCGCGTCCACGACGTCGCGGTCGTCCACACGCACTCCTCGGTGGATGCGTGGGTCGGCGGGCTCGCGGCGCGCTCGCTGCGCCTTCCGATCGTTCGGAGTCGTCACGTCAGCATTCCCATTCCGGGAAGCCGCGCGTTCGTGTACCGGCTCGCCGATCGGATCATCACCAGCGGTGAGGCGGTGGCAACGATCGTGCGCGGCGCCGGCGTGCCGGCCGAGCGCGTCGTCGCGATCGGGCCGGGTCTCGACACGACGCGCTTTCATCCGAACGTCTCCGGCGCCGGCGTCCGCACCGAGCTCGGCTTGCGCGGCCCCGCCGTCGGCCTCGTCGCCAACATCCGTGGCAGCAAGGGACACGCGTACTTCCTCGAGGCCGCGCGCTCCGTCCTGGCGCAGCGTCCCGACGCGCGCTTCCTCATCGTCGGCGACGGCATCGGCTTCGACGACGTGCGCCGCCGCGTGAAGGAGATGGGACTCGAGTCGCACGTCGTGATGACGGGCTTCCGCCGCGACGTGCCCGAGGTCATGGCCGCGCTCGACGTCCTCGTGCTGCCGTCGGTGAAATCGGAGGCGATGTCGCAGGTGATCCCGCAGGCCCTTGCGGTCGGCACGCCGGTCGTGGGCACCACCGTCGGCGGCACGCCGGAGCTCGTGCGCGACGGCGAGACGGGCCGCCTCGTCCCGCCGGCGGATGCGGCCGCCCTCGCCGACGCGATCCTCGACCTGCTGCGCGATCCCGCACGCGCACGCACGCTCGCGCAGCGCGGCCAGGCTCTGGTGCTCGCGGAGCACTCGATCGACGCGACGATGGCGCGGACGCTCGCGGTCTACGAAGCCGCGCGCGCGACGCGCCGGGGCACGTGATCACTCAGCCGCGCGGGGCCGCGGCGCGAGCGATCTCGGCGGAATCGTACAGATGGCACGCGACCTCGCGGCCATCGACGGTGGCGAGCTTCGGCTCGTCGGTCGAGCAGCGCGGCATCACTTGCGGGCAGCGCGTGTGAAAGCGGCAGCCCGAGGGCGGATCGAGTGGGCTCGGCACGTCGCCCGCCAGCACGACGTCGTCGCGCGAATCGTCGGGATGCGAGGGCAGCGCGGCGGCGAAGAGCGCCTTCGTGTAGGGATGCCGCGGCTGCGTGGCGACGATGCGCGCGGCACCGGTCTCGACGACGCGCCCGAGGTACATCACGGCGATCACGTGGCTCATGTGCGCGACGGCGGCCAGGTCGTGAGCGATGAAGAGGTAGGCCAGGCCGAGCTCGCGCTGCAAATCTCGTAGCAGATTCAGGATCTGCGCTCGGATCGAGACGTCGAGCGCGGAGACTGGCTCGTCGAGCACGATCAGTCGCGGGGAGAGCGTGAGCGCCCGCGCGATGGCGATGCGCTGGCGCTGGCCGCCCGAGAACTCGTGCGGAAACAGCTTGGCGGCGCGCGCGGGCAGGCCGACGAGGTCGAGGACCTTCCGCAGGCGCTCCCCCAGCTCGACCGCGGCCAGCCGCTCGTTGGTGACGAGCGGCTCGGCGATGATGGAGTCCACGCGCATCCGCGGATTCAGCGAGGCGTAGGGATCCTGGAACACGGCCTGCACCGAGTGTCGGTAGCGCCGCAGGCCCTCGGCGTCGAGCGTCGCGAGCGATTCGCCGTCAAAGCGGATCTCGCCGGCCGTTGGCCGCTCGAGGAGGAGCACGAGCTTCGCGGTCGTGGTCTTGCCGCAGCCGGATTCCCCGACCAGTCCAAGCGTGGCGCCGGGCTCGATGACGAACGACACGTCCTCCACCGCGCGCACGACCTTCCGCGGCCCGCCGAACAGGCCGCCGCGGACGGGGAAGTGCTTGACCACCCCGCGCGCCTCCAGCAGCGGCGTCATCCGTGCAACCAGCACGCCGTGCGGTGCTCGTCGCCGACGACGCTGTCGCGCGGCCGCTCGGTCGCGCATTTCTCGAGCCGCACCGGGCAGCGCGGGTGGAACGCGCAGCCCTCGGGTAGCGCCGCCGGGTCCGGCGGCTGGCCCTCGATCGCCGTGAGCCGCCCGTTCGAGTCGCCGAGCTTCGGAATGGACTCGATGAGCGCGCGCGTGTAGGGATGCGCCGGGGCGCCGAAAATGCGCCGCACCGGGCCCGACTCCACGATCCGCCCCCCGTACATGACGGCGACCTTGTCGCACATGCGGGCGACGATGCCAAGGTTGTGGGTGATGAAGATCAGGGCCAGGCCCTGCGCGCGCTGCAGCTCGCGCAGCAGCGACAGGTACTGGGCCTGGATGGTCACGTCGAGGCTCGTCGTGGGCTCGTCGGCGATGAGCAGCCGGGGACCGCACGAGATCGCGATAGCGCCGACGATGCGCTGGCGCATGCCGCCCGACAGCTCGTGCGGATAGTTGCGCACGCGCGCGTTGGGCGCCGAGATGCGTACGGCGCCCAGCAGCTCGCGCGCCCGCTCCCACGCCCCGCGGCGGCTCGCCCCCTCGTGGACGCGCAGCGGCTCGCCTACCTGGTCGCCGATGGTGAAGAGCGGGTTCAGCGAGGCCATCGGATCCTGCAGGATCATGGCGATGCGCTTGCCGCGGATATGGCGCATCTCGGACTCGCGCTTCGCCAACAGATCCTCGCCCTCGAACCGGATGGCGCCGGCGATGATACGTGCGCCCGGCGGCAGCAGGCGCAGCAGCGACAGCGCCAGCGTCGTCTTGCCGGAGCCCGACTCGCCGACGATGCCCAGCGTCTCGCCGTCGCGCAGCGTGAACGACACGTCCTCCACCGCCCGCGTCACGCGCGTGCCCCGCGCGCTGACGTAGTGCGTGGTGAGGCCGCGCACGTCGAGCAGGGGCGTGTCGCTCATGCCCTCATCACAGGCTCGCCTCGCCTGCGGCTGCGGCTCGCAAAGCCATTACAGCTGCCGCAGCTGCGGGTCGAGCTTTACGCGCAGCCAGTCACCGAGCAGGTTGGCGGAGAGCACCATCAACATGATGCACAGGCCGGGCAGCACGGTCAGCCACCAGTAGCCGGCCATCAGCCCCTTCTTGCCGTCGGCGAGCATGAGCCCCCACGCGGGCTGCGGCGGCGGCACGCCGACGCCGAGAAACGACAGCGCGGCCTCGGTGACGATGACGACACCGAGCATGAGGGTGGCGAGCACGATGGACGAGTTCACCACGTTCGGGAGGATGTGGCGTTTCATGATCGTACGCTTGGAGCACCCGGCCACGATGGCGAGGCGCACGTAGTCGCGCTCCTTGAGCGAGAGCACCTCGCCGCGCACGACGCGCGCGTAGCGCGTCCAGTAGACGAGGGCCATGATGATCACGATGTTGCTCGCGCTCGGCCCCACGATGGCGGCCAGGAAGATCGCGAACGTGAGCGCGGGCAGCGCCAGCCACGCGTCGGTCACGCGCATGATGACCTGATCCACCCAGCCGCCGAGGTAGCCGGCAAGAATCCCCAGCGTGGTGCCGACCACGCCGGCAAAGATCACGGCCGTGAAGCCGACGGTCATCGAGATGCGCGCGCCGAAGATGAGGCGCGACAGCACGTCGCGACCGACGTGATCGGTGCCGAGCAGATGCGCGGTGCTCCCGCCCGCCTGCCACGCGGGCGGGCGGAAGCGCTCGCCGAGCAGCCCCACCTGGGGGTCGTGGGGCGCGATGAAGTCAGCGAAGATCGCCAGCAGGGCGAGCGTGCCGAGGATGACGATGGGGAAGGCCGGCAGGCCTTCCAGACGGGAGCGGAAGGAGGCCAGACGCCAGGCGACCGTGAGTGCGGCGGCGCGGCTACCGTTCATAACGGATCCTCGGGTCGATGACGGCGTACAGGAGGTCCACCGCGAGGTTGACGGCCACGATCATCGTGCCGCTGAGGATGATCGACGTCTGCACCACGGGGAAGTCGCGGAACGCGATGCCCTCGTAGAACAGCCGGCCCACCCCCGGCCACGCGAACACGGTCTCCACCACCACGGCGACGTTGATCATCAATACCAGGTTGATACCGGCCAGCGTCAGCACGGGAATCAGCGCGTTCTTGAAGGCGTGCTTACAGATGACGAGGGTCTCCGGCAGCCCCTTGAGTCGCGCGAGCTTGATGTACTCGGAGCCGAGCACCTCGAGCATCGAGCTGCGCGTGAGCCGCATGTGCGCGGCCGCGAAGTACCAGCCGAGCGCGAAGGCGGGCATGAGGATATGCAGTGGGGTGCCGGAGCCGGACGACGGCAGCCAGCCGAGGTACACGGAGAAGAAGAGGATCATCAGCAGCCCGACCCAGAACGACGGCATGGAGAGCCCGAGGAGCGCAAACACCTTGCCCGCCCCGTCCCAGCCGCTGTTGACGCGCATGGCGGCGATGATGCCGCTCGGGATGCCGATGACCAGCGAGAACGCCATGGCGACCACCGCCAGCATCAGCGAGTTCGGTAGCCGCTCGAGGTAGAGCTCGAGCACCGGCGTCCGGTAGTAGAAGGACCGGCCGAAGTCGGCTTTGAGCAGCCCCTTCACGAACAGGGCGTACTGCACGAGAAGCGGACGGTCGAGGCCGAGGTCGGCGCGTATCGCGTCGATGTCGGCCTTGCTGGCGCCGGGCTCGACGAGCAGGACCGAAGGATCGCCCGTGAGCCTCACGAAGACGAAGATCGTCGCGGATAACACGACGAGTGATAGCAACGCGTAGCCGACCCGTCGGAGAATGAATCGTTTCATTGGGAGCTGACCTCCACGCCGATACCTCAGAGACAGTGGTGCCGGATTATACTCGGCGGCGTGCTCGCCGGCATCCGCGTTCTCGACCTCTCCCGGGTGATCGCCGGTCCCTACTGCGCGGCCCTGATGGCGGACCTGGGGGCCGACGTCGTCAAGCTCGAGCGTCCGGGGCGCGGAGACGACCTGCGCGCCTGGCGCGGTGGGGACGGCATGAGCGCCGCCTTCGCGGCGATCAACCGCGGCAAGCGCGGGGTCGCGGTCGAGCTGCAGCATCCCGAGGGCGCGCGCCTGGCCTTCGAGCTGGCCCGTCGTGCCGACGTGATCGTCGAGAATTTCCTGCCCGGCGTCGCCGCCCGCTTGGGCCTGGGCTATGAGACGGTGAGCGCCGTGAACCCGCGTGTCGTCTACGCGTCCGTCACGGGCTTCGGCCAAACAGGCCCCCACGCCAGGCGTCCCGGCTACAACACGATCGCGCAGGGCGTGAGCGGGCTCATGGCGCTGACCGGCATGCCCGGCCAGCCACCGACGCGCGTGGGCAGCTCGGTCTCCGATCTCGCGGCGGCGCTGTGCGCGTTCGGCGCGGTCAACGCCGCGCTCGTGCACCGCTTCCGCACGGGCGCCGGCCAGCATCTCGACGTCAATCTGTTGGCGTCGACGCTGAGTCTGCTGCCGGATCCGGTCGCCCAGTACTTCGACACCGGCCAGGCGCCGCGCCGTCTGGGCAATCGCAACGCGAATCTCACGCCTGCCGAGGCCTATCCGACGAAGGACGGCATGATCCAGGTCGTCATGATGAACCCCGATCAGTACGATCGCTTCTGCAAGGCGCTCGGCGATTCGAGTCTCGCCACCGACCCGCGCTTTGCGACGAACGACTCGCGGCTCGCGCACTACGACGACTTTCGCGCGCGCGTGGAGCGTGCGCTGGCCGACGGCACGACCGCCGAGTGGCTCGAGCGCTTCGAGCGCGCCTCCATCGCGGCGGGGCCCGTCTACGAGTTCGACGAGGTCTTCGCCGACGCGCAGGTCAAGCATCTGCAGCTCGTCGCGGAGGTCGAGCAGCCCGGCTATGGCACCGCACGGATGCTGACGTTCCCCGTGCGCGCCTCCGCCACGCCGGCGGAGATCCGCCGCGCGGCTCCGCTGCTAGGCGAGCACACCGCCGAGGTGCTCGCCGAGATCGGCGTGACACCGAGCGAGATCGACCGGCTCGCCGCCGCCGGCACGATCGCTCTCGGCCTCCACCGCCCCGGGCGCTGACGGAGATTCCACAGAGCTGCACGCGCTTCACGGCCGAGGCGAGCGGGCGGTGGTACGGTGAATGCACGGGATCTCACTCGTGAACGTTCACGTACTCGCCTGTGACTACGACGGCACCATCGCCGATGGCGGCCGGTGCTCCCCCGAAATGGCCCAGGCGCTGGCGCGCGTGCGCGAGTCCGGCCGGAAAGTTCTGCTGGTCACGGGGCGCATGCTCCCCGATCTACGCAGCGTGTGCGCCGACATCGACCGGATGTTCGACGCCGTCGTCGCCGAAAACGGCGCGCTCCTTTACTTCCCCGAGACCCGCGAGGCGCGGACGCTTGGCGACGCGCCGCAGTCCGCGCTGGTGGAGGAGCTGCGGCGCCGTGGGGTGCCGTTCGACCTCGGCTCGTCGATCATCGCGACCACCGAGGGCTATGCGGACGCCGCGCTCGCCGCGATCCGCGACATCGGCGTCGAGCGCACGCTCGTCTTCAACAAGGGCGCGCTCATGCTCCTGCCCGGTGGCGTCACGAAGGGGACCGGACTCGACGCGGCGCTGACGATGTTCGCGCTGTCGCCGCACAACATGGTCGGCATCGGCGATGCGGAGAACGACCATGCGTTCCTGGCGATGTCCGAGTGCGCGGTGGCCGTGGCCGATGCGATTCCCGCGCTGCGCGAGCGCGCCGATTACGTGACCCGCGCGCCGGGCTCGCGCGGCGCCATCGAGCTCATCACGGAGCACCTCGTGAACGATCTCGCCGCACTGATGCCGCGGCTGACGCGTCACAGCCTGCCGCTCGGGGACACCGCCTCCGGCGAGCCGGTCACCATCTCACCCCATGGCACGCGCATGCTGATCGTGGGCCCGTCCGCGAGCGGCAAGTCCACGCTGACGGGGCTGCTGGTCGAGCGGCTGATCGAAAGCGGACGCTCCGTCCTGCTCGTGGATCCGGAGGGTGACTATCAGTCGTTCGCCGAGCTCGAGCGCGTCGTCGTACTCGGCGGCAGCAGCGAGCGCGTGCTGCCCACGCCGGACGAGCTGCGCCAGCTGCTGCACCAGCCGCGCACGAGCCTCGTGTTGAATCTGTCGGCCATGACGCGCGCGGAAAAGGTCGCGTACGCCACGAAGGCGCTGGGCGCGGTGTCCTTCGTGCGCTCGACCACGGGGTTGCCGCACTGGCTCATCCTCGATGAAGCGCATCACATCGCGCCGGCCGACGGCTCACCCGTCGTAGAACTGCTGCGGGCGGGCACGGAGTCGTTGTGCATGAGCACGCTCCAGGTGACCGACCTCGCGCCCGAGCTGCGCACGCTGCCCAACGTCGTGGCCGCCACCGAGCTCGACGCCTTCGCGGCGGCCACGCGCGCCGCCGCCACCGGCCGACCGCCGGTGCTCGCCGGGCCCAAACTCGCCGAGGGCGAGGTCGCGATCGCGTGGCTCGGCGACCATCCGCGTGCGCAGCGGTTCCGCGTGGCCAAGCGCCGCGTGCAGCACCGGCGTCACGTGCGCAAGTACACGGAGGGCGAGCTGCCGCCCGACCGCTCGTTCTACTTCCGCGGCCCCGCCGGCGCGCTGAACCTGCGCGCGTCGAACCTCGTGCGCTTCGTCGAGCTCGCGGAAGGCGTCGACGAGCCGACGTGGGCGTGGCACCTGGGCCAGCACGACTACTCGACGTGGGCGCGCCAACAGATCAAGGACGAGGATCTGGCCGGCGCGCTCGCCGCCGTGGAGACGGCCGACCTGCCGCCCGCCGAATCGCGCCGCCGCGCGCTCGACGAGATCCGCGCGCGCTATACCGTTTAAACATGGGGGCCCCGAACTGGCCCCCAACCCCCCCCACGCTCGTCGCGCCCCGGCGCAGCCGTGGCGCGCCTCGATAACCCGCGCTTACGCGCTCCAGCGCACTTCGGCGGCGGGCTTGTCGTCGCGGAGGCCGAGGAAGACGGGGTGGCGTAAGCGGCCGTCGCCCGTCTTCTCCATGAAGCCGATCTGCCCGACCAGCGTCGGCTCGAGCCACGTCGCGTCCCGCATCCGTGGCGCGTCGAGGAAGGGCGACGTCGGGCGCCGCAGCGGCGCGAACCGCTGCGCGAGCTCGGCGAGCGACTTGCTCGTGAAGCCGGTGCCGACCTTGCCCGCATACCGCAGCTTGCCGTCGTCGAACGCGCCGATGAGCAGCGCGCCGAAGTGCGTGCGCGCGCCCTCCGGCGCGGTGTAGCCGCCGATCACGAACTCCTCCTCGGCGCGTACCTTCACCTTGCGCCACGCCGGCGAGCGTTTGCCCGTTTCGTACGGCGACGCGGCGTCCTTGGCCACGATACCCTCGAGGCCGCGCTCGCGCGCCGCCTCGAACGCCTTGAAGCCGTCGCTGGCGAGCCGTCGCGCCAGGCGCAGCGGGCCGGCGGCGCGCACTTCTTTTTCGAGCATCGCGCGCCGCTCGGCCAGGGGGTGCGCGCGGAGATCGCGCCCGCGCGCGAAGAGACAGTCGAAAACGACGTAGACCGGCCGGCGCCGCGTGTCGGCGCCGAAGAGCTGAAAGCGCGAGATTCCCTTGGGATCGAACACCACCACCTCGCCGTCCAGCAGCAGCGTCGGCGCGGGCAGCTTCGCGACGGCTGCCGCCACCTCGGCAAAGTCAGCGGTGCGATCGATCAGGTTGCGCGTGATCAGACGCACGCGTGAGCCGTCCTTCTCGGCGATGATGCGAATGCCGTCGTACTTCTCTTCGTAAACCCAGCCCGGCAGGTGAAACGGCTCGTCCACCAGCGTGGCGAGCATCGGCTTGACGTCGCGGGGAACGGATGCCGACTCTCGGCGTGCGGGTCCTTTCGCGACGCTCACGCGGGCTTCGCGGTCGAGCGCGGCGGATGTGCCGTCGGGCGCGCCGGACTCGCTGGCGTGCGCGGCGGATCGGCTCCGGCGGCCTGCTCCAGTTGGCGGGGGCTCGCGCCCGCCGCCCGGGCGATGCCGACCATGCCGCGGCGCGAGACCACGGACTTCGCTTTCGAGAGCGTAAGGTCCTCGGTGGCCGACGCGTAGGCGTCGCGGTGCTTGATCAGCAGCCACTGGCGATCGCGCATGCGCACGAGCACCCACGAGCCCTTCATCTTCTTGCCGTGAAGCCGCATCTTCAGGTCGCCCTTCGCGAGGGCGCGATTGACGTCGGGACTCTCCGGCTCCCACGTGCCCCGATCCCAGATCATCACCGTGCCACCGCCGTACTCACCCTCGGGAATGACGCCCTCGAAATCGTTATAGTCCATCGGGTGCGGCTCGGTCATCATCGCCAGCCGCCGCACGCTCGAATCGAGTGACGGCCCCTTGGCGACGGCCCACGAAAGCATCACGCCCTCGTGCTCGATCCGAAAGTCGTAATGCAGGTGGCTCGCGCGGTGCTTCTGCACGACGAACTCGAGCGCGCGCGTCGCCTTCTTCTTCCCCGCGCGTCCGGGGGGCTCCGGCGTGACGTCGAAGCGCCGCTTGCGGTTGTATTCGGCGAGTCGGCCGTAGCGGCTGAGATCGTCGAGCGGGGCGTTGCGCTTGGCCATGCTCAGCCTGCCGCCAGTGCGTCGGCGAGCCGCTTGGCCACGTCGGCGGCGGCGGGCGAGGCCGGCACAACCTCGACGGTGGTCGGCGCGGCGCCGAGTCCGAGCGCGAGCGCGCGCGCCAGCTGCTCGGTGCGCGCGATCAGACCGCTCGCCGCGGGCCCTTTCATCCCGTGCTCGCGCAGCAGCGCGATGGCCGCGGCGTCGAGCGCGCAGCGGTCGTCGCTGGCGAGGAACACGCCGGGCGCCGCGCGCGTGCCGGCCTCGGGCCCGCCGTCAACGAACGCCTCGAGCGCGTCCATCACGTTGAGGGTTGGTCGCCACGTCAGATTCGCCTCCGCGATCATGGCGCGCTGGTGCGGCGACCGGTGCAGCTCCTGCATGTAGTCGTGGCCGTCGCCCGGCAGGCGCTTGGCGATCATGCCCACGCTGTTCTTGAGCGACAGCGTCACGTGGCCGCCGAAGCGGTGCGTCTTGCAGCACATCGTCTGCACCGCGCACGGCGCCTCGGTGAAGAGCCGCGCGGCGTGCAGGCCGTTGGGCCAGTGCTCGCCGCGGAATGCCTCCCAGGCCGGGCGACCGACGTCGTCGAGCACGATGACGCGCGCACCGGCCTTCTTGGCGACGTCGGCCGCGCCCGTCCGCTCGAGCACGCGCCGTGTGTCGCCCATACCGGAGCGCTCGGCGAGCGTCAGCGCACCCGCGCGCCGTGCCTTCAGCGTGGCGAACAGCGCCGCGAGCGTGTCGGGATGCGTGGAAGCCGGGAACGCGTCCTCGCTGTTGAAGTTCGCCTTGACCGCGACGCCGCGTCCCTCGCACGCGCGGAACTCGAGGGCGTCCAAACACGCGGCCACCGCCCTGGCGCGATCGGCCTCGCGCGCGACGACGACACGCCCGCGCTCGGGTGCGGGCCACGCGGACAGCGGCGTGGCCATCACGGCGGCGGTGGCCGCCGCGGCCTTTAGGATTTGCCGGCGGGAGAGCATCTCCACGCTCCGATTGTACCGATGGGTTGAAGCGCGAGCCGGTTCACGCCCGGCCGCGCTGCGCCACGCCGCTCAGCCAGGCCGCGCGACGAAGCGCCGCATGTCGCCCCTCGCGCGGCGCGTGGCGGCGTCGATGTGAAAGCCCGCGGCCTCGACCGTGCGCTCGGTGTCGCGATTCCAGTGGCAGCCACCGCTGAGTCGCGTCCACAGCGGTTGGCAGCGATCCTGAACGAGCGCCTTCAGCCCGCCCAGCGCGCGCACGTGCTCGAGCATGCGGAGCGTGCCGCCGGACCGCAGCACGCGTTTGACCTCGGCGAGGCCACGCGCGGGATCCGGCACGCTGCAGAATACCAACCCGCTGACGACGGTATCGAAGGCGCCGGTCCGGAACGGCAGCGCCTGCGCGTCGCCCTGCACCAGCGGCACGGCGGGTGCGCGCCGCCGCGCCGCGAGCAACGCGTCGCGCGTGGGATCGAGGCCGACCACGCGCACGCCCGTGTCGAAGAGCGGCAGATTGCGGCCGGTGCCGCAGCCGACGTCGAGCACGCGGCCCGCCGCGCCACCGACGAGCCAGCGGCGCCAGCGCCCGAGACCGAAGCGCTCGACCAGCGCGCAGCACGCGTCGTAGAGCCACGGAATCTGCTCGATCCCGCGCATGGGCACGCCTCAGCCGACGTGATACAGGAGCAAGTACACGAGCACACCGGTCACGGACACGTAAAGCCACACCGGCAGCGTCCGGCGCGCGATCGGCACGTGTCGATCGAAGCGTCCCGACAGCGCCCGATACACGGTCGTGAGCACGAAGGGCACCATCACGGCCGCGAGCACGACGTGCGAGACGAGGATCGGGAAGTACACCACCCGGATCCAACCCTGGCCGCCGAACGGCCGCGACCCGGCGAGCGCGTGATAGACGACGTAGGAGACGAGGAACAACGCGGAAGCCACGCACGCCGCGAGCATGCACGCGCGGTGCACGCCGATACGCCGCCGGCGGATGGCGATCCAGCCGACGACCAGGAGCGCCGCGCACGTCGCGTTCAGCGCGGCGTTGAGCGCAGGCAGTGCCGTGACCTCCGCGCTGAAGCGCCGGCCCGGATCGTGCGCGAGCAGCAGCACACCGACCACGCCGACGATGGCCAGCGACAGCACGCCGATGATCGAGAGCGCGACCCGGTCTCCCATCGGCCCGATGATACGGCCTCTCACCAGCGCCTCATGGCGTCAGGCACCTATCGCGACGCCGTATATAAGGAAGCGCGCTGTCTCGCCCAAATGACCGGTCCGACGTTCACCGGATGGAGGGCGCCTGCAGCGGCACGTCACCGACGTGCACGCTGACCATGAGCAGCAACCGCAGCGCGACGGCCAAGTTCAAGCGGTAGACTCGCGGCCATGAAGACATACGCGCTCGTGTTCGCGAGCGTCTTTCTGGCCGAGCTCGGTGACAAGACGCAGCTGGCGACGCTGACGTTCGCGTCGACGCCGGGCCCGAGCCGCTTCGGCATCTTCGCCGCCGCGGCGGCGGCATTGCTGGTGTCCAGCGCGCTCGCGGTCCTCGTCGGTGAGCGCCTGGGCGCGTGGATCGCGCCGGATCACCTGCGGCGTGCCGCCGGCGTCGTGTTCGTCGCGATCGGCCTATGGATGCTCGTCGTCCGCGGCTGACGGCGCGCGAGACGTCATTCTGCTTTGCGGCGACGTCTGGCGCCAGCCACGAGGGTCCGGTGAGGTGCGCTCAGGCGGCGCGTGCCGCGATACGCGACGCGACGAGGCGCTCGATGCCGTCGATGGTGCCGAAGTTCTCGGGCGTTATTTCTTCGTCGCCGATGGCGATCTGAAAGCGCTCCTCGAGGAACGCCACGAGCTGGAAGATCCCCAGCGAGTTGACGACGCCGGTGTCGATGAGGTCCTCGTCGTCGGCGATCTCGGCTCGGCCGGCGGATGGCGCCAGCCGCGTCGCGATGAACGCGCGGACGACACTGCGAACGTCACGATCCATGTCGAGCACTCAGACCCCCCCCTCGGCGGTGAGCCGCGCGCGATCCGTCTTGCCGGTGGAGGTCTTGGGCAAGCTGTCCCGCACGTTGATCGTCTCGGGCACCATGTAGCGCGGAACAAGGCCGGCGCAATGCGCCTGCAGCGAGGCCGGCGTGACATCCTCTCCGGGCTTGAGCGCGACGAACGCGCGGAGGCGGCTGCCGAGATCCTCGTCGCGGGTGGCCACCACGGCGGCTTCCACGACCGCCGGGTGCGCATAGAGCGCGGCCTCGATATCGCCCAGCTCGATGCGATAGCCGCGGCTCTTCACCTGATTGTCGCGACGACCCAGGAACACGAGCTCGCCGTGCTCGTCGAGGGTCACGAGATCGCCCGTACGATAGAGCCGTTCGTCGAGGTGCGGCTGGAACGGATTCGGCACGAGCGCCCGTCGCGTCTTCTCGGCGTCACCCCAGTATCCGGGCGTGACGGACGGCCCGCGGACGTAGAGCTCGCCGACCTCGCCGGGTGCGACGCGGCGGCCGTCGGCGTCGAGGACCAGTACCTCCGTGTTGGCGCACGCGCGGCCGATCGGCAGACGGTCCTGTCCGGCGAGCCGCCAGCGATCGACATGGTGGTACGTGCACACGTTCGTCTCGGTGGGCCCGTACAGGTTGTAGAGCTCGGCGCGCGGCAGCAGGTCCGCGAGCTGCTGCAGGTACTTCATCGGGAAGACCTCGCCGGCGAAGAGCACGAGGCGCAGTCGGTCGAGGTCGCGCGCCGCCAGGTCGGCGTGCAGCAGCAGATAGACGAGCGCCGAGGGCACGGAGTACCACACCGTGATGCCGTGCTGCTCGATGAAGTCCGCCACGCGCCGCGGGAAGACCGTGAGCTCCTCGTGGACGAGCGACACCGTCGCGCCGGCGCCGAGTGCGTTGTAGATGTCGAAGACCGAGAGGTCGAAGTGTAGCGGCGCATGGTTCGACAGCCGGTCGTCAGCGGTGATCACAAACGTCGCCGCACACCAGTCGACGAATGTGAGCGCGTTGCGGTGGGTCAGCATCACACCCTTGGGCTGGCCCGTCGAGCCCGACGTATAGAGGATGTAGGCCAGATCCGTCTCCACGCCGCTGTCGGGCGGCGCCGACGTCGGGAAGGCATCGAGCGCCGACCACGCGATCTCGTGCGCCGCGCGCGGCTCGCCGCTCACCAGCACGGCGCAGCGAAGCGCACGCGGCTCGAGCGTGCGCAGGCGCTCGGCCGTCGTGACGAGCGCACTGATCCCGCAGTTCTCCGCGATCGCCCCGAGGCGGCGGGTCGGCGCATGGGGATCGAGCGGCACGTAGACGGCGCCCGCTTTCAGGACTCCGAGCATGGCGACGACGGATTCCACCGCTTTGGGAAAGAACAAGCCCACGCGATCGCCCCGCGCCACGCCCTGCGCCCGCAACAGATGAGCGAGCTGGCTGGATCGGGCATGCAGCTCCGCATAGGTCAGGCTGCGTTCGCGCGCGCGCACGGCGGGCTTGTCGGGATGACGATCCGCGCTGACGTCGAGCAATTGCTGGAGCAAGTAGGCCATCGCTTCAGAGCATCGGCAGCATCGAGACGAGATCGACGGCTTCGCCGTCCCGCCCGGAGAGCATCGAGGCCATCAGCATCGCCGATCGGGTCAGCGACGCGCGGTTGCGCCAGCGGATGCGCGCCGGGACGCCGACGACGGTCAGGTTGTCGGGAACGTCGGTCATCACCACGCTGTTGGCGACGACGCGCACGTTGTTGCCGATGGCCGCGCCGCCGATCACCTTGGCGCCGGGACCGAAGTAGACGTTGTCCCCGATCGAGCGCACACCCTGCGTGATCGCGACACCGTGCTGGACGACGCAGTTGCGCCCGATCTTCGTGTCGGCGATGAACACGCCGTGCGCGGTGTGCACGACGAGGCCGGGCCCGATCTCGGCCTTGACGGAGATCTCCACGCCGAAGACGACGTCGACGAACGCCCGAAGGACCGCCGAGACGACGATCATCAGCTGCCGGAGCACGGGGACGCGGACGTGGTGCGCCCACCAGGCGAACCGGTAGCTGAGGACCCCGATCGTGCCCGGGTGCAACGGCGTCTTCACCCACCGATTGAACCACCCCGGTGACAAGCCGTTGATCACGCGTGCGTGCTCGAGGTCTGCCCGGACGTTGTCGAGCATGGTCACCCCCTCCAGACGGTATCGCTCCGGGGGAGCGCAAGTTCCGTACCGAACCCTCAGATGAGCTAACCACGCGTTCGCCAACGTTTTTGTAACCCTGAGGAGGCTGCAACGGCGTGACTTATCTCAGGAAGCGACTACCTACCGTCGTGGTCCGCTCTCCATGCCAGGCGGCCGCGCCCGCCCGGGCTCAGGCCGGCCAGAGTATCGGCGCGAGCATCACGACGACCGCGGCCGACACCAGCGTGAGCGGCGCGCCGACGCGCACGAAGTCGCCGAAGCGATAGCCGCCGGGGCCGTACACGAGGAGATTGCCGTGGTGCCCGATCGGCGTGAGGAACGCGACCACCGACGCCATGGCGACCGTGACCACGTATGGCTCGGGCGCGTGCCCCAGGACATCGGCCAGCGCCACCGCCACCGGCGCAAACAGCGCGGTCGTCGCGCTGTCGGACATGAATTGTGTGACGACCGCGACGACCGCGAACAGCGCGAGCAGCACGGCCGTCTCGCTCCAGTCGGCGACGGCGCCCTGCAGCCAGCCCGCGAGCGTGTCCGCCGCGCCGCTCGACTTCATCGCCGCTCCGAGCGGAATGGCGCCCGCGATGAACACGTAGATGCGCGCGTCGATCGCACGGTAGGCCTGGCTCGCGGTGAGACAGCCCGTGAGCACCGTCGCCACAGCGCCGGCGAGGCCGGCCATCTCGATCGACAGCACGTCGAATGCGGCGAGGAGCACGGTGGCGAGCATGATCGCGGCCGCGAGCGGACCTTTTCGCCGGGGGCTGCGCTCGGCGTGGAACGGCACGAGCATCAGGATCCCCGGGTCGTTGGCGACGCGCTCGAGCGCCTCGTCGTCGCCCTGCAGCACGAGCACGTCGCCGGGTCGCAGCGGGGTCTGCGCGATCTCCTCATCGAGCCAGCCGGCCCGCCGCCACAGTCCGAGCACGATCACGCCGTAGCGACGGTGGAAGTCCAGCGCACCGATCGTGCGGCCGGCCAGCTCCGAGCGCGGCGCCACGACCGCCTGCACGAGGCGCGGAGCGCCATCGTCGCCGGACGACGTCGCCTCGCGCGACGGCGCGCCGCGCGACTGATATTGCGCGACCGGATGCAGCTCGACGCCCGCCTCGCTGCGGATGGCAATGATGTCCTCGGGCGTGGTACGCACGAGCAGCACGTCGCCGGGTTCCACGCGACGGTCGCCGAGCGGGCGCTGGGCCCGCCGCCCATCGCGCACCAGACCGACGACCTTCACACGATACGGCCCGTCGCGCCCCACCTCGCGCACGGTCTTGCCGCGGAACGGCGAATCGTCGAGCACCGTGAGCTCGGTGAAATACTCGTCGAGGCGGAAGGGGTCGGTCGCCGTGTCCGCGCCTTTGCGCTCCGGCAACAGCCAGCGGCCGACGAGCAGGATGAAGATCGTCCCGGCCGCGGACAGCGCCAGACCGATCGGGGCGATCGAGAAGATGCCGAGTCCCGGCCGGCCCGCCTCGCGCAGCGCCTGCGAGGCGATGAGGAACGCGGGCGCGCCGATGATCGTGATCGTCGTGCCGAGCGAGGCGGCGAACGACATCGGCATCAGCAGGCGTGAGGCGGGGATCTTGCGCGAGCGAGCGAGATCGAGCGTGACGGGCAGCATGATCGCCGTCGTCGTGAGGTGGTGGGTGAATGCGGACAGCAGCGCCACCGATGGCATGATGACGGCGAGCGCGCGGGCGAGGCCCGCGCCGGCGAGCCGCGCGACCGCGCGTCCGAGCGCGTCGGACACGCCCGTGCGGTGCAGCGCGGCGCTCAGCACGAAGATCGCGGCGACGACGATCGCCGGCTCGCTGCCGAATCCCGACAGCGCTTTGTCCGGCTTGAGGAGTCCCGACACGCTCAGCGCGAGCACGATCAGCAGCGCGACGACGTCGTTGCGCAGCCGCTCGGTGAGCAGCAGCAGGAACGCCGCGCCGAGGATGACGAAGAAAATCAGCTGCGGCGTGTCGAGGCCGGCCACATCGGCTGACGTAGCACGGCACGTGCCAGGCAGCAGTTTGACACTCCGCTGCGCCGCCGCCTAGAATCGCTTTGCTCCCTGCGTATGAACGTCAACCTCGACGCCTTCGCTCGCCAACTCGCGGACCTCACCGGGCGCTTCGCTGACCTGGGGGCGAAGCTCGCGGAAGCCGCGCGCGAGCTGCAGGACGGCGGCGCGCCGCCGTCCGATGCGCTCGTCGAAGCGCTCGCGACCGGCAGCCGCGAGTTCATCGAGCTGCGCGCCGAGATCGTCCTCGCCGCCGAAACGCTCGGCCTCGTAGTGCCCGACGGCATCGAGAGCGCCAGGAGCCTCGAGCCGGTGCTCGTCGCCATGACCGACGCGCTGCAGGCCGAGCAGCGGCGTGCGGCTTTCGACGAGTCGCGTGAGCGCGTCGTCGCCGTGCTGGATCGGATCGCCGGCGTGCGTCACCGGGACGACGAGAGCTTCGAGCCGCTCGTCGTCGCGCAAGACAAGGCCGCCGAGCTGAAGCAGGCCGCGCTCGCCCTGACCGAGACGACGGCGGAGCAGATCGAGGCACTCGAGGCGGCCGCGCACCCATTCGTGGATCTCCTGACGATGCTCGAGGCCACGGAGGGGCTGGACGACGCCAGATTCTCCGCGCTCGAGGAGAGCATCTCAGAGGCCTTCGGGCGGCAGACCGCCGTCGCAGCCGCGCGCAAACACCTCGTGCTCGGCGAGCAGAGCGCACGCGCGCCCGCGCTGGCCGAGCCCGAGCCCGTGCGCCTCGCCGAGACGGTGCGTGCCCCCGAACCCGTGCGTCCCCCAGAACCCGTGCGCGTCCAGGAGCCGGAACCGGTCGTCGCGCCGCCGCCGCGCCAGACGCCGCCGAAGAAGGTCGACCGGATGCCGCCGCAGCGGGTGCGCGAGCCCGAGCCCGTCGCTGGCGCGCCCGCGGCGGCGCCGTCGGCCGCCGGGCGCGGCGACGGCTCGGGCTCCGACGAGAGCGCGCAGTGGTGGCTGTCGGCATCGGCCCGCTGGTCGGGGTGGAAGAACACGCTCGGGTTTTCCGAGGCGACGCGCGAAGAGATTACGAAGTATCCCTACCTGCTGTCGGCGCCGATCCAGCAGAGTCTCGAGTTCGAGGAGGGCCTGCTTGCGTACGGGTACTCGCTCATCCTCGACCACGTCGAGAAGCAGAGCCCCGGGTGCATCGCCAACGCACTGACCAACCTCAAGTCCGATCCGTCGAAGCCCATCGGCACGCAGCTCTACGAGTATCTCGTCGCGCAGGGCCGTCTGAGCGAAACGTACCCGAAGTTCATCGAGAACGTTCTGCGCGCCGCCGTGCCCGAGCCGGGCCCGTGGGTGCAGGCGCGCATGATCCATTCGAAGGACGACACGCGCGTGTTCCGCCGCCCCACACCGCGTCTGGGCGAGACCGAGCAGACCGCCCAGCGGTTCCTCGCCGACAACCAGCGGTTCAAGGAGCACAAGTTCGACGGGCCGCTGCCGCCGTTGACCACGCGATTCTTCTCGATCCAGGCCGACCTCAAGGACGCGCACGGCATCGAGGTGAAGCTGAGCGTCGACGGCGCGCCGTCCGACGCCGGCTTTCTGATGACGGTGCCCGCCGCGGGCAAAGCGGGCAAGCTCGACGTGCGGCGCCTCTCGGCCGAGGGCACCGGCGTGCCGGGCGTCGGGCGCGACTACGGGGCGATCTGGTTGGCGATCTTCAACGCCGATCCGATGCGGCAGACGAGCTTCGAGCTGGGCCTGACGCTGCGCAAGGACACGCGCGGGATGAAGAAGTAGCTATTCGTGCGTCGGCGAGGTCGGCGACGCGGACTCTTTCGGGGCGCGGGCGAACGGGCTCTTGGTGACGCCGAGCTTCTGCGCGATCTGATTGGTCGACTGCATCGTTTCGAGCAGCTTCGCGAAGGCCTGCGCGACCTCGTCCTTCTCGTTCTTCAGCTGCTCGTTGGCACGACGCAGCTCCTCGAACTGCCTGCGGTATTCCTCGAGCTGCCGCTCCGCCTCGTTGTTCTGCGCGCGATCCTTCGCCTCCGACAGCTCCTTGCGCAGCTCCATCAGCTCGCGGCGCAGCCGCTCCGCGTCGCGCTCGGCGTGCTCGAGCTTGGCGGCGGTCTTCTGCCCGGAGTCGAGCACCTCCGGCAGCAGGGCGAGCAGCTCGCGGCCGTCCTCGAGCCAGCGGCTCAGTCGCTCGCGCGCGTGCGTCACCGCGGGATTCTCCATGAGATCTCCTGTCTCGCCTCGACCGCCTGAAAAACGGCTAGTTGCCGTCGAATCTAGCATCCAGGCCGCCCGGTTGGCAACGATGATAGGGTAAGCGCGCATCGCGATGGCCGTGCCTCTGGTCACGAATCTCGAATCGCGCGGGCGGCGCCGGCGCTCCCTGATGGGAGTGGCGGGACTGGCGCTGACCCTCGTGCTCGCCGCCGGTTTTGCGCTCTTCGGTCTCGCGCGCGGCGCACGACTCGTCTTGTTCGTGCCGCTCCTCGTCGCCGCGCTCGGCTTCCTGCAGGCGCACGGCAGCACCTGAACGCGACTGGCCTCGCGCGGACTGCGCGAGACGTCGACCGGCGTGGAGCCCGTGACCGACGCCTGGGCGGTCACGGAGCTCAAGCGGCAGGGGCGTGAGATCTCCGCGCAGGCCGTGCTGCTGGCGCTCGCGCTGACCGCAGTCGCGCTGCTCCTGCCCGCGCCCGCCGCTTGATCGCCGAGCGTGAGAGCACCAGGCGCGTCGAGTCCGTGAGATCCGCGTCGAAGAGACGCGCCATCTCGTCGAGGGCGCGGCGATTGTGCTCGGGATCGATCGACGCCACGCAATCGGCCGGGACCCAGAGCCGCAAGTCCCGCATGAACGCGTCGCTGGCGCTGAACAGCACGCAACGATCGCCGGTGAGGCCGGTGAGCACCAGCGAGCTCACGCCCAGGTATCGCAGCAACAGCTCGAGCGTCGTGGCATAGAACGCCGAATGCTTGGTCTTCAAGACGACGTAGTCGCTGGCGCGCGGGCGCAGCCGGCGCGCGAGCGGGCGGCCGCGCACGCGCCGCTCGAGACAGCGCTCGAGCAGCGTCCGGAAGTCCGATCGCCAGCGCCCGAAGTTGTCGTTGACGTAAATGACGGGCACCCGGGCGCGCCGGGCGCGGGCCGCCAGCACGGCAAGCCGATCGGCCACGGCGAGGGCATGAGGCAGCAGCCGGTCGCCGTCCTCGAACTCGAGATCGCTGATCACATCCACCAGGACGAGCGCCACGCGCGAGCTATCCGGGGCGTTGCCGTGGAGGTCCGGATTCCTGGGCGGCATCGTGCGTGCTACTCCGCTGCAATGGCCATACCCGGGGGCTATACTCGGGGTAATCTCGACCCGGCAGACGAAAGGAGCAGGTCATGTCCGTGAAGCTGTTCGTCGGTGGTCTCTCATTTTCCACCTCGAGCGAGGGCCTGCGCGGCGCCTTCGCGCGCTTCGGCGAGGTGATGTCGGCCGCCGTGATGACCGACCGAGAGACCGGCCGCTCGCGGGGCTTCGGCTTCGTCGAGATGGCGACCACCGAGGAGGCCGAAAAGGCCATCTCCTCGCTCAACGGGACTTCCCTCGACGGCCGCATGATCCGCGTCGACAAGGCCACGCCGCGCGGCGCGGGTGGTCCGCGCCCGCCGCGTCCGGCCGGGGGCCCCCGCCCTTACGGCGATCGGCCCGCGGGCGGCGGCTTCGGCGGCCCGCGATTCGGCGGCGGAGGAGGCGGCGGCGGACCCCGGTTCGGCGCCGGCGGCGGCCAGCGTCCGGCGGGCGGCTTCGGTGATCGGCCGGCCGGCGGCGGGGGCGGCGGTTTCGGCGACAAGCCAGGTCGAGCGCAGCGGCGGGGCGCAGGTCCCGGCGGCTTCGGCGACAAGCCGGCCGGCCGCAAGGGCCCGGGCGCCAACAAGCGCGGTCCCAAGCGCGGCGTCGACGGCAGCAGCGGCCGCGGCCGCCCCGGCTCCGACGGCGAATACCGCTGGGGGCGCTGAAGCGAATTCGAGGAGCGCCACGGGTTTCCCGCGGCGCTCGGAGCGTATGGGGGTAAAGGGGGCCCTTCGAGGCCCCCTTTCATATCACGGCAGCCCGCTGTCGCCGCGTGCGGCAATGCGCGTGAGGATCTCCATCACGAGCGGGTAGAAGAGCATGAGAACGAAGCTCGCGGTCGCCACCCAGATGGCGAACCGGGCGAGCTTCACCCGAGCAGCTCCGACAGCGAGCGGATGATCCGCTGCGGGCGCGCGTCGGTGTGCGCCGCCGGCAGGCCCGCGCCCTCCCGATCGATCCAGACGCCCGTGAGTCCAAGCCGCTGCGGCGCGAGCACATCCCACTCCAGATGGTCCCCCACCATCCACGCGCCGTCCGTCTGCGCGCCGAGCCGCCGCAGCGCCTCGCGATAGACCCGCTCGTCGGGTTTGCCGCAGCCGAATTCGCCCTCGATGACGATGGCGCCGAAATACCGTGCGAGATCGTGGCGCTCGATCTTGTCGCGTTGCTGGCGCACGTCGCCGTTGGTCACGAGCGCCAGCGGCAGCCCGCGCGCGCGGAGCGCGTCCAGCACGGCGCGCGTCTCCGGAAACAGTCGCATGGCGGCGCGGCGGCGCGCGGCGAAGTCGCCGGCGATCGCGGCGGCGACGGCGTCGTCGGCGCAGCCGCAGCGCACCAGCGCCTCGGCGACGATCTTCGTCCAGGCGCCCAGCATGTTCACGCGCTCGCGTGCGTGACGCGCGGGATCGCCGCTCCAGAACCACTTGCGCGTCTCGGTCAGCGCGGCCACGAGCGTCGCCGTGTCCACCGACAACGGCACGGCGCCGCAGGCTTCGACCCAGGAGTCGTCGACGCCGGCCGAGTACGCGAGCAGCGTGTCGTCGAGGTCGAGCAGCAGCGTTTTCACGCGCGGCTCCCGGCGGCCAGCGCGCGCGTAGCGCGCGGATCCCGTACGCGTAGCGCCAGCAGCAGCATGCCGGCTGTGCCGCCGAGCGCGGTGATGGCGAAGACCGCGGAGAACCCGGCGGCATCGGCCAGGAGACCGGCGGCCAGCGGCGCCACGAACGCGATGGGCGCCAGCAAGGTGTTACCGAGGCCCAGGTAGGTCGGCTGCGCCTCGGTGACCGGCGCGAACTCGAGGAGCACGTTGAGCCCCGAGACGGTGATCGACGCGGTCTGCACGCCGGCCAGCGCGAACGCGACGCCGAACGTGGCGGGCGACGTCGCCGCCAGCGCGATAACGTTGCCGACCACGCTCGCCGCCACTCCGGCCAGCAGCACGATGCGGTGGCCCGCACGGTCGGCAAGCCACCCGAGCACGATGGTGCCGGCGATCGTGCCGCACAGCAGGAGCGCGGTGAAGATGCCCGCGGCCGACGCGGGCAGCCGCCACGCGTGCAACGCGTAGACCGTGTAGAAGGCGGTGCCCGCGGCGCCCACCGCCGCCAGCGACCGCGCGACGAGATACCACGCGAGATTGCGATCGTCGCGCAGCAGCGCGGGCATGCGCCGCAGATACGCGCCGAGCGGTTCCCGCGGGCGCGCGGCGGCCGCGAGGGGCTCGCGCACGAGGACGAGGGCGACGAACGACACGATCAGGCACACGAAGCCGCACACGAAGCAGAGCGCGTACGCGACGGCCGGACGATGGCTCGCGAGCACGTCGGCGGTCGCGGCGCTCGCGCCGAGGCCGAGCAGGCTGGCGGCGACGCTCGACACCGCGAAAAACCGTCCGCGCATCGTCACCGGAATCGCGCGGCCGATGAGATCCATCCACGCCGGCATCAGCAGGCCGCCGACGCCCGTCACAGCCAGCAGCATCGCGAGCAGCACGGCCAGCGTCGCCCCGGGTGAGCGCTCGGCGAGCCAGTACGCGGCGGCCGCGAGAAGCAGGAACGGCACGCGCTCCCAGACCGTCCACCGCACCAGGAACGGCAGCTTGCGCGTGAGCCCTTCGGTATGCGGCGCCGCGAAGAGGCACGGCAGGAACCAGCCGAGCGTCATCACGGCGGGGATCGCGCCGATCACGATGTTGGGCGCGCCCAGCCACGCGGCGAAGGCCGGCAAGATCGTCGTCGGCGAGACGAACGCCAGCGCCACCATGAACAGCGCGTAGTCCGCGCCGAGCGCGACGACGTTGTGGCGAACGTGGGGCGGTCTCACAGGAAATCGATTCTATCGCGACGGGCCAGCGCGCCCGGTCCGCAGATCGTGCGCGAGCGTCAGGCGCGGCGAAGCTGCTCGCTGAGGAACCGGCGCAGTCGCGTCTGCATCTCTGCGGGCATGTCGACGCGGCCGGCGATGGCACCGAGCATGCCTGTCTTGCGATAGGTGGCGAGGTAGGCGCGGCAGGGCTCGCAGCCCGCCAGATGCCGCTCGAGCTCGGCCGCGAGCTCAGCCGGCATCGCACCGTCGACGTAATCGGCGAGGATGTCGATGGCGTCGCGGCAGGTCATGCGCCGGTTCTCAGGTCCCGCGTGAGCTGCTCGCGCAGCGCCATCCGCGCGCGGTGCAGCCGTGTCTTCACCGCCGCCACGGTGTCGCCGACGATCTCGGCGACCTCCTCGTTGGACAGCTCCTCGACGTCTCTCAGCACGAGCACGGCGCGGTAGTGCGCGGGCAACCGGTCGATCGCCGCCTCCAGGAGTCGGCGCGACTCGCCGGCCAGCAGCTCCCGGTCCGGTGTGCTCGACCAATCCGCCACCACGAAGGCGCGATCGCCGGCCCGGTGACCGTCGGGAAGGAACGTCGGCAGCAGCTCGTCGAGCGGCGTCTCGAGCTCGCGGCGCTTGCCGCGCCGCTTGTTGAGGCTGACATTGGTCGTGATCCGATAGATCCAGCTGCCCAGCGCCGCACGGCCCTCGAAGCCCGCGCCCTTGTTGACGATCTGCAAGAACACGTCTTGCACGACCTCCTCGGCGTCCGGCGCGCTGCGCGTGATACCGTACGCGAGCCGATAGATGCGTGAGGCGTAGCGGCTCATCAGCGCCTCGAGGGCTTCGCCATCGCCCATTGCCGCGCGTGTGAGCAGGGTGCGATCGTCGGCGCTCACGCGCGCGAGTCTACACCTCGCGGAATCGACGCCGCGCGGAGCCGTGTCCAAACGAACGAAGGAGGAGTCCGACATGGCCGACGATTTCGAATACGTCTCGAAGACCCGCCTGGTCTATAAGAACGGTGCGCGCCACGCGTATCTCGGCGACGTTCCCGAGCCCGTCGTGTACGGCGTGCAGGGCCGCCTGCGCCAGTACTATGGCGTGCCGGAGGGCCCGCCGGTGGCCTCGACGCTCGACCACATCGTTGCGGGCGTCGCCGGCTGAATGTTCGGCACTCTGCGTGGCGCCCTGGCAGGGCGCAAGATCGCGTTCGACCGCGACGGCTTCACGGCTTCCGTCGAGGGCCGCATCGTCGGCCACGGCAAGACGATCAAGATCCGCTCGATCCACGTGCACTACGAGCTCGCCGTCCCCGCCGACGCGCTGGAGGCGACCGAGCGCGCGCTCGCCGCGCATCCGGCGGGATGCCCGGCGCACGAGAGCGTCAAAGGCGCGATCGATGTCAGCTGGGACGCGCGCGTGCGCGCCGGAGAGCGGACGGTTCAGCTGCAGGGCTGATGCGAAAAGGATGACGTCGTGCGGACGTCATCCCGGCAGCACCAGCATGCCGTCGTCGAGTAGCGCGCGGATCTCACGCGCGAGGTTCAAAGCCGGCTCTGCGAGAAGCGCGCGGTCTACCGCTTCCTGCAACGTTCGGCCGGCGGCGAGCGCCGCACGAAGGGCGAACGATCCAGCAGGGAGCGCGCGCAAGACGATGTCGTCGTCGATGCGGCGAACCTCGAGCCGTACCGCGCCGGCGACGAGATCGACGGCGCCATCGGCGCCGGCCTGATTGGCGCGCCAGATCGCATCGACGGGCCACGGCGACTCGAGCAGCGTGACAGATCGATCGACCTGAACCGTCAACGCCGCCAACCCATCGGCGTCGAGGCTACGCCAGATATCGGCCAGAAGCGGCGTCGCCCCAGGCGCGTGCTGCGCGCCGTTGATCGCCCATTCCAGCCGCGCCACGTCAGCCAGCCACGGCAGGTGTGCGCACGCGGGGAAGGCGGCGAGGAACGCCGCGAGCTCGCCGCCATACTCGAACAGGCATGGACTGGCCGGCGGATGCGCGCGCACGTAGCGATCGGCGAGCCAGCCGAAGAAACGGCGGTCGACGAGCCGGCAGACGACGGGATACGTGGTCCCCAGGGCGTCGGTGAGACTCGTGAAGACGTGGTGACGATAGACGGCCAGGCGCGCAGAGGCGCCGAGTCCGTCGTCGATGATCTCCGAAACCACGCGCGCCTCCGCTTCGTCGAGCAGCGCGGCGCGGAATCCCGCCTGCAGCTCACGCAGCGACGACATCGGCCGCCTTCGAGACATACGCTCGCGCCTTCGCCGCCTCGCCCAGCAGGACGCCGAGCGCTGGAAGATCGGTGTCCCACTCGATCAGCGTCGGGACCGGACCGAATCGGCCGAGCGCGTGGGCGAACAGCTCCCACACGGGATCGGCCACTGGCGAGCCGTGGTCGTCGATCAGGATCGATCGCCCGTCGGCGTTGTTCACGGCGTGGCCGGCGAGATGAATCTCCGCGACCGCGGCGCGGTCGAGGGCGTCGAGCCATGCCGCCGGGTCGCCGCCCAGATTGGCGCACGTGACATAGACGTTGTTGACGTCGCAGAGCAGGCCGCAGCCGGTGCGGCGCGCCAGCGCGTTGAGAAACTCCGGCTCGGACATCGACGAGCCGCGAAACCGCAGATAGCCCGAGGGATTCTCGACGAGCAGCCGGCACCCCAGGCGATCCTGCGCGCGGGCGACGTTATCGGCGATCACCGCGAGGGCCTCGTCGGTGTACGGTAACGGCAGCAGATGATTCAAGTACGCGCCCCCTGTCACGCTCCACGACAGATGCTCGGAGACGAGCACGGGTTGCAGGCGCTCGACCAGTCTCGCCAGCCGCTCGAGGTGCGCGGTGTCGATACCCTCCGCGCTGCCGATCGAGAGGCCCACGCCGTGCACGGACAGCGGATACTCGGCGCGCACGCGCTCAAGCGTTCTGATGGCCGTCCCGCCGCCCATGTAGTTTTCGGCGTGGACCTCGAGCCAGCCGACCACGGGCCGGTGCTCGAGCACCTCGGCCACGTGGGGCGCGCGGAGGCCGATGCCGCAGTCGCCGGGACGCATCGCGCCTCTTTGGACACGGGCTCGCCGCTGATCGATGCGCGCGCCGCGGCCAGGCCTCGCGGTGCCCTGGCATCGTGCTGACCTGGGGCCGCGCCGTCACGGGCGACCTCCGCGCCGCCGAGCGGCGCGAGTGGCTCTGTGTCAACGGCATCGGCGGCTTCGCCTCGGGGACGATCGCCGGCACGCCGACGCGGCGTTATCACGCGCTGCTCGTCGCCGCACTGAAGCCACCGCTGGGACGGACGGTGATGGCCGCCGGCGTCCACGAGACCGTCGAGTACGCCGGTGCCGAATGGCCGCTGTTCGCCGCGCGCTGGGTGAGCGGCATCGTCGATCCCCACGGCTACCGGCTCATCGAGCGCTTCCGTCTCGACGGCACCACGCCCGTGTGGACCTACGCATGCGCCGACGCGCTCGTCGAAAAGTGCGTCTGGATGGAGCACGGCGCCAATACCACACACATCCGCTGGCGAGTGCTGCGCGCGCGCGAGCCACTGACGCTGCGGGTGAAGACCCTCGTCAACTATCGCGACTATCACGCGACGACGCGGGCCGGAGACTGGCGCATGGATGTCGCCCGCGTGGCGGACGGCCTGCGTGTCATCGCGTTCGACGGCGCGCGGCCGCTGCTGTTGCTGGCCCCCGGCGCCGACGCCGACGGCGCGCACACGTGGTTCCGCGACTTCGACCTGCCGCGCGAGCGCGAGCGCGGCCTCGACCACGTCGATGACGAGTTGCACGCAGGAACCTTCCGCGCCACGCTCGCACCCGGCGCCGCGCTCACGCTGACGCTCTCCGCGGAAGCGGCGCCGGCACCCGACGGCGATGCCGCCTGGCAGCGGCGTATCGAGCACGAGAGCGACGTGCTGGCGCGCTGGACGCGCGCGCAGCCGAACGCGGATACGGCGCCCGAATGGATGCGCCGCCTCGTTCTTGCGGCGGATCAGTTCCTCGTGCGGCGGCCGTTGCCCGACGATCCCGACGGCGCCACGGTCATCGCCGGCTACCATTGGTTCGGCGACTGGGGCCGCGACACGATGATCGCGCTGCCCGGCCTCACGCTGGCGACGGGTCGCACGGACGTGGCTCGGAAAATTCTGATGACGTTCGCGCGCTTCGTGGACCGCGGGCTGCTGCCAAATCGCTTCCCGGACGACGGCCAGGCGCCGGAGTACAACACGGTCGACGCGACGCTCTGGTACTTCCAGGCGATTCGCGCGTATCACGCGGCGACCGGCGACGACGGCCTGCTCAAGGACCTCTATCCGACGCTCGAGTCGATCCTCGCCTGGCATCGCCAAGGCACGCGCTATAGCATTCGGCAGGACCCCGCCGATGGCTTGCTCGCCGCGGGAGAGCCTGGCGTGCAACTCACATGGATGGACGCGAAGGTTGGCGACCGGGTCGTGACGCCGCGCACCGGCAAGCCCGTCGAGATCAACGCGCTCTGGTACAACGCTCTCGTGGCGATGACCGACTTCGCGCGGCGGCTGCGGCGCCCCGCCAGCGACCTCGACGCCGACGCCGCGCGCGTGGCCGAGGGATTCGAGCGCTTCTGGAATGCGCGCGACGGCTGGTGCTACGACGTGCTCGACGGGGCCGACGGTCACGACGCGACGCTGCGCCCCAACCAGATCTTCGCCGTCTCGCTGCCGGCCACTCCGCTGTCGCCGGAGCGGCGTCGCGCCGTCGTCGACGCGTGCGCGCGCCATCTCGTCACCTCGTACGGGCTGCGGAGCCTCGCGCCGTTCGATCCGCGCTTCGTCGCGCGCTACGGCGGCGACCAGGGCGCGCGCGATGGCGCCTATCACCAGGGCGCCGTGTGGGGCTGGCTACTCGGCCCGTTCGCCCTCGCCCATTTTGCGGCGTACGGTGACGCCGACACGGCGCGCAGTTTTCTCACGCCGATGGCCGACCATCTTACCGATCACGGCCTCGGCTCCATTGCCGAGATCTTCGACGGCGAGCCGCCGTTCGCGCCGAACGGGTGCATCGCTCAGGCCTGGAGCGTGGCGGAGACGCTGCGGGCCTGGCACGTGCTCGGCGCGACCGCCGCACCATCCCGGCGGCCGCGCGTGTCTTAGAAGCAACTCTCATAAGGAGGTCCCGATCATGAAGACGTCGACGTTGCTCATCGCTTCTGCCGTGGCCGCCGCGCTCGCGATGCCCTATGCATCGCACGCCGGCCCCGCGCCCAAACCCAAGTTCGAGGCCGAGAAGTGCTTCGGCATCGCCAAGGCGGGCAAGAACGACTGCCAGACGGCCAACTCGTCGTGCGCGGGCACCTCCAAGCGCGACAACCAGGGCGACGCGTGGATCTACATCCCGGCGGGCTCGTGCGACAAGGTCGTGGGCGGCAGCAAGGAACCCAAGAAGGCCTGACATGGCCACGCAGGCGCTGACGACGATGCCGGCCTCCGGCGTGCGGGCCTCGCTGGCGCGGCTTCTCGACGTGCTCGGCCGGTTCCCGCTGGCGCTGCTGCAGCTGATGTTCCGGCTGGGCGTCGCGAGCGTGTTCGTCAAGGCCGGGCTCACCAAGATCGCGTCGTGGGAGACGACCGTGCAGCTGTTCGCCGACGAGTACAAGGTGCCGGTGCTCTCCCCGGAGCTCGCCGCAACGATGGCGGCAACCTTCGAGCTCGGCTGCTCGGCGCTTGTGATCCTGGGTCTCGCCACCCGGGTCGCCACGCTGCCGCTGCTCGGCATGATCGTGGTGATCCAGACGTTCGTGTACCCGAACGCCTATTCCGAGCATCTGACCTGGGCCTCGATTCTCCTGTTCCTCCTCACGCGCGGCGCCGGTCCGTGGTCGCTGGACCGCGTGCTCGGCCTCGAGCCTCCCACCTGTCGCGGAGAATGATGGGCGCGAGCGCGTTTCCGACGGCGCCGGCGCTGCGCCCGTGGCAGCGCCTGGCGGTGCGGCTCGCCGCCGTCTTCGTCGTCGTGACGCTGCTCACGGTGGGGGTCGTCGGCGTGCTCGTGCATCGGCGCCAGAGCGCGGAGGTCGAGGATACCGTCGGCACGCAGCTGCTAAACATCGCGCGCGTGAGCGCGCTGATGGTCGACCGCACCGCACACGCCGAGGCCGCGCGTGCCGTCCGAGCCGACACACCCGCCTATCGCCGGGTCATCAGGGCGCTGGCCGCCATTCGCGAGGAGACTCTGCTCACGACGCCGATGCGGACGCTGGCCAGCTATGACCCCGTCAGCCGACGCGCGCGCATCGTCGTGACCACCGCCGACGACGAGCGCCCGGGTGAGACGGTGACGATCGGGCCGGAGGCCGCGAACGCCGTCGCGTGGACGTTCGAGGACGGCGTGGCGCGCTATACGGGCATCTATCGCACGCGCGGTGGCATGCGCATCAGCGCCTTCGCGCCGATCCTCGACGCGCGTGGCGCCGCGGCGGCCGTGCTCCAGGTCGACTATCCGGTCGATTTCTATTTCGACCGCCTGCGCGAGCTCGATAAGACGATCGCCCTGGGCAGCGTCGCCGGCGTGCTGCTGTCGGTCGTGCTGGCCATCGTCTTCGCCCGGCGACTCACGCGGCCGATCGTCGCGCTGACCGGCGCCGCCGGCCGAGTCGCCGCCGGCGATCTCTCGCAGGCGCCCACCGTGAGCTCGCGCGACGAGGTCGGCCACCTCACGCGCGCCTTCAACGCGATGGTCGAGGGGCTGCGCCAGCGCGAGATCATTCGCAACGCCTTCGGCCGTTACGTCTCCCCCGAGGTCGCCAGCGCCGTGCTCGAGTCGCCGGACGGGCTGGCGCTCGGCGGCCGCAAGCGCGAGATCACCGTGCTCATGTCCGACCTGCGCGGCTACACGCGATTCGCGGAGCACGGCGATCCGGCCGGCGTCATGGCCGTCCTCAACGACTACCTGGGGAAGATGGCCGAGATCGTCATCGCGCATGGCGGCACCATCAACGAGTTCATCGGCGACGCGATCTTCGCGGTGTACGGCGCGCCGATCGAGCACACCGATCACGCCGAGCGCGCGGCGGCGACGGCGCTCGCCATGCAGCGCGCGATGGATGCGCTGAACGAGGCCAACGCCACGCGCGGGCGCCCACGATTCGAGATGGGCATCGGGATCAACACCGGCGAAGCCGTGGTCGGCAACATCGGCTCCGAGCAGCGAACGAAGTATGCGGTGGTCGGCGCCGCCGTCAATCTCGCGGCGCGCGTCGAGAGTTGCACGGTCGGCGGCCAGATCTTGCTGACCGAGTCGACCGTGCGCTACCTGGGGCCGCTGGCCGAGGTGGCGCCGCCTGTGCACGTCGAGCTCAAGGGCCTCGAGGCGCCCGTGGCGCTCTACGAGCTGCGCGGGCTCGGTGGCCGGTGGGCGCAGCGTCGCGACGCCGTTGTGACCGCGGAGCGCGACGTCTCGCTGCCGCTCGTCGGCTGGGTCGTCGACGGCAAGCAGGTCCGAAGCGAATCGTTCGCCGGACGCGTGCGCCGCGTGTCGGGCCGGCAGCTCGAGGCCGAACTGGAGACGCCGCTCGCGCCGCTCACCAACGTGCGGCTTCGACTGACATGGCCGGAGCTCGGCCGCGTGTCCGGCGATCTCTGGGGCAAGGTCACGACCCAGACGGCCGGACGCGTGCGAATTCACCTCACATCGGTGGACCCGGCCGACGCCGCCGTGCTCGACACCATGGGCACCACCGGCGCCGCCTCGGAGGCCTCGTGAGCCGGCGCACGCCGATCTTGATAACGTGCCGCGAAGCGATCGCGCGCATGTCGGCGTACCTCGATCGCGAGCTCGGGCCACTCGACCTCGTCCGACTCGTGCTGCACCTGGATCAGCGGCAGATCCATGCTCGGCTGATCGAGACCGGGGTGGCCACCATCGCGGCGGACTGCGGCAGATGGATGAAGCCGGCGGGAATCGTGAGCCCGCGCCGCTCGAGCAGGTCGCGCGTCGTGTACATCGTCTGGTTGCAGAGATAGGTGCCCGCGCTGCTCGACAGGTACGCGGGCACGCCCTCGGCCACGAGCGCGTCGAGGATGGCGCCGAGCGGCAGCGTGCTGAAGTAGGCGACGGGTCCGCCCGGCACGCAGGCCTCGCCGGCGGCGCGATAGCCCGCGTTGTCGGCGATCTCGAAGTCCATGACATTGACGGCCACGCGCTCCAGCGCGATGCGCGCGCGGCCGCCCGCGAGCCCGACGTGAACGATCGCGCGCGGCGCGACCTCGTCGAGCAGGCGTGTCACGGCGAGCGCCGCCTCGCGGTGGTGCACCGGCAGCACCACGCCGCGGACGACTTCGGCGCCGAACGCGCGGCCGTCGAGTGCCTTGGCGACCTCACCGGACGGGTTGGTCGTATACGTGCCGAACGGCTCGAAGCCCGTCAGCAAGATCACGCGCCGGCTCCGTCGGCAAGCTCACGGGCGAGGACGCGCGCCACACCAGCCCAGTCGCGTCCCTCGACGTCGATCGCCACGTGGCTGCGCATGTCCGCATCCGCCTCTGCGTGCACGCGCAGGACGCCGCCCACGGCCAGCCGTGCTTCGAGCGTTCCCGCGTCGAGATCCAGGCGCGCGAGCGACGCGCCGAGCCCGCGCAGGACCAGCGAGCTCTGTAGCAGCACGTCGGCCGGCGCCGCGTCGACGTCGAAACGGCGGACGCGCCCCGACCACAGCAGCAGATCGGCGAGACGATCGAGCATCGGTCAAAGAGTAGCAGGCGGTGGTGCGGCTGCGCTATCGTCTGAGGCATGACCCTCGATCCCATCCTCGTCGAGCAGGACGGCCGCGTCGTCACCGTCACCTTCAACCGGCCCGAGGCGCGCAACGCCATGACGTTCGAGATGTACGAGACGTTGCACGATCTGTGCGACAAGATCGACAAGGACGCGGGCGTGCGCGTGATGGTGCTCACGGGCGCCGGAGACAAGGCGTTCGTGAGCGGCACCGACATCCGGCAGTTCCTGACCTTCAAGACCAAGGACGATGCGCTCGGCTACGAGGCACGCATCACGCGCGTGCTCGGCCGCATCGCGAACATGACCAAGCCGACGATCGCGATGGTCGGCGGCGACGCGGTCGGCGGCGGCATGTTCATGTCGCTCGCGTGCGATCTGCGCATCGTCGCGGAGCACGCGCGCTTCGGCGCGCCCGTCGCCCGCACGCTCGGCAACTTCGCCGCGCCGTTCAGCCTCGGCCTGCTCGCGGCCACCGTCGGGCCCGTCCGCGCGCGCGAGATCGTGCTGACGGCGCGTCTGGTGAGTGCGGCGGACGCCAAGACCATCGGGCTGGTGGACGAGGTCCATCCCGCGGCGGCGCTACGCGGCCGCGTGAAGGAGCTCGCCGCGCACATTGCCGAGCTGGCGCCGCTGACGCTGGCCGCGACGAAGGAGGCCGTGCGGCGAATGATCGTGGCGACGTCGCCCGGCAGCCTCGAGGATCTGCTGCTGTCCTGTTACCTCAGCGAGGATTTCAAGGAAGGCGCGCGCGCCTTCCTCGAGAAGCGCAAGGCGAACTTCCAGGGCCGCTAGACTACGCCGCCTTGCGGCGGCGGGTCATCTCGCGGAAGCGCTCGATCGCCGCGAGCGCGCCGGCCACCTGCAGCGCGCGCTCGGCCGTGCGGCCCGCACGCTCGGCGACGTCCGACATCGGGCGCTTGCGCAGGGCGAGACCTGCCATCACCGCCGCCGCCAGCGGAATCCACGGCAGCCAGCCGCGGCGACGCACTTCCTCGAAGGCATCGACCACGAGGCGGCCCGCGAGCGCTACGTCGTCCCGGACTTCAGTCGCCGTTCGGCCCATTGCCACGTCTCCTTGATGGATGCAAAGGTCTCGCGCAGCACGCCGAGGTGGCGCACGCGATAAATCGACCAGGCCAGCGCGGCGCCGGCGAGCAGCGCGCCGCCCCCGCCCGCGCTCAGCAGTGGCCGCCAGTCGGCGCCGAAGATCGGCGCGAGCGCCGCGGCGAGCGTGACGGTCAAGCCGGTCACGAGGATGATCGCGGCCACCATGGCCACCGCGGACGCCAGACCGAGATCGACGGCGACGCGGCGTGTCTCGCTCACCGCCAGCTCGACCTCCAGCCGTGCGAGGCGCGCCACGCCTTCGGTGACCGAGACCGCGGCACGCGCCGCCGGCCGCACCGGCAGCCGGAAGACGTTGGCGGGCAGCGCTTCGCCCGGCACCGCCTCACCCGCGGCCTTGGCGTCCGCGGCGCCACGCTCGGCGGCGGCGTGCTCGATCACCGCGTTCACCTCGCCGCCGAGGAGCAGCGCGACACCGCTCAGGTAGAGCCAGAGCATCAGGAGGATCGCGCCGCCGAGCGAGCCGTAGGTGGCGTTGTAGTTCGCGAAGTGGGTGACGTACCAGCGCAGGGCCGCCGACATCGCCAGCCAGAGGACGACGGCCAGGGCGGAGCCCGGTGTCACCCAGCGGAATTTCTGCTCGACGGCGGGCGCCAGATAGTAGACGAGCGCGACACCGAGGCTGACCAGCAGAACGACGACCGGAATGCTGATCACGTTCCAGACGACCGTGAAGAGCCAGCCGAGCCCGACCCAGCCGGCGATGGTCTCGCCGATCTTCGGGCCGAAGACCATCAACACCAGCGCGGTGAGGATGAAGCCTGAGAACAGCAGCGTCAGGCCGATCGCGAGCGTCTTGTGCTTCCAGAACGGCCGCGTTTCGGGGACGTCGTACACCGCGTTCAGCGCGCTGATGATCGAGGCCATGCCGTTGGAGGCCGCCCACAGCGCGCCGAGCACACCGAGCGAGAGCAGACCGCTGTGCGCGCCCCGCACGATCTCGCGGAGCGTCTTTTGCGTCACCGACGCCGCATCCGGGGGCAGCGCACGAGTGACGTACTCCATGAGGCGATCCATGAGACTCGGAATCGGCAGCAGGCCGAGCAGCGCGGTCAGGAACAGCAGCGCGGGGAACAGCGCAAACAGGAAGTAGTAGGCGAGCGCGGCGCCTCGGTCGGCGACCGCGTCCTCCTCGATCTCGCGCCACACGCGGCGGGCAAGCTCGCGCACCGTGAGGCCGCCGAGCTTCCAGGGGGACACGTCAGACGCCATCTCACGGTTGACGATGCAGCCGTCATGCCGCCGAGTTCTGCGCGCGCGCGACCGCGATTTCGATGGGAAACAAGGCATCGGCGAGAAAATCCTCGAACCGATGCCGCGCCGGCCGCCGCCGCCCGAGGCCGAGCAGCGCGAGCCCCTCCACGCCGTGCGTCTCCCGCGCGGGCCGCGCCGCCCGCGACGCTCCACAGTGTTGCAGAGCCTGCTCGAATTCGCCGCGCTCGACGTCCAGCTCGGCCAGTCGCCGCGCCGCCGCCTCGGCCACCGGCATCTCCGACGCGGGCGCGCCGTCCTGCTGGTACGCGGCCAGCCAGGCCTGCAGCGTGCGATAGGCCGCGTCACGGTCGCCGAGGTCGTTTTCGTACTCGTAGCGGCGCAGCAGCAGCGCGCGGCGCTCGGGCGGCGCCGCGCGCTCGAGCGCCGTCGCCACGGCGGTCACGGCGCCACGGCGCGCCCGCTCGAGCAGCGCGTGCGCGTCCGCGCCGTCGAGCGCGCCGGGCTGCGCGGCGAGATAGTCCGCGGCGTCCTCGAAGCGGCCGGCCTCGAGCAGCCGGCGCGCGCGCTCGCCGCGGCGGCGGTGCCAGCGCGCGCGCAGCGGCGCGGGCAGGCGGATCGCCAGCGGCCGATCGGGCGGCGGCTCGAGGAGCGCGACGGCGGCCTTGCCGCCGCGGGTGCGCAGCGTCCAGGCCGCCAGGTGCAGCAGCAGGCGCGCGCGAAACGACTCCGGCAGCTCACGCGCGCGACGCCCGAGGCCGTCGAGGCGGCCGTGCTCGCCCTCCGCCCACGCGATGAGATCGAGATATCCCGCGACGAGCGGATTGTCGGGCGCCAACCGCGCCGCGCGCTCGAGCGCCTCGCGCGCGCGCGCGTGCTGGGCGGCGTCGAGCCGCACGATGGCCAGATGCAGCGGGACGACGAAGTTGTGCGGCGCCAGCGCCGCCGCGCGCTCGAACGCGGCCTCTGCATCCGCCAGCCGCTCCTGCTCGGCCAGCGCGTGCGCGAGATACAGGTGGACGTGCGCGGAGTGTGGGCGCCCGCCGAGCGCCTCGCGCAGCAGCCGTTCGGCGTCGAGAAAGTCGCGGCGGGCGAGCGCACGCTGGCCTCGCGTGAGGCAGCGTCCGGCGCGATCGAACGGAAGGTGCCACCCCATGCGGGTCAACACCGATTCTACTGTAGAGTGGCCGCGACAAAGGAGCGTCCGATGACGGGATTCGGCGAGTATGAGCGGTACGACGGGTTGGGGCTGGCCGAGCTGGTCGCGCGAGGGGACATCGCGCCGGAAGAGCTGATGGAAGCGGCGATCGCGCGCGTGGAGGCGCGCAACCCGCTGGTCAACGCCGTCACCATGAAGCTCTACGACTTCGGCCGCCGGGCGATCGCGGCCGGGCTGCCGGACGGTCCGTTCCGCGGCGTGCCCTATCTGATGAAGGACCTCACGGCATCGATCGCCGGCGTGCCCATGACACGCTCGAGCCGCTATTACGCCGACGCGCCGGCGCCGACCGCGGACAGCGAGCACGTGCGCCGGCTCAAGCGCGCCGGGCTCGTCGTCTTCGGACGCACCAATACGTGCGAGCTCGGCCTGTCCCTCACCTGCGAGCCGCAGATGCACGGCGCGACGAAGAACCCGTGGGACCCCACGCGCATCTCGGGCGGCAGCAGCGGCGGCGCCGCGGCGGCCGTCGGCGCGCGGATGCTGCCGATGGCGCACGCGACCGACGGCTTCGGCAGCATCCGCGCGCCCGCGGCGTGCTGCGGCCTCGTCGGCCTCAAGCCCACGCGCGGCCGCAACACGATGGCGCCGTACACGGGCGAGGGCCTCGGCGGGCTGTCGGCGGAGCACGCGGTCACGCTGACGGTGCGCGATTCGGCGGCGCTGCTCGACGCCACCGCGGGCGCAGGCCCGGGCGATCCCTACGTCGCGCCGCCGCTGGCGCGTTCGCTGTCGAGTGAGGTCGGCGCCGATCCGGGACGGCTGCGCATCGCGTTCACGAGCGTCGCGCCGAACGGCGCCAAGGTAGAGGCCGACAGCCTGCGCACGCTCGGCGAGACGGCAAAGCTGTGCGTCGATCTCGGCCACCATGTCGAGGAGGTCAAGCCGTCCATCGACGGCGAGGCGGTGGTGCCAACGTTCCTCACGCTCGCCGCCGCGAACACCGTCGTGAACCTCGGGGGCAATCCGGCCAGAGGCCGGCCCGCGCGCGAGGACGAGGTCGAGCGGGTGACGTGGGCGACGGGCCAGATGGGTGAGCGCGTGAGCGGCGCCGACTACGTGCGCGCGACGCAGACCGCGCATCGGCTCGGCCGGCAGATGGCGGCCTTCCACCAGCGCTGGGACATCTTGCTGACGCCCGGCCTGGCGACGCTGCCACCGAAGCTCGGCTTGATCGACATGATGCTCGGGGACGTCGACGAGTACTGGCGGCGCGTCTTTCACTTCTCGCCGTTCACCGTGTGGTTCAACCTCACCGGGCAGCCGGCGATGATGCTGCCGCTCGGCGTGGCCGGGGATCTGCCGGTCGCCGTGCAGCTGGTCGCGCGCTACGGCGACGAGGCCACGCTGTTTCGTCTCGCCGCGCAGCTCGAGACGGCGCGGCCGTGGTTCGATCGGAGGCCGGCGATCGCGCGGTGATCGTTTGTGATCGCTTGGTGGGCGCTGACGCTCGCCGCGCTGTTCGCCGTCGCGGTCATCGATCTCTCGCTGTTTGGCTGGAGCCTGCGAGCGGTCGGTCTGGGCCGCCGGTTCGATGGCCCCGCACCAGGCGAGCGTGTCACCGTCGACCGTAAGGTGAGCGTCCACTACGGCCGCGTGGCCACCGCTTGGGGCTGGAATGGTCCACTGATCGTAACGGATCGACGCATCGTCTCGTTTTGGGGGTACTGGTCGCGCGTTGCGGTGCTCGACATCGCGCGGAGCGACGTCACGGAGGTCACGCGCGGCTGGTGGTGGTGGTATCCGTGCGTCCGCGTCGGCTACCGGCGTGGGAGGCGTCTGCGGTCGTTTAGGATTATCTGACGAGCTGCTCGCCGCCTTTCGCAGCGCCGGCTACCCCGTCGTCACTTGACACGCTCCGGGAGCGCGTGAGATGCATGACGCCGTTTCGAGCCCGATCGACCCGGAGGATCGTCGATGACCCGCGCTGCCCGCCGATTGCTCACGCTCGTCGTGGTCCTCGCTACGCTCGCCCTGCCCGTCGCCGGCGTCGCTCAGAAGCCGCTCAAGCCCTACACGCTGATCCTCGACTTCGTGCCCACGGGCGAGTACGTGCCGCACTACACGGCGCTCGAGAAGGGCTGGTACCGCGAGGAAGGACTCGACGTGAAGATCGTGCGCGGCCAGGGCTCCGCCGACACCGTCAAGCGCATCGCGGCGGGCCAGGGCGAGGTCGGTATCTCCGACATCTCCGCGCTCATTGCCGCGCGGGCGAACACCGACGTGGCGGTGAAGGCGATCGCGCTCTGGTACCGCCGGCCGCCCCACGGGATCTTCGTGCGCGCCGACTCGCCGATCAAGACGCCGAAAGATCTCGAGGGCAAGAAGCTCGCGATCTCACCGGGCAACAGCCACCAGATCCTCTGGCCGGTGTTCGAGCGACTCTCGGGACTGAAGCCGAACTCGGTGACGTGGGTGACGATGGACGCCGCCTCGATGCCACCCTCGCTGATCAGAGGCGCCACCGATGCGGTGCCGTTCTTCGTCGTGCACGAGGCGCGCATCCGCAAGATCGCGCGCCAGCAGAACGCAGACATCCGTGTCCTCACGGCGTGGGCCGATCTCGGGCTCGACCTGTCGTCCACCTCGCTCGTCGCGCGCGAGGAGACGATCGCCAAGGATCCCGAGGGTCTCAAGGCGTTTCTGCGGGCCACGCTGAAGGGCGCCGACTACGCGTTTCGAGGCAAACACTTCGACGAGGGCGTCGGCTACGTGCTCAAGCACCATCCCGAGGTCGATCCCGAGGGCGCCATCGGCGCGGCGCAGGTGGCCGCGCGCTTCGTCTACGCCGAGGAGGTGACGAGCGGCAAGGTCGCGGTCGGCCAGTTCGAGCCGGGGCGACTGGAGAAGACGCGCGACACGTACACGCAGTACCTCGAGCTCAAGCGCAAGGTGCCGCTCGAGGAGATCTACACGAACGATCTCTTGCCGGAGAAGAAGTGATGACGGTCCTGATTCGCGGTGCGCAGGTCCTCGCGGGCTCGCCGGCCGCGCTCTCACGCGCCGATGTGCTGATCGACGGCGATCGCGTTGCCGCCGTGGGCCCGGCACTCGCCGCGCCGGCCGACGCGCGCGTGCTCGATGCGACGGGCCGCATTCTGTTGCCGGGGCTCGGCAACGCTCACACGCACGCCGCGAGTCACCTCGCGCGCGGGCGCGCCGGCAACTGGACGCTCGAGGATCTTCTGACCAACGCGCCGGCGAACTACGGCTTCCGGACGCCCGAGGACGACTACCTGTCGGCGGCCATCGGCGCCATCGAAATGCTCAAAACCGGCTGCACCTCGGCGTACGACCTCTACATGGCCGTGCCGGCGATCACCGACGAGGCGTTCGAGGCGACGGTGCGCGCGTACACCGACGTCGGCGTGCGCGTGGTGCTCGCGCCCGCGGTGGCCGACGTCGTCTTCTACGAGACGGTGCCGGGACTGCTCTCGCTGCTGCCCGACGATCTGCGCGCGAGCGTCGAGGCGATCCGCCCGGCGCCGACCAAAGGGCTGCTCGAGCTGACGGAGCGGATGATTCGGCGCTTCCACTCTGCGGCCGAGGGCCGCGTGCGCGTCGCGGTGGCGCCGACGATCCCCAACCAGGCGACCGACGAGTTCCTCGATGGGTGTCGTCGGCTGGTGAGCGAGTACGGCGTCGGCGTGCACACGCACCTGGCCGAGTCCAAGGTGCAGGTCATCGAGAGCCGGCGGCGCTGGGGGAAGAGCATCGTCGCGCGACTCGCGGCGCACGGGCTCCTCGGTCCCGGCTTCGTCGGCGCGCACGGCGTGTGGCTGTCCGACGAGGACATGAAGATGCTTGCCGATGCCGGGGGCGCGATCGCGCACAACCCCGGCAGCAACCTGCGCCTGGGCTGCGGTATCGCGCCCGTGCGCGAGCTGCTGGATCGCGGCGTGGCCGTGGGGCTCGGCACGGACGGCTCGGTGTGCGCCGACAACCAGAATCTCTTCGAGGCGCTGCGCATCGCGTCGGTGGTCAGCACCATCCGCTTTCCGCACGAGACCGGGCGGTGGCTCGACGCGCCAACGGTCTGGCAGCTCGCGACGTCCGGCAGCGCGCGCGTGCTCGGTCAGGCGGCCGATCTCGGCGCCATCGCGCCGGGCCGCAAGGCCGACCTCGTGCTGCTGCGCGCCGACTCGGTGTTCTTGCGTCCGCTCGCCGATCCCGTCAATGCGCTCGTCTACGCGGAGACGGGCGCGAGCGTGGACACCGTGCTGGTCGGCGGCCGCGTCGTCGTCGAGGGCGGACGTGTGACCACGGTGGACGAGGCGCGCATTTACGCGCAGGCGCAGGAGGCCGCCGAGCGCCAGCATCGCGCCTCCGGCGAGTCGCGAGCGCTCGCCGCGCGGCTGGCGCCGTACGTCGCCGCGGCGTGCCGCGCGGCGGTGGCCACGCCGTTGCCGTTCGACCGGTACGCCGCGCCCGCGCGGTCGTGATCCGGCTCGACGCGGTCGGGAAGACCTACCGCACGCGTCGCGGCGATCTCGTGCGCGCCGTCGAGGACGTGACCTTGCACGTCCAGAACAACGAGTTCGTGACGCTCGTCGGCCCGAGCGGATGCGGCAAGAGCACGCTGCTGAAGCTCGTGGCGGGGCTCACGCCGGCCACACGCGGGACGATCACGATTCGCGACGAGCCGGTGCGCGAGCCGTTTGGCGACGTCGGCTTCGTCTTTCAGCAGCCCGTGCTGCTGCCCTGGCGCTCCGTCCTCGACAACGTGCTCTTTTCCGTGGAGATGCTGGGCCTCGAGCCGCGCCAGTACCGTAAGCCAGCGCTCGACCTCCTCGAGCTGACCGGGCTGAGCGGCTTCGAGACGAAGTATCCACGCGAGCTGTCGGGCGGTATGCAGCAGCGCGTGGCGATCTGCCGCGCGTTGTTGCCCGATCCGAGCCTCCTGCTGATGGACGAGCCCTTCGGCGCGCTCGACGCGATGACGCGCGAGGAGATGAGCCTGGAGCTACTCCGCATCTGGGAGGAGCGACGCAAGACGATTCTGTTCGTCACGCATTCCATCCCCGAGGCGATCCTGCTGGCCGACCGCGTGGTAGTGATGACGCCGCGGCCCGGCCGCGTCGCGCGCATCCTCGACGTGCACCTGCCGCGCCCGCGCACGATCGAAACGGAGTTCGATCCGCGGTTCAAGGCCGCGAGCGACGAGGTGCGCGCGCTGATCTTCACGCGCCGCGCCGAGCGATGATCCGCCGCCGCGTGGTCGGCGAGTGGCTCGTCCCGGCGGTGACGCTGGTCGGCGCGCTGCTCGTGTGGGAGGCGGCCACGCGCGTCTTCCACGTCCCGCGCTTCGTCATGCCCGCACCGTCCGCGATCGTCGTCGAGGGCTGGGACTGGCGGTATCGTTTTCTCGGGCACGCGTGGGTCACACTCTACGAGACGCTCGGCGGCTTCGCGCTCTCGATCGCCGTCGGCGTGCCGCTCGCTGTCCTCATCGTCTACTCGCCGGTGCTCCGCAGCGCGCTCTATCCGCTGATCGTGCTCGCTCAATCCGTGCCCAAAATCGCCATCGCGCCCGTGCTGCTGCTGGTGCTGGGCTACGGTGCGATCCCGAAGGTGGTCGTCGCGTTCCTCGTCGCCTTTTTCCCCGTCGTCGTCGACACGGCGACCGGACTGGCCGCCACGCCGCCCGAGCTGCTCGATCTGAGCCGCTCGTACCGCGCGAGCGCGTTCAAGACGTTCGTGAAGGTGCGGCTGCCCATGGCGATGCCGTTCATGTTCGCCGGCGCGAAGGTCGCGATCACCCTCGCGGTCATCGGCGCGGTCGTGGGCGAGTTCGTCGGCTCGGACAAGGGCCTCGGCTACGTCATCCTCTCGGCCACGTCCTACTGGAAGACCGAGCTCGCGTTCAGCTCGATGATCCTGCTCTCGCTGATGGCGATCCTGCTCTTCGGCGCCGTCTCGCTGGTCGAGCGGCTCGTATGTCCGTGGCTCGCTCCGGCCGGCGACGAATAGACGTCAGTCGGCGAATGCCAGGGCGTCAGGCGCCGAACACCTGCTGATTCGACGGCGCGGCGTCGCGTCTGGCGCGCCTCGTGCTTGCACTCTGGCGCATGCCGAGCCATGACCGGATCCACCGCAATTCGCTGACCGTCGAGGGACAGCGTGTCTCGTACTTGTGCAACGATGGCAGCCACGCCGCGCCGACGCTCGTATTCCTGCACGGCTCGGGGGTGAGCGCGCGGTACTGGACCGATCAGCTCCGTGCGCTCGCGGGCACCGCCCGCGTGCTCGCGCTGGACTTGCCGGGTCACGGCGAATCCGAGGACGCCGCGACGCCGGACCTCGCTCACTACGCCGACGTCACCGCCGCGCTCATCGACGCGCTCGGGGCATGGCCGGCGATCGCGATCGGCCATTCGCTGGGCGGCGCCGTGGCGCTCGCGCTCGCAGCGCGACGCCCGGCCGAGGTGTGCGGCCTCGTGCTGGTGTCCTCGTGTGCGCGCCTGCCGCAAGTCTCGACCTCGGCCCAATGGATCTGGGGATCGCTGCCGGCGGCGGTGCGGCGCGCGCTCTTCTTCGTGACCGCGAAGAACGTTCTGTTCGCGGCCGGCGCCTCACCGGCGGCGGTCGCGCTCGGCATGCAGGAGCTGCGCGCGTGCCGACCACGGACGCTTGCCGCCGACGTCGCCATCGCGCGCGAGATGGATCTCACCGCCACCGCCGCCGACGTGCGAGTGCCGACGCTGCTTCTCTGCGGCAGTCGCGATCGCGTCACGCCACCGGCCTTGTCGCGCGATCTGCACGCGATGATCGCCGGCTCGCGGCTCGAAATCGTCGACGGCGCCGGCCACATGCTCCTGATCGAGGCACCTGGTGTCGTCAGCCGCGCCATCGCCGCCTTCGCCACGTCGGTTTCCCGACAGTTCGCTCCCACCGCAGGTGTCAGCGTCGCAACCGACACGTCCGTGTTCGCGCGCTGGCGACGCGCGCTGCGGCGGTTGATCGCGCTTGTGCGTCGGCGCTGAGCGCGTGCCCAGCGCACGGGCATCGAGCGTTTCGCCGCCTGTACGCTACGCAGCTGCGTAATGTCCCTCGACACGACATGCGCGTGAACACGCGCCATTGGCGTCTGGCATCGTCCTTGCGATCTCCGCGCCGCTGCGGAGGCCAGCATGACGACGGCGGAGAACGGGTGGTGGAGCGAGCTCGACGATCAGGTCCTGACGTGCTTGCGTGAGGGACCGATCTCGACGGGTGACCTGGCGCGCCGGCTCAACCTCTCTCCCGCCGGAGCCACGTCGGTGCTGCTGATGCTCGCCGCCGAGGGCAAGATCCGCGTCACGAGCGTCGAGCTGGTCTGTTGAAAATGGGGGGCCCCGACATGGCCCCCCAACCCCCCACGCTCCTCGACCACCTTACCTAAACCGGAGACCCTCTCGTTCGCGCACGATCAGCCCCGGCCGCGGGAAGTGTGCGGCCAGGATGAGCGTGCCGGTGTCGGCGTGGCGCTCGACGAACTCGCGGCGCGTGACCGCGGCCTGCTTGCCGTCGTAGCAGAAGCGGCTCGACCACTGCGGCTCGGCCACCTGCACCACCCGATGCATGAGGTCGCCGGAAAACACGGCGTCGCCCGCGCTCGTGGTCAGTCGTACCGATGCGTGGCCGGGCGTGTGGCCGGCCGACGGCTCGAATTTCAGCCAGTCGTCGATGCGATGCGTCGCGTCGACCAGCTGGGCCTGGCCGGCGGCGACGATCGGCAGCACGCTGTCGTCGATACACCCGTACTCGTCGGCGCCGCGCTCGCTCTCGTGCTTCCAGAAATCCCACTCCTCGCCGGCGAACACATAGCGCGCGTTCGGGAAGGTCGGGACCCACACGCCATTCACCAGCCGCGTGTTCCAGCCGACATGATCCACATGCATGTGCGTGATCACGACGTAGTCCACCTGCTCGGGCCTGACGCCGGCGGCGGCGAGATCGTCGAGGAAGGTGCCGGCGCGACGATGCCAGATCGGATTGCTCTCGCGCGGCTTGTCGTTGCCCACGCCCGTGTCGATCAGCACCAGGTGTTCGGGCGTGCGCACGATCCAGGTGCCGATGCACGAGCCGAGATCGTCCGTCGCCTCGTCCCAGAAATGAGGCTTGAGCCATCCGTGATGTCGGGCGACCGCCTCTGGCGTCGACTCCGGCAGCATCGACGTCGTCGGAAACGACGAACGCCCGATCTCGATCACGCGCGTGAGGCTCACGCCGCCCAGCGTCAGCGTCGTCATCGGCTCGTCTCCTTCACCAGTCGCGCGACCTCCCCCGCCTGCGGCACACGGCCGGCCTGCTTGTAGGAAAAGACCGCGCGACCGTCGACCTTCACCGTCAGCTCACCGAGTCCGCCGAGGCGGATCGGCGCGGTGATGCCCTCGCGGGCCAGCTCCTCGCGGAGGCGCACGGCCTCCCGGCGAAGATCGCCTCAGAAGAGTCAGCGACGGATTTCGACGTTCACGCGCGTCTGCGTCGCGCTCACGGACGCTGCGCCGGTGGCAGCATGGCGATGAGCGGCTCGAGGTGCTTGGGACTGGGCGTGAGCTGTCCGACCGGATGCGCGTGCACGGCGGCGACGATCGCGTCGTTGAACGGCGTGGGCACGGCCTTCGTCCGGCCTTCGGCCGAGACGTGGCCGTTCAGGAAATCGACCTCGGTGCGGCGTCGCTTGATGACGTCTTGCAGCAGGGACGGCCGCCCGCCGGTGCGGCGCTTGGCCTCCGCGGCGAGGTCGGCCTCAACCTCGGCGAGGCCACGGCCTTCGGCCGCGTCCACGATCCGCTGCGCGTCGATGCCGCCGATGAGCGGCTCGATCGTGTGGCCGTGCGCGCGGCCGACGCGGACGACCTCGGCGCCGAGCTGGATCGACACGCGCCGCGGTCCCGGCTCGAGCCGCAGCTCGGCGGATCCGAGTCCGGAGAGCCCGGCGAGCGCGTTGCCCATGCAGTTGACGGCGAGCTTGGACCAGCGCTGCCCCCAGAGGTTCGTGGTCACCTTCGTCGGCGCCACGGCGCCGAGCACACGCGCCAACTCTTGCGCACGCGGCGTGTCGCGGCCGTCCAGCTCGCCGACGTAGAAGCCGACCACTCCCGTGTCGGTACGGATCGCGTGACCGGCCTCGTATATCCCGGCGCTGATCGCGATGACGCAGCCGAGCGTGCGCTCGCGGCCGACGATCGCGGCCACCCGCTCGTCGTTGATCCCATTCTGGAAATCGACGACGACGCCGTCGCGCGGCTCGAGATACTGCGCGGCCAGCTGCGCGGCCCAGTCGGTGTCATAGCTCTTGACGGCGAGGAACACGGCGTCGAACGTCGCGTCCACGGACTGCAGCTCGTGCAGATGCAGCGCGCGCACCGGCACGACGTGCTCGCCGCACGTGCCCGAGAGTCGCAGGCCGATGGTCTTCATCGCCTGCACGTGCTCGGGCCATTGATCGACGAGGGTCACGTCGTGACCCGCCTTGGTGAGCATCCCGCCGACCACCGAGCCGATGGCGCCCGCACCGAGGACTGCGATCCGTCTCATCATGCGCCGGAGTGTAGCACCGGCAGTGCGAGCCGCAGGACGTCGTAAACGATCGCAGGATCTACACGCGCGAAGCGCCTATGCGGTCCGGCGTCGGAGGAGCCGCCGGCTGGTAACGGGACGCGCGGGCGGCTCCTGCGAGGACGCGCCCGGCTCGAGCAGTCGCTTCGCGAGGTAATACTTCTTGGGCCGCCGCCGCTCCTCGCGGCCCCGCTCGCGATCGCGCTCGATCTGGCGCTCGAGCATGGCGAACGCCTGCTCGAACGCGAGCCGTGTGCTTTCGCCCGTGACATCCGCATGCAGCTCGGGGCGCCGCGGCAGATCGACGGTGATCGAGCAGCGCGCGGTCGGCCCGCCCTTCGCGCTCGTCTCGTTGCTGAACTGCACGCGCGCCGTGGTGGCCGGCACATGCAGCCGCCCGAGCGACGCCGCGATCTTTCCGTTTACCAGAGTTCTCAACGCCCGATCTTCGCCGAGGCCTTCGATGATGACACGCATGATGTGTGATCTCGCCGCAAAGGCCGTGCCGACGAGTCTTCTGGCACCCGGGTTGCTGCATGTCCGGCCCTCGTAAGGGGGTGCACCGTGATGACATTCGGCATTGCCTGGGCGCAAAGTTCGGCCACGGCGCCGGCCACCGGCCTTGCGCCGGCCGCACCGGCGACGACGAGCGGTGGCTCGGCGGCGCTGGGATTCCTCGTCATCCTCGGCCTGCTGGTGATCGTCGGCATCGCCGTCAAGCTCTACGATCGCAAGCGCAAGCGCGATGCGGAGGCCGTGCATCTGCAGGCGCAGGTCTCGGACGCGCTGATGCGTGACGCGCGGTTGGCGGGTCTCGTCCTGACGCCGACGGCGAACGTGCCGACGTGGGGCCGCGGCCCGGCGATCATCGAGCTCAGCGGCGAGGTTCCCGATGGGGCCATGCGCGATACGGTGCTGCGTGTCGCGCGCGAGGAAGCCGCGCGGCTTCGTCCCGACGTCGAGATCATCGATCGACTGACCGTTCCCCACGCCCGCGCCGCGTAGCGGGACGGCCTCGGAGCGCCTCGGCTTTTGCCGGGGCGCTCCGAATTACCGCCGCCCTTCGAGCGCTCGCGCGAGCTGCTCGATGTGGTTGTCGTCGTGCCACGCGATGAGCGTGAGGAAGTCGTCGACTGTCCGCCGACCGCGCGAATCGAGCTGCCATCCGGCGCGGGTCCACGCCTCATCGTTGACGCCGCGTAGAACCGTCAGCGTGTCGGCGCGGCGGCGCGCGAAGGCGCGCGCGGCGTCGTGTGTGTCCTGACGCAGATACTGGCGCTCCGCGGCCCAGCGATCGGGATTCGTCGTCGGGAATCGCGGCTCGTCGGTTGTCAGGATGAGTGCGAGCCGCTCGTGGAACGATTCTTCGAGATCGCGCAGGTGGCAGACGATCTCGACCGGCGCCCAGGCGTCGGGCGCGGGTCGGCGCGTGAGGACGGTCGCCGGCGCGGTCGCCAGACGCGCCGGCAACTCCGAGGCGGTTGTCGCCAACCGCGCCAGTCGCTCCGCGCGCGGACGCCGGCCCCACGCGGCGAGGCGATCACGAACCTCCACGGCCACTACTATCCACGGCCACTACTATATGGCGACGCAGCTTTCGCGAGCGCTTTGCGTCGCGCGGTGGCACCGACCCTGCACCGTCGTCGCCACGTGGAGGTGCTTGCAATGAGGAAGTTTCTTTTTGTCGCTCTTACGCTCGCGCTGACGGCAGCGGTCGCCGGCTGCGCGTCCACCGCGACCAGAGACACGTCGTACTACCCGGACACGTCGGCATACCCGTCGGCATCGCCCGTCTGGTCGGCTTCGCCGCCGTCGCCGGACTCGCCGGTGCTGGTCTCGCCGAACACCGATGCGCCGCTGGCCCAGCACAGCGACGCGGCCGGCTCGGCGAGCGTTCCTGGCTATTATTCGGTGCCGCCCGCAGTCGTCGTCACCCCAGACACCACGCGGTAGCGGCGGGGCGGCGCGGGTTTCAGGGTAGAATCGGGCCCACTTCGCTTGCGGAGGGCCCGATGCCCGAATCGATTCCCGCGCCGCTCATCATCGACACGCTCAAGGACACGTTTCGCGAGGCACGCGCCTCGCTCGCCGCCGAGGGTGTGCGCCCGCGCCACGACCACCTCGGCTGGATCCTCAGCGTTCCGGACACGCACCAGAAGAGCGTGCTGGCCGCGCTCGACAAGGAGCGCACGCTGCGGGTGCTGACGTGCTCGACGGAGGACGAGGCCAACGCGATCGCGGCGGGGTTGTGGATGGGCGGCGAGCCGTTCGCGCTGATGATCCAGCATGCGGGCCTGTACGCGTCGGTCAACACGCTGCGCGGCGTGGCCATGGACGGTCGCGTACCGATCTTCTACATGATCGGCCTCCTGCAGCGCGAGAAGGACAAGGAGCCGCGCGAGTCGCGTCACTCGATGGTGCGCTATTGCGAGCCGTTGCTCGACCTGTTCGGCGTGCCGCACGCGAGGCTCGAGGGGCCCGACGACGTGCGCTTCATCCCGGAATACTACCGCCTCGCGCAAAAACGCCGCGGGCCGGCCGCGGTGCTCGTCGGCCTGGAGACCGCGTGATGGCCATGAAGCCCGAGGAAGCGCTGCGCGCGATCGCCGCCGCGCGCGGCGATGCGCTGTGCGTGCCGACGATGACGACGGCGCCGGCGTGGCGCACGCTCGCGCCCGACGACCAGTCGGTCGGATGCGTGGGCTTCATGGGCGGCGCGTCGTCGCTCGGGCTGGGGCTGGCGCTGGCGCGACCGGACCGGCGCGTGCTCGTGTTCGACGGCGACGGCTCGCTGCTGATGCAGCTCGGCTCGCTGGCGACGGTCGCGGGCGCGGCGCCGCGCAATCTCGTCCACTTCCTGTTCAAGAACGGCGTCTATCACACATCGGGCGCGCAGGAGATTCCGGGCGGCGGCGGTGTCGACTTCGTGCAGATGGCCAAGGGCGCCGGCTATCGCGCGGCGTACGCCATCACCGACGTCGCCGAGCTCCAGCGTCGGCTGCCTTCCCTGCTGCGCGAGGAAGGCCCCATCCTGGTCGAGCTGCACACGGGCCTCGCGGACAAGACGCCGATGACCGATCGCGGCGGCGTCCCGTTCGCGGAGCAGGTCGAGCGTCTGCGCGGCCGGCTCATCGCTTCCTGAGCGGCGCGCCGAGCTCGGCCAGCAACGCGCGGGCGAGGAGCCGAGCGCGCAAGGCGAGCGCTCGACGACCGGTGACGGCGCGCGCGGCCGCCGGCCAGCCGAAGTAGCCGCGACCGCTCGCATCCATCTCGCCGAAGGTCGTGCACGTGTCGAGGGCGCCGCGAACGTCGATCCAGTGCGCCGGCAGCCGGCGGGCGAGCCGCCGACGCACCAGCCTCGGGCGCGTGGCCAGCACCAGCGCCGTCTCGAGCTCGCCCGCATGCCACTCGCGCGCGGGCGCGGGGCTTCGCAGCAGCCGCGTGACTCGCGCGTCCGTCATCGCGCGCTGCGCGCGGGGCGTGGGCGCGAAGCCGGCGAAGAGCACGCGCACGCCGGCGCGCCGCTCGAGTCGTCGCTTGATGCGCGCCATCGCCACGAGATGCGCGGGATCCGCCTGGTAGTTGGCGAGCACGAAGCGACGAAAGCCCTGCGTCGTCAGCGCGCCGAGGATCTCGGTCACGAGGGCGACCAGCGTGCGCGTCGACAGCCCGATCGTGCCGGCGAAACCGCGCGCGAGCGGACTGGCCCCATAGGGAAGGCCCGGCAGCAGCAGAGGCCGGAACCCCGCGCGGCGCAGGTGGGGCGCGACTCGGCGCGCGAGCTCCTCGGCGCCGAGCCAGTCCACGAGCAGCGGCAAGTGCGGTCCGTGCTGCTCGATGGCGCCGAGCGGCAACAGCACGACGCTGCGCGGATCGGCCGCGAGCCGCGCCGCCTCGCGCCACGTGCGTTCGGCGAGCCGGATCATCGGGCTGGCAGACTACTACAGCGGGCGACGGCGAACGAGAGAGCGGATCAGGCCGCGCGGCGTACCGGGCGTCGGCCCGCGGCCTTGGCGCCGGGGGGGCGCTCACGCAGGCTGGCCTCGAGCGCGCTCATGAGACTGCGCACCTTCGCCGGCCGCTCGGCCTTCGGCGCGCGCGTCTCCTTGCCGGCCGCCTTGCGCCGGATGACGTCCATCAGCACGTCGTGATAGGTGTCCGTGTAACGGCGCGGATTCCACTCGCCGGCGAGCGTGTCGACGAGCTGCAGCGCCAGATCCAGCTCGCGGCGATCGCGCGTGGCCGTCCGACCCGGCAGGCCGAGCCCGGACGCCGAGCGGATCTCGTACGCCCAGCGCATCGTGGTGAGCACGAGCGCCTCGCCCGACGGCGCCACGGACGCGAGATGCTCGCGCTGCCGCAGCACGATCGTGCCGACGCCGACGCGGCCGCTCTTGTCGAGCGCATCGCGCAGCAGCGCGTACGGTTTCGCCGCGCCCGGCCCCGCCGGCGCCAGATAATACGGATGATCGAAGTAGAGGTCGTCGATCGCGTCGGCGGGCACGAAGTCACGGATCTCGAAGGTCTGCGTCGCCTTCACACGCGCCTTGTCGAAATCCTCGTCGGTCACCACCACGTAGCGGCCCTTCGCGAGCTCGTAGCCCTTGACGATCTCGCGCCAGGGAACCTCCACGCCTTCCTCCTCACAGAACCGCTTGTAGTCGATCGGGCTCTCGTCCTTGGCGTGCAGGAGGCGAAAGGTCAGCTCGTTCTTGCGCTCGGTGGCGGCGTGGAGCGCGACGGGCACGGTCACCAGTCCGAACGTGAGCGCGCCTTTCCACATCGCACGCGGCCCCGAGTGACGGCCGTGGCCATTGTCCTGCTCCCGCCCATGGCGTCGCGACGCATGCCTGGCCATGCGTCACTCAGCAGCAACGCCAATGCCAGCGATGCGGGGTGCTACTCGCCGGCCTGACCGAGATCCTCTTCCTCGGGACGCCAGCGGGGCCAGTTCCAGTCGGCGATGACGTCCGCTTCGGTCTGCCTCAGCAACACCTGCAGTCGCTCGCTCATCTCGGGATCCATCACAATGACCTCCGTTGACACACGAATGTCCGCTCGATGCGAATCTCCGCTATACGCGGATATCTGCCGATTGAATGCGCTTCACGCCCGCGCCCGTCATGTCCGCCCACGCCTTGCCGAGCGAGCCGCCCGCGTCGATACCGCGCGTGGCGTCCTCGATCACCACCGCCTCGAACCCCGCCTTGCGCGCGTCGAGCGCCGACCACGCGACGCAGAAGTCGGTGGCAAGACCGACGAAGAAGACGCGGGTCAGCCCGCGCTCCTTGAGGTAACCGGTCAGCCCGGTCTTCGTCTGCCGGTCCGCCTCGAGAAACGCGGAGCAGGAGTCGACGTGCTGCCGATAACCCTTGCGGATGATCAGCTCGGCGTGCGGGATCTCGAGGTCCTTGTGCAGCTCGGCGTCCGGTGTGCCCTGGATGCCGTGATCCGGCCACAGCACCTGCGTGCCGTAAGACAGGCTCGTCGTCTCGAACGGCTTCTTGCCGGGATGGCTCGACGCGAACGAGACGTGGCCCCTGGTGTGCCAGTCCTGCGTGATGACCACGTGGCGGAACGCCGGTGCCAGACAGTTGATGATCGGGATGATCGTGTCGCCCTCGGGCACGGGCAGCGTGCCGCCGGGCACGAAGCAGTTCTGGACGTCGATCACGGCCAGCACGTCGGTCTCGCCCGGGGGGATCATGCCCTGAGCGTAGGCGACGCGCGGCGCCAGCGCCAGCGCAGCAGCGCCGGCGGCGAGCGTGAGAAGCTGGCGCCGGGTCACGGACGTTATAGCCACACCTCCTGAGAGCACGGTGCCGATACGCTAGCCTCGGACGGGCGCGTCGCGCAAGTCCCGTCCGAGCGCGCGGGGCGAAGGCGGCTTGACGATCGTTTGACAACAAATTCTCGGCCGATAAACTTTCTCCGTGCGCCACCGCCCGCTCGACCGCGACCCTCTCGATCCGTTCCTGGCGCGCTGCCGCGCCGCCGGCATCGCGGTGACCCCGCAGCGACTCGCGATCTTCCGCCGGCTGGCGGCGACCGAGCGCCACCCGAGCGCCGAACAGCTGCACGCCGCGGTCCGTCGCGAGATGCCGACGCTGTCGCTGGCCACGGTCTACAAGACGCTCGACACGCTGGCGCGCATCGGCGCCGTCCGGCCGGTCTCGCGGCTGGGCGCGCGCGGCCGCTGGGACGCCAACCTCGAGCCGCATCACCATCTGGTCTGCACCACGTGCGGCACCGTGACGGACGTCACCGAGCCGCGGCTGGAGGCGGCGGCGCAGCCGGCGGCGGCGGCGGCCGCGCGCCACGGCTTCGAGGCGGCGGGTCACTCGGTGGAAATCTTCGGACGCTGCGCCGCGTGCCGCGGCCGGCGTCGGGTCGGCAGTTCACCTCAGCACGAAGGGAGAGCGACATGGCCGAAACGATGACGGCGACGACACCGCCGCCGGTCAAGCTCGGGCAGAAGGTGCCCGAGTTCGACGTCGAGACGTTCGAGCCGTCCAAGGGCGACTTCGGCACGTTCCGCCTGCGCGATCAGATCGCGAACAAGCGCTGGACGCTGCTGTTCTTCTACCCCGCGGACTTCACGTTCGTCTGAGCGACGGAGTTCGCTGCTCTGGCAGAGCAGCACGAGCGGTTCCAGCGGATGGGGTGCGACATCGTGACGTGCAGCACGGACACCAAGTTCACGCACCTGGCCTGGCAGCGGAGTGAAAAGGAGCTGGCCAACGTGAAGTACACGATGGCCGCCGATCCGACCGGCAAGCTCTCGCGCATGTTCGGCGTCTACAACGAGGACAACGGCCTCGACCTGCGCGGCAGCTTTCTCATCGATCCCGAGGGTAAGCTGATGGGCAGCGAGATGAACTTCTACAACCTCGGCCGCAACATCGAGGAGCAGCTGCGGAAGTTCAAGGCCAACATCTACATGGCGAAAAAGGGCGGCAACGAGGTCTGTCCCTCGAAGTGGAAGGACGAGGGCGACAAGACACTCGTGAACCCCGGCGCCAAGATGGTCGGCCGCGTCCACGAGGCGCTGCAGGGCTCCTGAGCGCGTTTGACTGCCCACGCGGGCGGGACTAGGCTCGCCCGCGTGGGCTACGTCGAACGCCATCTCCTTCCCGATGAGCGGGTTCTCTACAAGACGCGCCTGCACTGGATCCTCTATCTGAAGGCCCTGCTGGTGACCCTCGTCGGCGTGGTGCTCACCGGAGTCCTCACGCAGATTCCCGATCCGCCGTGGCTCTGGTACGTCGGGCTCGCGATCGCGGTGGCCGGCGCGCTCTGGTGGATCGTCCGCTGGATCGAGCTTCGAACTTCCGAGTTCGCCGTCACCTCCATGCGGCTGATCTTCAAGGTCGGCCTCGTCGCGCGGTACACGACCGAGCTGCTGCTCTCCAAAGTCGAGTCGATCTCGGTCACGCAGGGCCTGTCCGGGCGCATGCTGAACTACGGCGATCTCGTCGTGACCGGCACCGGCGGCGCGCGTGAGGTCTTTCGGCGCGTGCACGATCCCGTCGGCTTCCGCAACCAGGTGCAGCGCGCCTCGGCGATTCACCCGACTGCGTGAAGTTCGACGTCGCGATCCTCGCGACCGAGCCGCTGCCCGACGTCGTGCGTCAGGTGCAGCTCGCCGAGCGGCTCGGCTACGACACCGCGTGGATCACCGACTCGCATCTCGTCTGTCGCGAGCTGTGGGTGACGCTCGGCGCGTGCGCGGCGGCGACATCGCGCATCCGGCTCGGACCCGGGGTGACCGTGCCGCACTCGCGTCACGTCTCGGTCACCGCGAGCGCGATCGCGACGCTGCACGATCTCGCGCCCGGACGCACGGTGATCGGCGTCGGCACCGGCGGCTCCAGCGCCCAGACGATGGGCCTCTCGCTGGCGGAGGTCGGGAAAGCCGCGACGCTCGCGCAGACGGCGACGAGCCTGCGGCGCCTGCTGCATGGCGACAGCGCCCGCTTCGAGACAGGCATCGACGGCCGCCTGGCGTGGCTCGAGGCGCCGCGCGCGATCCCCATCTATCTCGCGGGCTCGGGTCCGAAGATGCTCGAGACGGCCGGCCGGCTCGGTGACGGCGCCATCGTCTACGCGACCGTTTCTCCAGACGTGCTGCGTGTCGCCATCGAGCGTGTCGCCGCCGGCGCGCGCGCGGCCGGACGGTCGCTCGACGACCTCGACGTCGCCCTCTGGGCGCCGATGTCGATCGGCCGCGATCGCGAGCGCGCGCGCGACCACGCGCGCGGCCGCGTCGCGTCGGCGTGCCGGCATCCGTTGCCGGTGCGCCTGTCCGACGAAGACGAGGCCGCGATGAAGCGCGTGCGCGAGTCGTACGACGCCTACCAGCACGCGAGCGCCGCGTCGGCACACCGCGCGCTCGTGAGCGATCGCCTGGTGGACCTCATGGCCCTGGCCGGGACGCCCGAGGACGTCGCGGCGCAGGTGGGGCGGCTGCGCGCGGTGCGCGGCCTCACGCGCGTGATCGCGTTTCCGCAAGCGCCGGGCAAGGGCTTCGCCGCGCGCGAAGAAATCCTTACGCTGTTCGCCGACGAGGTGGTCGCGCGACTCTAGTCGCTGGCATGGCGCGTGAAAGATCCGGTGCCATGCGACGCATCATCGTCTTCGCGGCGACTGCGCTGCTGTGCACCGGGTGCGCGTCCTACGCGTGGTACCGGCCCGACGTGTCGCCTCAGATGGCGGCGAGCGACGAGCGGCTTTGCCGCTCGCAGGCGAGCGACGTCGTCAACGAGGTGGCGGTCGGCGCCTGGTCGCCGACGGGCGGCTGGGGTCCGTGGGATGGTCCCTGGCGCCGTCCGTGGATCGGGCCGTGGCCCGATCCCGCGTGGCAGCTCGCCGCCGAGCAGCGCGTGATCGACCGGTGCATGCGCGCGCACGGTTACGACCTCGTGCGCGTCGACAAATCGCGCTGAGCGACGTCACGCGAGCCGACGCGGCAACATCACCGTCGCCTCGCCGGCGGCGATCGTCTCCTCGCGTTGGTTGACGGCCTGCAGCTCGAGCGTCACCTGGCCGTCGGCGCCGCGCGCGCGGACGCGACCACGGCACCACGTGGTGTCGCCGATGAGATTGTGCCGGCGCACCTGCACGGCCAGCCGCGCGAGAACGCCGGCATCGCCCATCCAGTTGGTCACGATGTGCCCGAGCCACGCCACCCGCTCGGGGCCGTAGTCGTACGCCGCGGGCACGCCGACGGCCCGCGCCAGCGCGTCGTCCCAGTGCACGCGCTCCGGCGGCTCGGGCACCGCGAAGGCGTTGGGTATGGCCAGCGCGGGGTGGCGCTCGAAGAGGTCGAAGGCCAGGCCGTGCGCGCGCACGTAGAGACTGCCCCAGCCCTGCACGAAGGCGATGATCGACGTCACGGTGAGCGGCCCCTTCACGATCTCCGGGAGTGGCTCGCCGTCCTTTACGTCCTCCCAGTACCGCGGCGTCGCGCCACGGATCGACTCGGCGCGATAGGCGTCGCGGATGCGCGCGAGCTCGGCGTCGCTGTAGCGATGCGGCTCGACGGGCGCGTAGCGGCCCCGCTCACGCGCGGTGTCGCGCTCGGTGCGGAAGCACCACGAATCGGCGTCCGCCGCCACTGCGCCCGCGTCGTCCACGAACGTCGTGCGGTACGTCTGCTTGATCGCGCGGCGCGCGAACTGCGACGGCTTCTCCTCGAGCGGCAGCAGCGCGCTCGTGCCGACGAGGCGGTCGCCCTCGCGGATCGGGCGCCGCCACCGGAACTCGGTGCCGCCATACATCGCATGGATACCGGGCAGGCCGCCGACGTAGCCGGACACGATGCGGTCCATCGCGAACAGGATGGTCGGCGGCGCCATACCGGCGGCAGTCCAGTGCGGGTTGCGGTCGCCGATGCCGTGCGCCCAGTGGCGGATCGCGTCGCGCGTCGCCACCTCGATGTAGGGCTCCGGACGTGGCACCTCGCGGCCGACGCGCGCGCGGAGCGCGGCAAGCGCGTCGGGGGTGATGGTCGGAAATTTCACTTGTGCCCACCCTGGGGGTATGAGGCCTCTCGTGCACGGAGGGCGCGGCGATCCACCTTGCCCGCCGGCGTGCGCGGCAGCGCGTCGACGATCTCGACCGCCCGCGGATACTCGTGCAGGCTCAGTCGCGTCTTCACCCAGTCCTGGATCTCGCGCTCGAAGGCCTCACCGGCGCGCGCGGCGACGACGAACGCCTTGGGGATCTGGCCTCGCGCGGCGTCGGTGATCGCGACGACCGCGGCGTCCTGGACGTCGGGATGTCGCAGCAACACCTGCTCGATCTCGACCGCGCTCATCGTCCAGCCCGCGGAGATGATCACGTCGTCCGAGCGACCCGCGTGGTGCACGTAGCCGTCGGCGTCCATCCAGCCGCGGTCCTTGATCGGAAACCACGTTCCGCGCCGGCGCACGGCGATCTCGCCCACCCCGCCCGTCGCGACGGGGACTCCGGCGTCGTCGATGACCGCGACGTCCCAGCCGGGTGCCGGCGAGCCGAGCGCTCCCGGTCGCACGACATACCCGTCGAAGCCGGGATAGTCGACCAGCACCACGCCGACCTCCGTGCTGCCGTACATGCTGCAGGGCGCGCTGCCGAGCGCGCCCGAGAGGAACTCGCGCGTCGCACCATCCATCGGCTCGCCGGTGAACGAGCACTTGGCGATGCGGCCGCGCGCGGGCGTCCAGCCGGCCCCGCGCGCCATCCGATATACCGTCGGCGCCGCGGCGACGTTGGTGATCGCGAACGTGTCGAGCGCCGCCGCGAACCGCGCGGGATCGAAGCGGCCGGCGAGCGTGCCGACGGGGATGCCGAGCGCGAGCGGCGCGATCGTCCCGTGCCAGAGGCCGTGGCCCCACGCCGGCGACGAGGGACAGAAGAAGCGATCGCCGGGCTCGAGGCCGACGCCGTACAGCGCGGCGACCATCAACGTCACGACGGCGCGATGCGTGTGCCGCACGGCCTCGGGCAGCGCCCGCGTCGTGCCCGACGTGTACTGAAAGACCGCGGGGTCGTCGGCGGCCGTGCGTGCCGTGTACACGTCGCTCTGCTCGGCCAGCCGAGCGGCGAAGCGCGCGTCGAGCGCGACGACGTCGACGCCTGAGACGCGCGACTGCCAGCGCTCCGCGTCGCGCTCGACCAGCAAGAGCCGCGGCCGGCAGTCGTCGACACGCAATGCGACGGCGTCGGATCCGAACAGCGTGAACAGCGGCACCGCCACCGCGCCGCGCTTCACCGCGCCGAAGAGCGCCCCGTAGAACGCGAGCGACGGCTCGAGCATGATCGCCACGCGCTCGCCGGCGGCGATGCCCTCGGCCTCGAGCAGGTTGGCGAAGCGTGAGGACCATTGCGCGAGCTCGGCGAAGGAATGCTCGACGAAGCGGCCGTCGGCGGTGGCGAGGCGCAGCGCCACGCCGCCGCCGGCGTGGCGATCGACGCACTCGTGGGCGAGGTTCAGACGCGCGCGGTCACCCTCGAACAGCGGCCCCAGAGCGTCCCACGAAAACGTCTCGCGAACGTCCGGCCAGCGCCGGACTTCCAGAATCGACGCCACGGCCCGTCATGTTACGCCGCCGAGATCGAGGCGCGCCACGGCTTCGC
>QHSO01000148.1 GCA_003220475.1 Candidatus Rokuibacteriota bacterium | reverse complement strand
TTCTCAACTTGTTCATGAACGCGATTGAAGCAATGGAGACCGGTGGCGAACTAAGCGTGCGCCTTCGCCTGAGACACATACTGGGTGTAAGCGGCATCGTCGCAGAAGTCACAAACAGCGGGACGGAGATTTCCGAAAATATCCTTAACCAGATATTCGAACCGTTCTTCAGCACTAAGCCCGGTGGATCAGGGCTCGGTTTGGCGATTTGCCGAAACATTGCCGACGCACATCGTGCCACGATTCGCGTTAGAAATAACACCGTGCCCAACGGCGTGACATTTATCATCGAGTTTCCCGTTTCAGATCTCTCCCTGAGCGACTCACCTAATGGCGTACTAATCTCTAAACGAATCCAGCAAGAAGAAATCGATTTTCAGTCAGGCTCCTCATTTACCGGCTCGTAAGCGGAACTGCCGTATACGCGCTGCATCTCTGTCGAATCGATCATCAATAGTGTCAGCTCAACGGCGGACGTCGGCGCCACCGCCGAGCGCGTCTTCGACGTCCTTCGGGTTAATGAGAGCAAAATCCCCCCACATTGAACATTTCAGAGCCGCGACGGTCGCCGCTATATTCACGGCATCTTGTGGATGCCGTCCATTCAAACTCGCCCAGAGGAATCCGGCAGCGTAAGCATCGCCGGCGCCAATCGGGTCGATCATCTGCACGGCGTGGCGAACGGTCGGCCGCCAAAAGCGTCCACTATCAAGAACGGTTGAGCCCTCACCCCCCTGCAAAAGCGCGATGGTGGCCTTTGGATTGCGGCGCGAGAGACCATTGAGAACTTCCTCGGAATCGCCTTGGAGCCCGAAGACGGTTTCCGCCTCGGCTTTACCGACGAAGATGTAGCGAGAGCGCGGAAGTACAGATTCTGCGAAAGTACGCGCCTCCGACGGCGACCATAAGGTTGCACGATAATTGATATCGAACGAGACCGTCGTCGCCTCGTCAAAAACGCGATGCACCAGTTTGCGGGCCTGAGACCCAAGCGCTGGCGTAATGCCAGTAACGTGCGCGACTCGAGCCCGCCGTACGGGTTCCCAATCGACAGCGTCCGGCATGAGACGCGAGAATGCGGAGTCGCGACGATCATACAGAACGTGAACAGAACGCGGCGCTACACCATATTCAAGAAAATAGAGGCCGAGCCGAGCGTCAGGCATACTGCTGACGTACGTACAGTCAACACCATGCGCGCTTAGTTCGCGCCGGACGCGGTCGCCCCACGGATTAAGGGGTAGCGCCGAGATCCACGCAGTTCGCATACCGAGACGTGCGCACGCCGCAGCCACATTGGCTTCGGCACCACCGATCTGGAGATCCAGAACCCGAGCAGTCTCAAAGAGCCCCGGCGAAGGGACCGCCAAGCGAAGGAGGACTTCGCCGAGCGTCACCAGATCGTGCATCAACGTTTATACATCAGGCAACGCCGAGACGGATCGTTACCGACGACCCGAGGATCATCGAGGTCGTGATGAGCTCCGGTCGTCTGTCGGTTCCGAAGACGATATGGGCAGGTCGAGATGGTCGCATCCACGATGAAAACGGACTCAGATCGAACAGAGCCGTCGACTTCCCATCTTGGGAATCCGGACCAACTGTCGCCTCGAGGCGGGCGATCTCCGCACGATAGCTGCTCGCAACATCGTCCGGTCCTTCGTCAGCGGAATGTCGACGACGAACGACAAAAGTGCGGAGAGTACCACTTTCTGATGGCCAAAGCCCCTCCGCGTAATTCAGCGTCGCGCTTACGAGGTCGTCCACGTGCATTCCCGCCGGAATCGTTACAACATCCTCGACCAAGCGGACGCGTCGCATGAAGAACGTTTCCCCACGTGCGCGATATGTAATCGCCCGTCGATCGTAATCGTAGTCGATCTCGGTGCGTGAGAGTCGGCCTCGGACGTTTAACAACGACCGACTACGTCGTGGCATCCATCGCCGATCACCAAAGCGCCCAGTACTTTCCAGCCGATTGGAGCTTGAGGCCCCTTCCCCAGCTATAACGACGTGATACTGCCCCGCCGCGCGGTCGACAGACTCCTCGATGGTCCCCTCGAGGTGAAAGGTCAACATGTCGTAAAGGACAGCGACGTCGGCTGCGTACTGTCCGCGTCGTATGATCGGCTCGGCGTCTACGCCCACGAACGGCGCCAAGACAAGGCCAAGAGGAAGTGTCATAAATTGACGACGGTTCATCAGATAGATGGACATTTTCTAATCCGTTGCACTATTCTAACAGTCCCTTGCGCCGTAGGAGTGCCGCTACGACGTCAGCCTCTTACGGTATGGCGGAGCTTCTATAGTGGACTGTTGTCGAGGCTTCATAAACAATTCGAGCAGGCCCGCGCAGTGATGCACATCACCGAGATGCCACGACTTGTCAGGCGTTGATGGTTCAGTCACGCCACCGCGAGGTTGTCCTCGACGTCCGGTTCTCATTTAAGTTGTCATCCTCCGGTCAGTATCGAGGTCAGAACAAATGGCATATATAGCCTCCTTCGCAGCACCCGGGTTTCTCGTGGCTTTCGCTATTCTTGTGTGGAAAACGTCCCCCAGCCGTCCGCTGAATCGTCGTTTCACAACATGCACGGTAATTGTTTCAGTATGGGCAACCGCAGTAACCGCAGTGCACGGCGGAATGCATTTGACCTTTTGGATACCAATCAGTTTTGCCGCTGGCAGTCTAATTCCAGCGAGCTTCCTTGCTTTCATGCACGCATATGCGCCGATGGAGGGCGTGCGTGCGCGGCGCGTTTTGCGCGCCCTTTTAATTATCGGCGTGGTTGCGGGAATTGTTTTTAGCGTGCTGTCGATCACGACGAACCTAATCGTGTCCGAGCCGACCATTTCGGGTACCACGATCTCAAGAAAGCAAGGATCGCTCTACCCGATGTTCGCTTTCTTCATCGTTGCGACGTGGGCGACGGCCATCGCGGCCTTTTTGCTCAAATGGCGCGTCGCTCGCGGCAGGTCGCGCGCGGAGTTGCAGTTTGTCGCCGCGGGGATGATCGTGCCGGGCATCGCGGGGATAGTGACGAACGTCATACTTCCGTGGATCACCGGACGGTCGGCGTATGGGGCGATCGGGCCATATTTCGCGTTGTCGTTTGTGGCGATCATCGGACATGCGCTGATTCGACGACGGATCACCGATCTCAGACTCGTGCTGCACAACGGGTTGACGCTGGCGCTCGCGACCGTCGCCTCCCTGGTACCCGCCATTGTTCTGTTAGAGCTGTTCGGTCCTCGGCTGTTCGGACACTTGGGTGGCGTCGAGCGTGTGCTGGTGCTCGTCACGATCGGTGTCGTCATTCTCACGGTCGCGCCCACCCGTGATGTCGTGCGACGACTGCTCGATCGATACGTCTATCGCACACGTGCCAACTATCAACGCACCGTGCGGGCGGCGAGCCGCGCGTTGACGCGGATGCTCGACCTCAAACGCCTGTTGCCCTTCATCAGCAGGACTGTGGTCGAGGCCACGGGTGTCGAGGGCGTCGCCATCTATCTCAAAGACGACGACGGCTTCCGCAGGGCGATGACGCAGCGGCGCAGCGAGGCGAGCACGTTCGCGGCGCCGGAGATCGCACCGGTGTCGGTGATCGAGGCATTGGCGCGGGTGCAGGATGCCGTGGTCACCGAGGAAGTGCTGCGGCAGATCGTGACCGATGACGACCGGAGGCTCAACGATGATCTCGCGCGCAGCGACTGGGCGTTGCTCCTGCCGGTCATCGCGGACGACGGACTCATCGCATTCATCGCCGTCGGCTCGAAGCTCTCCGGCGATCCGTTCTACTCGCAGGACCTGGACCTGCTGATGACGCTGGCGAACCAGGCGGGAATCGCGATCAAGAACGCGCGCCTGTACGCGCAGGTGGTGCTGGCGAACGAGTACATCGAAAACATCGTGGCCACGATCGAGAGCGGCGTGGCCGCCATCAATTCGACTGGACGCGTGGCGATGTTCAATCGCGCGGCGGAGCGGCTCACCGGGCTGGCGGCCGACGGCGTCGTCAGCCGGACGGCGGCGTCGCTACCACACTGCCTGAGCGCGCCGTTGCTGGCCAGCGCCGCCGACGGCGTCGCACGCACGCTGCCGGAGATCGAACTGCCCGGGGCGGATCGCGTGAGGCCGGTGATCTGCACGACATCGCCGCTGCGAGACCCCGACGGTACCGTGCTCGGAGCCGTGGCGGTCTTCAGCGATCTCACGCCCCTGAAGGAGCTCGAGGTCGAGCGCCGGCGCGCCGAGCGACTCGCCTACTTCGAAGTGCTCGCCTCGGGTATCGCGCACGAGATCAAGAACCCATTGGTGGCGATCAAGACATTCACGCAGCTGCTGCCGCGGCGCGCGAGTGAGCCGCAGTTCGTCGGCGAGTTCGGACGGATCGTCGGCCGCGAGATCAACCGCATGGAGCGCGTCGTCGATCGCCTCCGTACGCTGGCGCATCCAGGACGTCGACCGGATCACGCCGTCGACGTGCGGGCGCCGCTCGCGGAGGCGCTCGAATTCATGCAGGCAACCTTCGACGAAAAGCGCATTATCGTCAGTGTCAGTCTCGGCGAAACGCCGTACCGCATACTCGGAGATCACCAGAATCTCGAGCAGCTGTTTCTGAATCTCCTCATGAACGCGCATGAAGCCACTCCGCCCGGAGGCCCGCTCAGCGTCGCCGTCATGCACGAAGGCGAGCCGGTCACGGTGACGGTGGCGGACGGTGGCCCGGGTATCCCGCCCGAGCTTCGCGAGAAGATCTTCGAGCCGTTTTTCACCACGAAGCAGCGCGGCTCTGGCCTCGGTCTGGCGATCTCGGCGGCCGTCGCGCAGGCGCATGGCGCGCGCCTGCACGTGGCCAACCGGCCCGAGGGCGGGGCGACCTTCACCGTCGAGTTTCCGCTCGCTCCGGTCACCGCCCCAGTGGTCGCGTGACTGCTCGCCGCCCTCGCGCCGTTGTCGCGCCGACGGCGGCATCGTGGGCATTGACGGGGACCGTCGCGCGATGCACCCCGAGCCAGCCCCCGACCCGCACCCTCCAGCAGCGGCCGCCCGGCCAGAAACCATCCAGGCGGGCGCCCTCGACCACCGTCGCAGAACCCCCGGCCGTTACAGCTCGAAGCGCGCCGGGTGGTCGAATAATGGCCGGTCGCATCGATGGCCTCCCACCCGGCCCCGCGAATCGAGTAAACTCCGGCCCGGTGGCTGCGTGAACACCGTCTTGATCGTGACGCTGGACGACGCGCTCCGCGCGCGGCTGCTGCGCGGGCTCGGCGGCTTCACGATTTTCGAGGCGCCGTCCGATCCCGAGGCGCTGAAAACCCTCCGCCTGGTCGAGATCGATCTCGTGCTGCGTGACAGCGCCGGGCCCGCCGGGGCGCTCAGCACGTTCGTGAGCGGCGCCCGTGACGTCGCACCGTCGGCGCTGGTGGTGGCGGTCGGCGCCGCCGGCGAGGAAGAGGCGGCGGCGGACTTCATGGTGCCCGACGGCTTCACCACGCGCGAGCTGGACGCCGTGCTGCGCCATGCCCTGGAGAAGCAGCGGCTCGTCCGCGAGATCAAGATGCTGCGCACGCCGTCGTCGGCGCCGCATACGCCGACGCGTGGCGGCGCGGGCGAGGAGACGTCGTGGGACAACGCCGCGCTCGCGCGCGTGCTCAAGGCCTTCAGTCGCGTGTTCGCGGCGGGCTTCGATCTGCGTCGCGTGCTGGACACGTTCCTCGAGGCCATCGGCGATGTCGTGCGGCCCACCCGCGTCGCCGTGCTGCTGCCCGACGCCGACGCGCGCGAGTTTCGTATCGCGGCCCACCGCGGTCTCGCACCGCAGATCGTGCAATCGGTCCGGCTGCCCGCCGGCGAGGGTCTGCCACGGTGGCTCGCCAGCCAGGGCCGGCCGCTCGCGCTGCACGACGTCAGCGACCCCGATCTCGTCCGTGAGCTGAAGCTGCTGCAGGGCGTGGTGGCCACGCCGCTGCTGGCGCACGGCGATCTCGTAGCGATCCTCGTGCTGGGCCAGCCGGTGTTCGGCGCCGGTTATTCACGGGCGGAGATCGAGACGCTCTTCGACCTCGTCACCCAGCTCGCCACGGTCATCCGCGACATCGCGCTGCACCAGCAGCTCGAGCGGGAAAAGGAGTTCACCGAGCGGATCCTCTCGCACATGTCGAGCGGCGTGATCACGATCGGCCGTGATCAACGCGTGGGCACGATGAACCGGCGTGCCGAGGAGATTCTGGGCCTGTCCGCGCACGCCGTGGTCGGTCAGGATCTGCGCGTCCTGCCCTCGCCGCTGGGCGACCTGCTGTTCGACACGCTGTCGTCGGGCCGGGCCATGCCGCGCACGGAGATCCAGCTGGCGTTGCGGCGCCTCTGGATCGAGCTGACGACGTACGTCATACGCGACGAGGAGAGCGCACCGCTGGGCGCCGTCCTCGTGTTCGAGGACCTCACCGCCCAGAAAGAACTGGCGGCGCAGAAGCGCGAGGCCGACCAGTTCCAGCTGCTCACGCGCGTGGTGGCCCGCATCGCCGACGAGATCAAGAATCCGCTGGTGTCGATCAACACGTTCATCGAGCTGATCGGCGAGCGCTACGACGATCCCGACTTCCGACGGCATTTTTCGTCGGTTGTACGCCGCGATGTGCGCCGTCTCGTCGAGGTCTTCGAAAAATTGGCGGGGCTCGTGACGGAGGGTGAGTTAAACTTCGCGACGGTGGACGCGTACGAGGCTGTGACGCAGCTCGTCGAGGCCATCGACCTCGCTGACGGCGGCCTCGGCAAGCACCTTCAGCTCGACGTCGCGCCGGCCTCCGAGCCGTTCCCGGTGAAGGTCGATGCGACTCAGCTTCGCAAGGCGCTCTCGTACCTGATCCGATATCTGACTCATAACTCGCCCAACGACCTCGCCAAGATCTCGCTTTCGGTCGGCCGTCACGCCGAGCCCGGCGGCGGCCACGACGTGCGGATTCTCGTCGGCTCGCGCACGGCCGCCGTCTCCGCCGACAAGCTCGAGCGGCTGTTCGATCCCGTTCAGATGGTGCAGGAAAGCCTCATCGACGTGGGCCCCGCGGTGAGCCAGCGGCTGGTGGAGGCGCTCGGTGGACGCCTGGGCGTGAAGCAGACGCGTCACGAGCTATCGTTCGTGGTGTCGCTGCCGCCGGCGGTGGCATGACGACGACGACCGCGCCCCCGGGCGCCGCGCGCATTCTCGTCGTCGACGACGAGCTCGGACCGCGCGAGTCGCTGCGCATGCTGCTCAAGCCCGCGTACCAGATCACCACCGCCGACAGCGGCCGCGCCGCGCTCAACATGCTCGCCCAGGTGCGCCCCGACGTCGTCATCCTCGACATCAAGATGCCGGAGATGGACGGGCTCGAGGTCCTGCGCCGCGTGAAGCGCGCCGACCGGAGCATCGAGGTCGTGATGATCACGGCCTACGCATCGCTGGAGACGGTGAAGCTCGCGCTCACGCATGGCGCCTTCGAGTACCTGATCAAGCCCTTCTCGCGACAGGACCTCGAAGACGTGGTGCGGCGCGCGCTGGTGCGGCGTCAGGCCGACCTCGGCGCGCGCAGCGAGGTGGCGCACCTCGTCGAGGAGATGCGCCGGCTCTCGGCCAAGACGCGCGAGCTCGAAGAGGTGGCGCGGCGGGAGGTGACGGAGCAGTCGCTGCGCGTGACGCAGCTGTCGATCGTGCGCGAGATTTCGCGCGCGATCGTCGGTCACCTCGCCATGGAGGACGTCATGGCCGCGGTCTCCGCGCAGCTGAGCGCGGCGCTCGGCTACGACAGCGTCGGCCTCACGGCGAGCGATCCGGAAGCGCGGCCGTCGGACGCCGCGTACATGGTCGTGTGCTCCATCCGCGATGCCGAGGGACCACTCGGCTACCTCGTGGCCGACAACCGCGCCTCCGCCCGGCCGGTGGATCCGCGCGAGCGCGAGCTGCTCGAGATGCTCTCGGAATATCTCGCCATCGCGCTGCGCAACTCGCACCTGTATGGCGAGATCGCCGACACCAAGCGCTCGCTGGAGCAGCTCATCGCCTCCGCCGGCGATGCCATCATCTCGGTGGACGCGAGCGACCGTATCGACGGCTGGAACCCCGCCGCCGAGCGCGTGTTCGGCCGCGCGGCCGCCGAGGCCACGGGCCGGCGGATGACCGAGCTGCTACCCGAGCGCGAGTACCGCTCCGCGCGCGAACGCCTCGCGCGCGGCTCCGCCATGGAGATGTTCGAGACGACGCTGACCGCCGATCGCGAGACGCCGGCCGCGCTCGCCGTGACGCTGTCGGGTCTGCGCAATCGCCAGGGCGGCCTCGACGGCCTGATCGCGATCGTGCGCGACATCACGGCGCAGCGCGAGGTGGAAAACCAGCTGCACCAGTCGGAGAAGCTGACCGCGCTCGGACAGCTCGCGGGTGGCATCGCGCACGACTTCAACAACCTCCTGCAGGCCATCCTCGGCTATGCCCAGCTGATGAAGGCCAACCCCGACAATCCCGAGCTGCTGCAGCGCTCGCTCTCGGTGGTGGAGTCCGCCGCGCTCGACGGCTCGGAGACCGTGCGGCGCATCCAGCAGTTCGCACGCCTGCGCCCCGAGGAACGCTTCATGCCGGTGGACGTCAACCACATCGTGGAGGACGCCGTCGCCATCACGCGGCCGCGCTGGGAAGAGAAGATCGCCCACGAGAGTCGCCCCATGGATCTGCGCCTCGATCTGCGAGCCAGGCAGCACATCCACGGCCGCTCGGCGGCGCTGACCGAGGTCATGACCAACCTCGTGCTCAACGCGATGGACGCGATGGTCGAAGGTGGCACGCTGACGATCTCGACCAAGGACGTCGGCGACACGGTGGTGATCACCGTGACCGATACGGGCATCGGCATGCCGGAGCACGTGCGCCGTCGCGTGTTCGAGCCATTCTTCTCGACGAAGGGCGAATCCGGCTCGGGCCTGGGCCTGTCGATGGCCTATTCGATCATCCGGCGCCACGGCGGCGACATCCGCGTGGACAGCGAGCCGAACCGGGGCACGACGTTCACGCTCGTGGTGCCCTGTGCCAGCGAGACGCCATCGCCTCCACCCGCGCCGTCGGCGGCGACACCGCGACGCGCCGCGCGCGTGCTGCTCGTCGACGATGAGCCGCAGGTTCTCTCGGCGCTGACCGAGCTGCTGCAGGCCGCCGGCCACGAGGTGAGCGCCGCTGCCGGCGGCGCGGCCGCCCTCAAGATCTACACGCCGGGCCGCTACGACGTCGTCATGACGAACGTCGGAATGGCGGGCATGAACGGCTGGGAAGTGACCGAGCGTGTCCGCGCGCTGGACGCACGGGTGCCCGTCGTGTTCATCACCGGTTGGGGCCTGCGCGAGGAAGAGCGCGCGCGGTTGTCGGCGCTGCGCGTGCAGCGCTGTTTGTTCAAGCCAGTTCGTCCCGACGAGCTCGACGCCGCCGTGCAGGCGGCCGTCGCCTCCGTATAAGTCCCAGGAAATCCTGGGTCGCGACCGTGGTCGGAGACCGTCTATCCGGAGACACTGTGTCCGGGCACGCTGACATCGAGCGATCAGTTTCTAGCCTCACGCCGACGCCGTCGCAGTCGATCCCCGCGTTTCGCAGAGGCTAAATCCCCAGGAAATCTCAGGGCCAAAATGCCCTAGGGCTGTGGCACTTCCGTTGCTCAATAAGGCCGCGCCAGGGGCCGACGCGCACGGGGATCCCCTCGGCAATTGGGGGCATCGATATGGGCATCGGTCACCGCACGATCCAGGCCGTAGTGGCGTCGACGATCGCGACGCTGGCGTTCGTGTCGCTCGCGGCAGCGCAGGAGCGCGCCGGCGTCGTCACGACGCTCGAAGGCAAAGTCACGGTGGTGCGCGCGTCCGCCGCCGAGCCGAGCCCGCTGAAGTTCCGTGACGCCGTCTTCGTGCGTGACCGCATCGCCACCGACAAGGACTCCTTTGCGCGCGTCCTGCTCGGCGGCCGGGCCGTCGTCACGATCCGCGAATACTCCACGGTGACGATCACCGAAGTGCCGGGCGTGGCGACCGTGGACGTCGCCAGCGGCCGCGTGGCCGTCGCCGTCGCGCGCGAACGCATGCGACCGGGTGATCTCATCGAGGTTCGCACGCCGAACGCCGTGGCTGGCATCCGGGGCACCGTCATCGTCGCGGAGGTGTTCGATTCACGGCATTCGGTCATCACCGTGCTCAAGGGTGTGATCGACGTCACCCGTCTCGATGCCGGTCGCCTGGTCGGCCCCTCGACGATTCTCAACGCGCTCCAACAGGTCACGATCGGCGGCGCAGTGTCGTCGCCACAGCCCGTCTCGAGCGACACGGCGCGGAGCATGCGCGACGAGTTCCGCACGGTGCCGCCGCGTGGCGCGCCCGTCGCCACGACCGCCGCCGTGAGCCAGGGCGAGATGGAGCGCGTGTCGAAAGATCTCGGTCTCGACAAGAGCAAGAACGTACAGCCGGTGTCGGCCAGTGGCGGGGACACGACGAGCGGCAGCGCGGCTTCGACGTCGAACGCGCCGGCGAGCGCCGCGTCGGGATCCGACAGCACGCAGGCCACCAATACGTCTGCGGCGTCGTCGGGCAGCGCCCCGGCGACATCGAACGCCGCGCCGTCGACCAGTACCGCTGCAACCTCCAACGCCGCGCCGTCGGCCAGCGCGCCCGCGACGCCGGGCGCCGCGCCGTCAGCCGCGCCCGTGGCGAGCGTGCCGAGCGCTGCGCCGGTGACGAGTGTGCCTGCGACAGCGAGCCCGGCACCGGTTGCACCCGTGGCCAGCGCGCCCGCCGCCCCAACCGTCGCGGTCGGTGGACCGACGGTGGTCTCGCCTGTGAGCGCGCCGGCGGCGCCGGTGGTGACGTCGGGCGGCAGCTGCGCCTGTGTCACCGCCATCCCGATTCCCGGGGCCGCGTTGCTCAAGGACCTCGGCGATCTCGGCAACTCGCTCGGGTCGCTGAAGGATCTGAAGGCCGACAAGCCCGACAAGGACACCGGTAAGTTGAAGAAGCACTAGTTCGCGCGCGCCAGCACGACGATTCCGGCGACGACCAGCGTCGCCGCGAGCAGATGCGCCACCGTCACGCTCTCGCGCAGCACCAGGTGTGACAGCCCCAGCGCGCTGATCGGCAACACTCCCGTGAAGACCGATGCGGCGCTGGCCGGCACGCGCGCCACACCTCGCGCCCACAGCAGAAACGCCACCACCGTCACGAAGACGCTGTAGTAGCCGACCAGCGCCCAGTCCTCGCGCGCAAGCCGGCTGAGCGGGAACGCGCGCACCTCCAGCAGCGCCACCGGCAAGAACATCGCGAACCCCCGCGACCGGCCACACTGAGCGCGAGCATGCCGACGACGGCCAGCGCCACGCCGAGTGTCCGGGCGCGGCTCCAGCGCTCGCCGAGGACGATGACCGCCAGCGTCGCCGCCACCGCGGGCGTCGTGCTCGTCACGATGCCGCCCTCGCCCGCGCTGGTGAACGCCAGGCCGTAGAGCAGCAACACGTTGAAGATGAAGATGCCCGCGAACGCCTGCAGGGCCAGCAACGCGACGTCGCGTGGTGCGACGCGGGGCAGCGGGCGCTCGAGCAGGGCCACGAGGGTCATCAGGATGACGGACGCCACCGCGAAGCGCAGGCCCGACAGCAGAAACACGGGCACGCGCGCGACGGCGATCTTGCCAACCACGATCGAGCTGCCGACGATCGCCATGGCGGCCGTCAGCTCGAGGCACGCGCGGAGCGGGAGGCCTATCGCTCGGGAGCGGCGCCGCCCGCGGCGCGCTTCACCTGGTCGGCCAGCTTGCAGAACGCGCAGACGGTTCCGGTCGTGACCTGGCCGCACCGCGCGCATTCCTGAAGGACGACGCCCGCGGCGCGCTCGAAGACCGGCCGCGCCTTCTCGAGAAATCCGAAGAGGAAGTTGTGCTTGGCGCCCGGCGAGGCCTCCTCCATGCGGTTGAGGATCTCCTTGTGCGCGATGGAGGTGGCGCCGTGCGCGAACGGGCATTCCTCGACGATGTAGTCGATGCGGCGGAGAAAGGCGTACGCCGCCGCCTCGCGCTCCGACAGTCGATAGAGCGGCTTGACGCGCCGAACGAGCTTGGGGTGCGTGGAGGGCAGCGCGGGCGACTGCCGCGGCAGCGCCTCCGTCTGCCAGTGCATGACCGAACCGAACAGCGTGGCCGCCTCGTCATCGAGATTGTGGCCGGTCGCGACGACGTCCATGCCATGGTCGAGCGCGACGCGGTTCATCAAATAACGCTTGGAGAGCCCGCACCCGGAGCATGGCGGCCGGCGCGTCACCTGCTTGATCACCGGCACCGGCGCGCCGACCTCGTCGGCCACGCGCGATACCAGCAGCGTGGCGCCGCGGCGCGCGGCGAACGCCTCGCACTTCGCCTTCGACTCGACGGAATAATCGAAGATGCCGAGGTCGAGATAGAGCCCGGTCGTGTCGTATCCCTCGTCCAGCAGCACGTCCCAGAGCGCCAGCGAGTCCTTGCCACCCGACACGGCCACCAGCACGCGCTCGCCGCGCGCGAACATCTTGTGACGCCGGATCGCCTCGCGGACCTGGTTGCGGAAGAAATCGAGGAAATCGGGCGCGCAGAACGCAGCGTTGTGGCGGCGGAGCTCGAGCGCGGCGGCGGCGCCGCACTTACGGCACTTCACGCGCCGACCTTCATATGGCGCCGCCCGACATGACCGGGCGCAACTCGATCACGTCGTCCTCGCGCAGCACGTGGTCGGGCGTCACCAGGTCGTCGCCGCGGATCACCAGCACGGTCTCCGGCAGGATGTCGAGATCGCGCAGGACGTCCTTGACCCGCCGATTGCCCGCGACCTCGACCTCGCGTCGGGGGTTGCGCAGCACGACCTTCATGCTCAGCCGCCGGGAAACCCCGGCGCCCGCTTGATGGCGCGCACCTGGCCCAGGTGCACGCCGTCGTGTTCCACGGTCAGTCGCCACCACTGCGCGAGGTCCAGATCACCCAGGCGGAAGTGCTTGAAGCGCAGGAGGCGCGGATCGCAGCCGGCGAGCCGGTCGAACGACTGATGGGTGCGCTCACGCGTGGACCGCAGTGTGGCGAGCAGGTCGCCGAATGGTTTGCCCGCGGTCGGCCAGACGCTCTCGGGCGCATCGGCCGCGGCCGAAGCCGGCACGGGCAGCGCCGCGAACTCCGTGAGGTCGTGCGGAAACACCGCGGGCGCGCCGCCGGCCGCCGCCTCCTTCGTGAGCTTGGTCGTCAGCTTGCCCGTCGCCACCTCGGCGATCGCGAGGTGATCGACGACTTCGCCGATGGACCACTCGCTCGACGTCGGCCGCCACTCGCTCTGACGCTGGGACAATCCCTCGACTTCGCGCAAAAGCTCGCCGCGCACGTCCTCGAGCTCACGCCACAGTGCGTCCACGGGCTTGGGCCACGACATGCGGTGGAGTATACATGAAGGCGTCATCATGCCCGACTCGCCCAACGACCGGGCGCGCGCCGCGTGGCGCACGCTGACCTCACGTCCCGTGTACGCCAACCCCTGGATCCGTGTGCGCGAGGACACCGCGGAGCTGCCCGACGGCCGAACGACGCTCTACGGCGTCGTCGAGTGCGCGCCCGCCGTCGGCGTGCTGCCATTCCTCGACGCGCGCGCGGTCGTCCTCGTCGGCCAGTGGCGCTACGTGTCGCGCGCCTTCCGCTGGGAGATTCCGACCGGAAGCGTGAAGCCGGGCGAGAGCGAAGAGTCCGCCGCTCAGCGCGAGCTGGCGGAAGAGGCCGGCTACGAAGCGGCGCGGCTGGTCAAGCTCTGCACGTTCGCCACCTCGAAATCCATCCTCGACGAGACCGCGCACCTGTACGAGGCGGACGGCCTGCGGGCCGTGCCGCCGACGCCGGACGACACGGAGTTCATCGAGGTGCGCGCGTTTGCCTTCGACGAGGTGGTACGGATGGTCGAGCGCTCGGAGATCGTCGACGCCATGACCGCGCTCGCGGTGCTGCACGCCGCGCGGCGGCGCTGACCGCGCGCGGCGATCGAGCCGCGCGCTCGCGGGTTTGACACGGTCGGGACGCGTTCCTACACTAGCGCGCCATGGTCCCGGAGGCTCGCGCCGCTCGCGGCAATCACGCCCGAGACGTTCGGCACGACCGCGCGCGGACTCTGGCGATTCAGCCCGCTCCTTCCCGTGCGGACCACGCGTCCGGTCTCGCTCGGCGAGGGCGCCACACCGCTCGTGCACCTCGAGCGTCTCGGTCGCCGGCTCGGGCTGCCGCGGCTGTACGCGAAGGACGAGAGTCAGAATCCGACGTGGTCGTACAAGGATCGACTCTGCGCCACGGCCGTCACGCACGCGGTCGAGACCGGCGCGCGCGTGATCACCATCTCGTCGACGGGCAATCACGGCGCCTCCACCGCGGCCTACGCGGCGCGTGCGGGACTGCCCTGCGTCATCTTCACGCTCGTCTCCGTGCCGGACACGATGAAGACGCTGATGCAGGCCTACGGCGCGGCCGTCGTCGCCTGCCCCACCTCCGAGTCGCGCTGGGAGCTGATGCGTCAGGGGATCGAGCGCTTCGGCTGGTACCCGACGAGCGGATTCGTGATGCCGCCGGTCGGCTCCAATCCGTGGGGCGTCGAAGGCTACAAGACGATCGCGTACGAAGTCGCCGAAGATCTCGGTTGGACGGCGCCCGACGTCGTCGTCGTGCCGAGCGCCTACAGCGACGGGCTGTACGGCATCTGGAAAGGATGGACCGAGCTGCAGACGCTCGGCCTCGTGAAGCACGCGCCGCGCATGATCGCCGCCGAGCCGTTCGGGCCGCTCGCCCATGCGCTCGAGCGTGGGCTGCAGGCGCCCGAGCCGGTCGAGGCCCCGGCGCCGTCCGTCGCGTTCTCGATCGCCTCGCGCTACGGCACGTGGCAGGGCCTCGCCGCGCTGCGCGAGTCGGGCGGCGGCGGCGTACGACTCACCGACGAGGGCGTGCTCGAGGCGCAGCGCGCGCTCGCGCGTGAAGAAGGCCTCTATGTCGAGCCGTCTTCGGCGGCCGCGCTGACCGCGGTCATGCAGCTCGCCGCGCGCGGCGGTCTCGACGCCGAGCAGACGATCGTCGTCGTGCTCACCTCCGGCGGTCTCAAGGACCCCGGCGCGAGCCGCACCTGGCTGCCGCCCGTGCCGACCGCCGACGGCGATGTCGATCGTCTCCTGACCGTTCTTCGCGAGTCATATGGACTGGCGCTGGACCGATAGCCTCGGTGTCGCGCTCATGGGCCACGGCATCGCCGGCCGCGCCGGCGACTGCGCACGCGCCGCCGAGCGCGCGGGGCTCGGCAGCGTGTGGATCATCGAAGACTACTTCCAGCCCGGCGCGTATACGCTCGCGGCCGCGGCCGCCGCGGTCACCGAGCGCATCGCCGTCGGCCTCGGCGTCGTCAACCCGTACACGCGCCATCCCGCGCTCATCGCGATGGAGACCGCGGCGCTGGCGGGCCTCGCGCCGGGCCGCGTCGTCCTCGGCCTCGGCAGCAGCAACCGGCGATGGATCGAGGAGCAGATGGCGATCCCGTTCAAGACGCCGCTGCGCGGGCTACGCGAGGGCGTCGAGATCGTCCGTCGGCTTCTCGGCGGCGAGCGCGTGACCTATGCCGGCGAGGTGTTCGCCGTCCACGACGTGGCGCTCGAGACGCCGCCGCCCGCGCCGGTCCCGATCCTGCTCGGCGTCAAAGGCCCGCGGGCGCTCGCGCTGGCCGCCGAGATCGCCGACGGCGTGCACGGCTCCGTACTCGCCTCGCCGGCCCACGTGCGCCGCGTTCGCACGACCACGGCGTCGCGATCGCGCGACGAGTTCGTGGTCATCAGCTACGTTCCGCTGGCCGTGTCCGACGATGGTAACGAGGCGCGCGGCTGGGTGCGGCCGCTCGTCGCCCATTACCTCGGCGTTCTGCACGGCCAGTCGCTCCTCCAGGACGCCGGCATGGACGCCGCGCGCACGCAGCCGTTTCGCGATGCGCTCACGGCCGGTCGGAGCGCCGCCGATCTCGTGACGGACGATCTCGTCGACGCGTTCGCCATCGCGGGAACGCCGCGCGAATGTCGCGCCGCCCTCGCCCGGTGGGCCGAGGCCGGCCTCGACTGCGCGGTGGCGGTCGTCCCGGCGCGCGCCGACCTCGCGCGCCAGCTCGAGCGCATCGGTCGAGAGCTGGTTCCCGCGTGGAAGGAGATGCGATGCCGCTGAGGTTCGGCGTGCACATCCCGACGTGCATCGAGGGCATGATGTACCCGGTGCCGTTCGCGAAGCCGGAGGACATCCTGCCGACGGCGCTGCTGGCCGAGCGCCTGGGCTTCGATTCCGTGTGGGGCAACGACCACATGACGACGCAGCGCTACGTGCAGCGCGAGTGGCCCGAGCCGCCGAACTTCTACGAGCCGCTCATCACGTTCACGTACGTGGCCGCGCGCACCGAGCGCCTCCGGCTGGCCACCGGCATCATCGTGCTGCCGATGCGCACGATGCCGGTGCTGGCCAAGCAGGTCGCGACGCTCGATCAGCTCTCCGGCGGACGCGTGATCCTGGGCGTCGGCACCGGCGCCTACCGCGAAGAGTACGAAGCGCTCTATCCCGACGCCCGCGAGGCGCGCCGGGGTGAGATCGTCGACGAGGGCATGCGCGCGCTGCGCCTGCTCTTCACCGAGCGCAAGGCGAGCTTCCGCGGCAAGCACGTGCGCTTTCAGGACGTGGAGTGCTTTCCCAAGCCGCGGCAGTCGCCGCTGCCGATGTACGCCGGCGGCAACCACCCGGAGGTGCGACGCCGCGCCGGCGAGTACGGCGAGGGCTGGATGCCGGCGGTGCTCTCGCCCGAGGAGATCGCGCGCGGCGTGCAGGACGTCCGGCGCGCCGCGGACAAAGCCGGACGCAACGCCGCGATCGACATCGCGCCGCAGTTCGCGTGTTCGATCGGTCGCACGCACGAGGAGGCGGTGAAGCGCTTCCACGGCTCGCAGCTCTACAGACATCTCGAGTCGTTGAAGCGCTCCACGCTGCGCGAGCAGACGGGCGGCTTCGAGCAGCGCAATCTCATCGGCAGCCCCGCGGAAATCTGCGAGCGCATCCGCGTCTACCAGCAGGCGGGCGTCACCACGCTCTCGGGCCTGCTCTTCGTCGCGAACACCGTGCCCGAGATGCAGGAGGCGATCGAGCTCTTCGGGCGCGAGGTCATTCCCAACTTCAGGTGAGAGCATGGACGCACACCGACGACAGCGCCTGACCGGCGTGCTCGAGACCGAGGGTCTCGATGCGCTGGTCGCCACCACCACTGAAAACGTGTACTACGTGAGCGGGCTCCGCTCCATTTCCCACGCCCTCTTCCGCGGGCTCGAGCTCTACGCGGTCTTCACGCGCCGCGGGACGGCGCTCGTCATCCCGTTCATCGACACGACGGGCGTGGCCGCCGACCGCATCGAGGTGGATCACCTCGCCTGCTACGGCAAGTTCTTCTTCGAATACGCCGACGATCCCGGCGAGATCGGCCGCAAGATCCGTGAGTGGACGCGCGCGCCGGCGGCGAGCCCCGCCGACGCGCTGACCGGCGTCCTCGGCGACCTCGGGGTACTCGGCCGGCGCGTGGGTCTCGATGAGGGCGGCCTGTTTGCGCCCACGTGGAAGCGCGTCGAGGAGCGCCTGGCGACAACGACGCTCGTGCCG
>QHSO01000316.1 GCA_003220475.1 Candidatus Rokuibacteriota bacterium | reverse complement strand
GCATGAACGGACCGACGACGCCGAAGCCGGCATTGGCGACGACCACATCGAGCCGGCCGAACTTGTCGCGGGCCGTCGCGGCGGCGCGCTCGGGGTCGCCATCGACGGTGACGTCGCAGCGGACCGCGATCGCCCGCGCCCCGCCGGCGGTCAGCTCGTCCACGAGGCGCTCGAGCCGATCGGTGCGGCGCGCGGCGAGGACGACCGCGGCGCCCGCGCGGGCGAACTCGCGGGCCAGCGCCTCGCCGATGCCGGACGAAGCGCCGGTGATCAGCACCACGTGTCCGCTAAAGGTACTCAGGGCGTCGCGAGCGTGATCGCTTCCTCGGCGTAGGCCGACGCCGTCTTCGCTTTGCGAATCGCATCGGCATGGTCCTTCTTGGTCTTGGCGCTTTCGTGGTGGGTCTTCGCCTCGCCGACGAGCTTCTTGGCCTCGTCGATGAGCGGCTTGCTGTCGGCGTTGGTCTTGGTGCCCTCGGCCTTGCGGATGAGATCCTCGGCCTGCTTGATGACCACGGGACAGTTGAACGCGAGCGCCGGCGCGGCGAGTGCCAGCACGAGCAAGATCGCGATCACGACCTGAGCCTTCATCGCGCCCTCGATCAGAACGCCTTCGATGTGGAAGATGGTCGGGGTGAGAGGATTTGAACCTCCGGCCCCCTGCTCCCAAAGCAGGTGCGCTACCGGGCTGCGCCACACCCCGCCCGCGCGCGGAACACGCGTCCGGCTCAGGAGTATATCATTCGCTCAGCAGCGCCCGGGCGGCGCGGGCGGCGAGCGCGCGGTGGCTGACGCGCTCCTTCTCATGATCGCTCAGCTCGCCGAACGTCCGGCCGAGTGGCGGATAAAAGAACACAGGGTCGTAGCCGAAACCGCCGTCGCCGCGCGGCGCGGTCGCGATCGCCCCCTCCGCGACGCCCTCCACCGTGCGCTCGCGGCCGGCCTCGTCGACGAGCGCGATGACGCAGCGAAAGCGCGCGGTGCGCTGCTCGCGCGGCACCGCGCGCAGACGCTCGAGCAGCAGCGCGACGCGGCCGGCGTCGTCGAGCCCGGGGCCGCCGAAGCGCGCAGAGTGCAGGCCGGGCGCGCCACCGAGCGCGTCCACCTCGAGGCCGGAGTCGTCGGCGAGCGCCGCCTGGCCGGTCAGACGGTGCGCCGCGCGCGCCTTGATGAGCGCGTTCTCGACATAGGTGGCGCCGGTTTCCGGTGGCAGCGAGGCGCGAAGGTTCGCTCGCCGCGGGCGTCGAGCGCGCGGCGCTGGAGCCCAACGAGGCGTCGGATGCCGATGCTGGCGAGACCCAGCAGATCGTCCAGGCGTGCCCGATCGAACGGCGTCTGCTCGGCGGTGCCCTGGACCTCGACGAATTCGCCGGCGCCGGTCATGACCACGTTCATGTCCACGGCGGCGCCGCTATCCTCTATATAGTTCAGGTCCAGGACTGGGCCCCCGCCGACGATGCCGACGCTGATCGCCGCCACGCAGTCGCGGACGGCCGCGCCGACGCCGGCCTTGCCAAGGGCGTCGGCGACCGCGATGAAGCCGCCGGTGATCGCGGCCGTGCGCGTTCCACCGTCGGCCTGGATGACGTCGCAGTCGACCCAGACGGTGCGCTCGCCCATCTTGGCGCGCTCGACCACGGCGCGCAGGGCGCGGCCGACGAGGCGCTGGATCTCCTGCGAACGACCGCTCGGCCCGCGATTCTCGCGCGGCGTCCGCGTATTGGTCGAGCGTGGCAGCATCGCGTACTCGGCCGTCACCCAGCCGAGCCCCTGCCCCTTCAGGAACGGCGGCACCTTGTCGTCGACCGACGCGGTGCAGATGACCTTGGTCGCGCCGAACTCCACCAGCACCGAGCCCTCAGGATGCATCAGGTAGTCGCGCGTCACCACGACGGGACGCAGCTGATCGGGCGCGCGGCCGTCCGGGCGCGGCATCAGCGCTCGCGCGTCGCGCGAGGGCCCGGAGTCTGCTCGCGCGTGCGCGTGTCGTACTTCTTCTTGTAGTCGGCCAGCCCGGCGTAGATCGCGCGCGCGATCTCGTCGCGATACTTCGAATCCTTGAGCCGCTTCTCCTCGGTGGGGTTGGTCACGAATCCGATCTCGATGAGGATCGCCGGCATGGCCGCGCCGCCGAGGACGTAGAACCCCGCCTGCTTGACGCCGCGGTTGGGCATGCGCAGCGACTGTGTGATCGAATCCTGCACCACCTCGGCCAGGCGCGAGGACTCCAGCTGGAACTCGGACTGCGCGAGATCCCAGAGGATCGCCTTGATGGCATCGAGCCGTCCGCTGCGCCCGGGTGTCTTCTCGAGCTGCACCGTGGCGTTCTCGAGCGCGGCCACCTGCCGCGCCCCGCTGTCCGTCGCCTCGGATGACAGGAAGTACGTCTCGACGCCGGTCGACGCCGTCTCGCGGTGGGCATTGGCGTGGATGGAGACGAACAGGTCGGCGCGCTCCTTGTTGGCGAAGCTGGTGCGATCACGCAGCGGCACGAAATGATCGCCGTCGCGTGAGAGCACGGCCTTCACGCCCAGGCGCTCCTCGACCAGCCGCGCCACGCGCCGCGTGACGTCGAGGACGAGGTCTTTTTCCTGCAGGCCGCCCGGTCCGACGGCGCCGGAGTCGTGGCCGCCGTGGCCGGCGTCGAGCACGATCACGCGCAGCGGCGCCGTGGCGTCGCGCTGGTCGCGAGGCGGCATCGAGTCGCCCGGACGCAGGAAATCGAGGACGACGCGCGGCGGATCGGCGAGCGCAGCGACCTTGACGTCGCCACCGACGGCCTCGAAGACGACGCGCAGCACAGCGTCGGCTCCGGCGCGCTCGAGCCGCGCCTGCTCGACGAAGCCGTCGCCGATGTCTTCGGTGCGCGTGGCCGCGACCAGGCCGACGAGGCGCACACGCGCTTCCTTGCCGGCGCTCGTCTCGACGCGTGCGGTCACCACGCCGGACGTTTCGAGCACGATCCGCGTGAACGAGGGATACGAGCGAACGCGGAGCTCTTCGAGGGTCACCGGTGCCGCTGCGGCCACCGGCGCGACGGGGACCGCCGGCGCGCTCGTGGGTGGCGACGCGGCCGCGGCCGACTGGACGCGCGGGAGCACCTGCGCGACGAAGGTGTCGGGCACGAGCCAGACACCGCGGCGGACGCGCACCGGCGCATCGAGAATCAGCGGCGAGCCGTCGATGAGGATGCGCGACCAGTTGCGCGTCAGGATGACGACGTGACCGCTCGGGCGCAACCGGGCCTGCGTGCCGTTCGGCGTCGCCTCGAGGCGCGTCTTGAGGAGCTCGGCCGCGCGGACCAGCTCGACGTAGTCGCGGCCCTCGTGCGCGACGGTGGGCAGGCCGCCCATTGCGGCACCGGCAAACGACAGCAGGAGGACCAAGCCCGGCAGGACGCGCCGAAGCGTCATGGATGTCGCCATTCTAGCAATGCTCGACGCCGACGCCGAAGCAAAGTCGGCCCCCGGCGGCGTCCGTTCGTGGCGCGGTCGAGTCAGCGGATTGCGCGGGTGACGAGACGGCTCGCGCCGCAGTCGGAGCACAGGGCATACTCGCGTACGAAGCCGGCCGCGCGTGTCGTCCGCGTCGCCGCACGATACGCCGTGGAGGGATCGATGCTCAGCGCTCGCGCCGCGCACGCGTCGCAGAAATTGCGCCCCGCGCGTTCGATCAAATACGCGGCGAGACGCTCTCTGGCCGTTCCCGCCGTCATCTCACGCGAGCGCCGGCGCCGGTTGTGTGGCCGCCTCGATAGCGCTGTAAACACGAGAAATGCGCGCCG
>QHSO01000315.1 GCA_003220475.1 Candidatus Rokuibacteriota bacterium | reverse complement strand
CGCTAGCGAGAGAATGAACTCGCGGCCGCCGTTCGCAGTGCCGCAACCTTCCGGTAGACCTCCGCGATCCATCCGTGTCGACACCTTCTGCCGCGTGGGCGAATCAAACGGAAAATGGTCCGCACGTCGCGACTCTCGCCGCCTCGTGGACCAAGGTCTAATAGGTGGTTCGGGCGATGCGGAGTAGATTCGAGGAGCGGTGAAGAAGTTCATCGCCAAATGAGGTGGACCATGAAATCCGTATCTTCGTACGTCTCGTCGGCCCGGCAGAGAGCGGTCGCTCTTTTCCATCGCACCGACCAGCTCAAGGCCGACGCTGCTGAACGGCGGCGGAGCTGGAATCAAGTGATCGCCGAGCACCAGAAGCCGCTGGAACCGCCCAAAGACTCCGGAGAGACGACGCTCGCGCAGTCGTGAGAGATGACGACGCCCGTGCTCGCGCTCGGGGACTGCGATTCAGCTCGAAGCGCTGATCCGCGTATCGCGCGAGTCGCAGCCCGCCCGCCGACTGTCGTGAGTGAGGTGCGGCGCCGGCGATCCTCCCGCCTGCCGAGGAGAAGCGCATGAATTTCGAAACCATCGAGTTTTGGAACGTGGAGACGGCGGCGCCGAGATGACGGGCATGACGTACACCGCGATTCAGAGGTTTGTGCAGCGGCACTACGGCTTCGTCCCGACGACCGGATGGATCGCGCACGTCAAGGCGGTTTCCGGCCTACCGACCCGGCGTGCAGCGAACCGCGCGGGACGCGGCCGTCGTGTCGTGCCCGTGCCGGCCGAAAAGCGTGAGGCGATCGAACAGGCGCTTCGACACTTCGGTCTCATTTGAATCTCGAAATGTTCGTGACGTGGATCGTCGTAGCGCTTCTGACCAGCGGGTTCATCAGTCTCGTGATGAAGCGGGGCGGCTATGGGCGAATCTGGGACGTGATTCTTGGTCTGGCCGGAAGTGGCGCGGCAAGCACGCTCGTCTCCGCCTTGGGGTGCGCCCTCGGAAGCGGGAAAGGGCCCGATCGCGATTGCCGCGTTCGTCGGCGCGGTCTCCATCATCGTGTTCCAGCGCAAGATCTGGCCGGCGCGAACGCTCAGGAACGTGGGCGCAACGGACGTGACGTCTGAATGGCGAGGAGATTCTCTGAGATGATTTGGCTGGAGTGGCTCGCTCTTTCGGCCGCCGTTGTCGCGGCGTTTGTCTTGTCGTCGTGGATGTCTGCTCCCGTGGGGAGACCGCGACAAGGGCACTGAACATCAGGCGATTGGACCTTCGTCTAATGGCCTTCGCGCTCCCATAGCGATACGCTGCTACATGCGGGTGGACGGTGATCTCCAATTCACGACATCCGCTGTGGCGCGGGCGCATCACGGAGGTAGTCGGCCGCCGGACCTGATTCCGGCGCAGAAGGCGAGTTCCTCGCCTTCTGAGAGAGCAGGAGGATTTCGATGCCGCAGTGGATCAAGCCGGGTATATGGGGCGCTGTCGCGGGCAGTGTGTTGACCATGATTGTTGGTTTCAGTTATGGCGGCTGGACAACGAGCGGCACCGCCGCTCGCGTGGCGAAGCAACAGGCCGACACGGCGGTGACCGCTGCGCTGGTGCCACTCTGCATCGCGCAGTCGAAGGCCGATCGCACCGTGCTGAAAAAGATGGGAGAGCTGAAGACGCTCACGTCGTCCTATGACCAGCGGGAATTTGTGACCAAGACCGGTTGGGCGACTGTGCCCGGCAGCGGAGACCCCAATAGCGATGTCGCGGAGGCGTGCGCAGCCGCGCTCCTGAAGACCGCGTCGAAGTAGTAGCACCCACGACACGATCCGCCGCGACGGCAGGGCGTTGCGGCGGATCACGCCGGATCACGCCGAATCACGCCATTCTCGCGCCCCCGAAGGCGGCATGCTGATCGCCCGAGAATCGTTCGAGCAGCCGATCCGCGCCGAGCTCTTCGGCGTCGAGCGCCTCGAGCAGCACGCCGCGAGCCTGGCGGCCGCCCAGGAAACCAAATCCGGCCGGGGTCGGCGATTGTTGCCCCGCGTCGAGGACAACGGCCGCGTGCTCCGCGAATCGCTGGTGTTCCGTTACCTCTCCACGCGTTACGACGTGACCGTCGAGAATCCACGGCATGTGTCGCGGGGCGTGGCGTTCGTGGAGGTCGACAGCGTCGTCCTCACGGGCGATCACAGCCTTGGGCTCGCCGATGATCGGAACGCACATCGCGTCCGAATCGTTCTCGGCTGAGCCGAGGCCACACGCGCGGCGCGCGCCGCGCGTGTGGACCGTGTGGACTCAGACCCTGCTGAGGGGCGCGAGTCGCCCGACTACCAGCGGTTGCCGCCGGAGCGCTGCTCGCCACCGGACCGATAGCCCCCGTTGCTCCGAGGAGCAGACGGCTTGGAGATCTCGACCCTCAGCGTGCGGCCGCCGAGCGCGTAGCCGTTGAACTTTCGGACCGCCTCATCCGCGGCCTCGGACGTGGCCATCTGCGCAAAGCCGAAGCCGCGCGACTGGCCGGTGTCACGGTCGGTGACGACCTCGACGCTCTGGACGCCGTCGACCTGGTTGAACAGCTCGCCGAGCTGCTCGGTAGATGTGCTGAACGGAAGACCGCCGATGAAAAGTTTCTGACTCATGAACCGTTCTCCTGACTCCGCGGCGGACCACGCGCCCTGGAACAGCGGAGGCGAGCGCCAAAGCGTGGACTGATGGGGAAGGGGAGACCACAGTGGTCGGCGACCCGAACCAGACGCGCGCAGCATACCACGTCGCTACGCAGCGCGCGCGAAGAGGCTCTGTGCGGTGTACACTTATGTGCCTCCGCCGCTGTTTCCCTGGTTGACGCATCAGGCGTTGTGACCTCGGCGATCATGGCCTGCCCCACTCCCTCATCCTCCGTTCTTCACGACGGCCGCGGGGCCGCTTGCCACACCGGCCCGAACGACGGGGTGCCCTATACGCCGATGCGCGAGTCGACCGACCGGCGAAGAGAGACGCACATGGCGAAGCTGATTCAGATTTGCGCATCCGAGAACGACCTGTTCGGCCTCGACGCCGACGGGCGGGTCTACCACTACAACTTCAAGACGAACAACTGGGTGAAACTCGGTCGCGGGCAGCGTGATCATGAAGGGTCGCGCCGCGGGGAAGGCCAGCCGCGGAGCGCGCAGCCCGACGTCGTGCAAGGCGGTGGCCGACCGGACGGCGAGGCCGTCGCGGGGCGACCCACATGACGCTGCAGCCTTCCGGCGGGACAGAACACGCGACGCAGTCGCCGGACCCTCAGATCCACGGGATGGATGCCGAGGGCGCTCGGGACTCCGCGTATCGGGCCGCCTATCGTGTGTGCATGCGAAAGCGCGGATTTTGATGAGTCCGATCGTGCCGCGGGGTGAGGGTCGCCACAGGCGATCGCTGCCACGGGTGGGGCCGGAGTTCCGCGAGCCCAACGAGGACATCGAGAGCCCGTTGCCCAACGCGTGGCCGACGGGCTTGCGAACCATGGGGTGCTTGGCGTGCGATGCGCCATTCAGCAGCTCCGGCAGACACGAGCGCCTGTGCCCGTCGTGCCGTCGCCACCACGCATGACGAGAGGCGCGGGACCGATCTACAAACTGACCGCGTCTGCCGGCATGCCGTCGCCCTTCGCGATCCGGTAAACGATCCAGCCCGTTCCGTCCTGGCCTCCGATGCGCTCGGCGCGTTCGAACAGGCTGGGCCGTCCTCGAGGGGGAGCCGGGGGATGCTGCGCGAGCAACGCCTGCCGGCCCAGCACGACCGCGGCCGCCGCCGACGGCGCGTCGACGTCGTAGCGCGCGACGAGCGCGCGCCGCTGGTGGTAGAAGTCGACGATCCACTTCATGCCGCCGTCCTCGTGCGACTCAGGCTCGGCGCCCGCCCGTGAAGCGGAGCAGGATGAGGAACAGGTTGATGAAATTCAGGTAGAGCGACAGTGCGCCCACGATCGCG
>QHSO01000147.1 GCA_003220475.1 Candidatus Rokuibacteriota bacterium | reverse complement strand
GGGTACCGGCCGCAGTTTTACTTCCGGACGACGGACGTGACGGGGGTGTGCACGTTGCCGGCGGGGACGGAGATGGTGATGCCGGGGGACAACGTGACGATGAGTATCGAGCTGATCACGCCGATCGCGATGGAGAAGGAGCTGCGGTTCGCGATTCGTGAGGGTGGGCGGACGGTGGGCGCGGGCGTCGTGACCGAGATCACCGAGTAAGGCGATGGTGACCCTGACCGCCGATCAGAAAATCCGCATCCGGCTCAAGGCGTACGATCATCACCTCCTCGATCGGTCGGTCAAGGAGATCGTCGAGACGGTGCGGCGCACCGGCGCGCGCGTGGCCGGCCCCGTGCTGCTGCCCACGATCATCAACCGCTGGACGGTGCTGCGCTCGCCGCACGTGGACAAAACCTCGCGCGAGCAATTTGAGATGCGCACCCATAAGCGGTTACTCGACATCGTTGATCCCACGCCGCAAACAGTGGATTCCTTGATGAAGCTTGACCTCCCGGCCGGCGTCGACGTCGAAATCAAACTCTGAGGCGGGCCGATGAAAACGACCCATCTGCTTCGTTGGCTCGGTCGGCCCTCCCTGCGGCGTATGCGGCATACGCCTCAGTCGGGGCCCTCCCTCGCCGCCTTGCATCTGGGCCGTTTTGATCGGCCCGGGAACGGTTGCAGGAACCGCTGAGATGGCACGCAAGGAAGCGCTGTTGGGACGCAAGGTCGGCATGACGCAAATTTTCGGCGACGACGGCAATCACGTGCCGGTGACTGTGGTCCAGGCGGGGCCCTGCACGATCGTTGGGATTCGGAAGAAGGACACGCACGGGTACGATGCGCTGCAGCTGGGCTTCGAGGCGGCGAAGAAGAACGTGTCCAAGCCGCGCGCCGGCCACTTCAAGAAGGCCAACGTCGCGCCGACGCGCATCCTGCGCGAGGTGCGGCTGGACAAGGTCGAGAAGGCGTACGAGGTCGGCCAGGCGCTGACCGTCGAGCTGTTCGCCGCCGGCGAGATCGTCGACGTCGTCGGCGTGACCAAGGGCAAGGGCTTCCAGGGCGGCGTCAAGCGCCATGGCTGGCGCGGCGGCGAGGCGTCGCACGGCTCGATGTTCCACCGCGCGCCCGGCTCCATCGGCGCCTCCTCGGATCCCTCGCGCGTGTGGCCGGGCCACAAGCTGCCGGGTCGCATGGGCGGCGTGCAACGCACCACGCTCAACGTCACCGTCGCGAGGGTGCTGCCCGAGCAGAACCTGATCCTGATCCGCGGCGCCGTGCCCGGGGCCAACGGCTCGCTGGTGATGGTGCGCAAGAGCATCAAGACCACCAAGGCGCAGCAGCAGAAGGCCGCGGAGAAGAAGTGATGCCGAGCGTGAAGGTCGTCGACGCGAAGGGCAAGGACACGGGCGCGGTGGAGCTCAAGGCCGACGTCTTCGGCGTGGAGATCCGCGTGCCGCTGCTCCACCAGGCGGTGGTGCGCGAGCTGGCCGACCGGCGCGCGGGCACGCACGACACGAAAGGCCGCAGCGAGGTCTCGGGCGGCGGCAGGAAGCCGTGGAAGCAGAAGGGCACGGGCCGCGCGCGTCAGGGCAGCATCCGCGCGACGCAGTGGAAGGGTGGCGGCAAGCCGTTCGGCCCGACGCCGCGCAGCTACGCCAAGGCGCTGCCGCGCGAGATGCGCCGCGAGGCGCTGCGGGCGGCCGTCACCGCGCGCATCGCCGACGGCGCGCTGCGCGTCGTCGACGGCAGCGTTGCCTCCGACGGCAAGACGAAGGGGCTGGTGGCGGCGCTGAGCGCGATGGGCGTGGCCGCCGAGCCGACGCTGCTCGTCACGGCGACGCTGGGCAAGCCGCTGGCCCGTGCGGCGCGCAACGTGCCGTGGCTCACCGTGGAGCCGCCGGCGCACGTCTCGGTCTATCAACTGTTGCGCGCGCGGCACGTCATCGTCGAGCAGGCCGCGCTGACCGCGCTGCAGGAGGGTCTGCAGGAATGAAGCCACGCGCGTCACAGACAGGCCACCTGCGGTGCGAGCCGGGCTCGCGGCGGTCGCTGTTCACTCAGGCTCGCCTCGCGCGCCGAGCGCGCTGCGGCGTCGCACTGCCATGAGGGATCCGCGCGAGGTGCTCATTCGCCCGGTCATGACCGAGAAGACCATGCGCGAGAAGGAAGAGCGCAACACGGTGGCGTTCCGCGTCCGTCCCGACGCGAACAAGATCGAGATCCGCGCCGCCGTGGAGGCGGTCTTCAACGTGAAGGTGGCCGCCGTTCGCACGGCGTCCTACGAGGGCAAGCTCAAGCGCATGGGTCGCTTCGCGGGTCGTCGACCGGACTGGAAGAAGGCGATCGTGACGCTGCAGCCCGGGCACAAGATCGAGCTGGTCGAGGGAGCGTAAAAGGTCCATGCCCATTCGAACCGTCAAGCCGACGTCGCCGGCGCGCCGCTATCTCACGTACGTCACGTACGACGACATCACGAAGACCGAGCCGGAGAAGAGCCTGCTGTCGCCCAAGCGGCGCACGAACGGGCGCAACGTGTACGGCCGCATCACCGTCCGCCATCGCGGCGGTGGCGCCAAGCGGATGCTGCGCGACGTCGATTTCCGCCGCGACAAGTTCGGCATTCCCGCGCGCGTGGCGGCCATCGAGTACGATCCCAACCGGTCGGCGCGGCTGGCGCTGCTGCACTACCGCGACGGTGAGAAGCGCTACATCATCGCGCCCCACGGGATGAAGGTGGACGACGTCGTGATGTCGGGTCCGCAGGCGGACATCCTGCCGGGCAACGCGCTGCCCATCCGGAACATTCCCGTCGGCACGCTCGTGCACAACGTCGAGCTGCAGAAGGGCCGCGGCGCGCAGCTCTGCCGCAGCGCCGGCGCGCAGGCGCAGCTGCTGGCCAAAGAAGGCGACCGCGCCACCCTCAAGCTGCCCTCGGGCGAGGTGCGCTACGTGGCGGTCGAATGCATGGCGACCATCGGCCAGGTCGGCAACCTCGATCACGAGAACGTGTCGGTCGGCAAGGCCGGGCGCGTGCGCTGGAAGGGGTTTCGCCCGACGGTGCGCGGCACCGTGATGAACCCCGTCGACCACCCGATGGGCAGTGGCGAGGGCTAGTGCAAGGGCAACCACCCGATGACCCCGTGGGGCAAGCCGACGAAGGGTTACAAGACGCGCCGGGGCGTCCGTCCGTCGGATTCCATGATCGTGACGCGGCGAAAGAAATAGGAGCGGGGTATGGGACGTTCGCTCAAGAAGGGGCCCTTCATCGACGAGAAGCTGTACGGGCGGATCGAGGAGCTCAACCGCTCCCGCCAGAAGAAAGTCCTCAAGACGTGGTCGCGGCGGTCGACGATCGCGCCCGAGTTCGTCGGTCACACGCTGGCCGTGCACAACGGCAAGAAGTTCATCCCCGTGTACGTGACCGAGAACATGGTCGGTCACCGGCTCGGCGAGTTCGCGCTCACCCGCACGTTCAAGGCGCACGGCCAGGCCGAGAAGGCCTCCGCGTCGCCGACGGGGAAGACCTAGGCCATGATCACGAGTGCCCGCGCCCGGTTCGTGCGCGTCTCCGCGCGGAAGGCGCGGCTCGTTCTGGATCAGATCCGCGGCAAGTCCGTGGGCGATGCGCTGGCCACGCTCGAGTACTGAAGCGGGTGCAGCCGCGCGCGATGGGCCGCGCGTTCTTCATCCGGCACCGCACCAGTCACCTCACCATCGGGGTCAGCGACGAGCAGGGCCGCATGACGCTCGCCGCGCCTCCACGTCCGGGTCGCGCCGCGGCGCCCGCACCGGCCCCCGCGGCGCCGGCGGCTCCGGCCGCCAAGGCGCCCGTGGGAAGAGCACGGACGGCCAAGACGCCCGCGCGGGGTGCCCGCAAGCCCAAGGAGAAGAAATAGGCGATGGGTCAGAAGACGCATCCGATCGGCTTCCGGCTCGGCAGCACGCGCACCTGGTCGTCGCGCTGGTTCGCGACGAAGAACTACGCCGCCCTGCTGCACGAGGACGTGAAGATCCGGCGCTTCATCAAGGACCAGCTCTACCACGCCGGCATCGCGAAGATCGACATCGAGCGCTCGGCGAATCGCGCGCGGATCACGATCTTCACCGCGCGCCCGGGCATCATCATCGGGCGCAAGGGCGCAGAAGTCGAGAAGCTGAAGAACGAGCTGCAGGCCCGCACGGGCAAGGAGATCTACCTCAACATCGAGGAGGTCATCCATCCCGAGCTGGACGCGCAGCTCGTCTCCGAGAATGTCGCGCTCCAGCTGCAGAAGCGCGTCGCGTTCCGCCGCGCCATGAAGAAGGCGGTGACGTCCGCGCTGCGCCTGGGCGCCGACGGTATCCGCATCGCATGCGCGGGGCGGCTTGGTGGCAGCGAGATCGCGCGTCGTGAGTGGTATCGCGACGGCCGGGTGCCGCTGCACACGATCCGCGCCGACATCGACTACGGCCTGGCCACGGCGCACACGACGGCGGGGACGATCGGCGTCAAGGTGTGGATCTTCAAGGGCGAGGTCCTGCGGCCCGCCACCAGCGAGGCCTAGGAGCCGTCGATGCTGATGCCCAAGCGCGTCAAGTACCGCAAGGCCCAGCGCGGCAACATGCGCGGCAAGGCGCAGCGCGGCTCGACCTTGTCCTTCGGCGAGTACGGCCTGAAGGCGCTCGAGCCGGGGTGGGTAACGAATCGCCAGATCGAGGCGGCGCGGGTGGCGCTCACCCGCAGCCTCAAGCGCGGCGGCAAGGTCTGGATCCGCGTCTTCCCCGACAAGCCGGTGACGAAGAAGCCGGCGGAGACGCGGATGGGCAAGGGCAAGGGCAACCCCGAGGAGTGGGTGGCCGTGGTCAAGCCGGGCCGGATCCTCTATGAGATGGAAGGTGTGCCGCAAGACGTGGCGCGCGAGGCGTTCCGCACGGCCGCCAACAAGATCGGCATCGCGACCAAGTTCGTGATGCGGACGCGGAGCCTGTAAAAGCCATGAAAGCGGCGAAGTGGCGCGACCTGTCCGAGGACGAGCTCGCGCAGAAGGCGCACGAGCTGTCCGAGGAGATCTTCAATCTTCGCTTCCAGCTGTCGATGGGCGTGGCCAAGAACCCGTCGCGGATCGGGCAAGCGCGGCGCGATCTCGCGCGTGCTTATACGATCCAGCACGAGCGCGGCGGCGCGCCGCTCGCGGTGACGCCGGCCGCGGTCGCCACGCCGCCGCAAGAAGCTCCGCCGCCGGCCGCGAAGAAGGCCGCCGCCAAGACGAAGACCGCCAAGCCGGGCAAGGGCGCGAGGGGCGCGAAGGCCGCCAAGGCTCCGAAGGCCGCGGCCAAGAAGAAAGCGAAAGGGTAAGCCGTGGGCGAGCGCAAGAGTCGTGAAGGCGTCGTGGTGAGCGACGCCATGCAGAAGACGCGGGTCGTGCGGATCGAGCGGGTCTACCGCCATCCGAAGTACCAGCGCGTCATCCGCATGTCCAAGAAGCTCAAGGCGCACGACGAGGGCAACGAGAGCCACGTCGGCGACCGCGTGCTGATCGAGGAGACGCGGCCGATCTCCAAGGAGAAGCGCTGGCGCATCCGCTCGATTCTGGTCAAGGCGGCGCAATGATCCAGCCGCGCTCCATGCTCGACGTGGCCGACAACTCCGGCGCCCGGAAGGTGCAGTGCATCCGGGTCATGGGCGGCGCCAACAAGCGCTACGCGTCGCTGGGCGACACCGTCATCGTCGCCATCAAGGAGGCGTCGCCGGACGGCACCGTCAAGAAGGGCGAGGTGGCGCGCGCGGTCGTGGTGCGCACGGTGAAGGAGGTCCGCCGCAAGGATGGCTCCTACATCCGCTTCGACCGCAACGCCGTCGTGCTGATCAAGGCCGACGAGAACCCGGTCGGCACGCGCATCTTCGGGCCCGTGGCCCGCGAGCTTCGCGAGCGACAGTTCACCAAAATCATCTCCCTCGCCCCCGAGGTCATCTGATGCAGAGCGTTCACGTTCGTCGCGGCGATACCGTCGGCGTCATTGCCGGCAGCGAGCGGGGCAAGCGCGGCAAGGTGCTGCGCGTGCTCCCCGAGAAGGGACGCGTGCTCGTCGAGCACGTCAACATGATCAAGAAGCACCAGCGTCCGACGCAGAAGCTGCGCCAGGGCGGCATCATCGAGCGCGAGGGGGCGCTGGCGCTCTCCAACGTGCTCGTCGTGTGCCCGCGGTGCGACAAGCCCTCGCGGCTGGGCGTCAAGATCCTCGGCGACGGCCGCAAGGTGCGCACCTGCCGCCGCTGCGGCGAGTCGATCGACAGAGGCTAGACCATGGCGAAAGCAGACGCGACGAAGCCCGCTCCGAAGCCGCAGCAGCAAGGCGGCGGCAAGGCGGCGCAGGCGAAGGGCCAGCCGCGCCGGGAGAAGACGCCGGAGACGCAGCCCGCCATCGCGAAGGGCCGGCCGAAGGGCACGGGACAGCTTCCCGCGCGCCTCAAGGACGTTTTCGCGAAGACGGTCGTGCCCGCGCTCATGAAGGAGCGCGGCTACGACAACGTGTGGGCCGTGCCGCGGCTGAACAAGATCGTGATCAACATGGGCGTCGGCGAGGGTCGCGACAACGCGAAGATCATGGACTTCGCGACAGCCGATCTGCAGGCGATCACCGGACAGAAGCCCATCGTGACGCGCGCGAAGAAGTCGATCGCGAACTTCAAGCTGCGCGAGGGCGTGCCGATCGGCGCCAAGGTCACCCTACGCAACGCGCGGATGTACGAGTTCTTCGACCGGCTGGTGAACGTCGCGCTGCCGCGCGTCCGTGACTTCAAGGGCGTGCCGCCCAAGGGGTTCGACGGCCGCGGCAATTACGCGCTCGGCCTGCGCGAGCAGCTCATCTTCCCGGAGATCGTCTACGACAAGATCGACAAGGTCCGCGGCATGGACGTCATCTTCGTGACCACGGCCCGGACCGACGAGGACGCGCGGGCGCTGCTCGCGCAGCTCGGTATGCCGTTCAGGGAGTCATAGCGTTATGGCCAAGACCGCGCTCAACATGAAGTCGCAGGGGACCCCCCGGTTCAAGACGCGCGCCTACCATCGGTGTAAGTTGTGCGGGCGTCCGCGCGCGTATATCCGGAAGTTCCAGATGTGCCGCCTGTGCTTCCGCGAGCTCGCCCTCAAGGGCGAGGTTCCGGGCGTCGTGAAGGCGAGCTGGTAGCATGCGCAGCGATCCCATCGCCGACCTCCTCACTCGCATTCGTAACGCCAGCCGGGCCGAGCACGAGAAGTGCGACATCCCCTCCAGCCGGTTGAAGGTCCGCATCGCCGAGCTGCTCAAGGAGGAGGGGTTCATCAAGAACTTCCGCGTCCTCGAGGACCGCAAGCAGAACATGCTGCGCGTCTACCTCAAGTACGGCAGCGCCAACGAGAAGATGATCTCCGGCCTCGTCCGTGTCTCCACGCCGGGCCGGCGCGTGTACGTGACGCGCGACAAGATCCCATCGATCCTCGCCGGCATGGGGGTCGCGCTCGTCTCCACGTCCAAGGGCGTGGTGACCGACCGCGAGGCACGCAAGCAGAAGGTCGGCGGCGAAGTTCTCGCCTACGTGTGGTAGGGGGTCCGATATGTCTCGCATCGGCAGGAAGCCCGTTCCCATTCCGCAGGGAGTGAAGGTCGAGGTGACCGACCGCACCGTGCGCGCGGAGGGACCGAAGGGCAAGCTGACGCAGCCCATCCCCGCGCCGCTGTCCGCGAAGATCGAGGGCAACGTCCTCCTCATCGCGCGGCCGGACGACGATCGTCACGTGCGCGCGCTGCACGGGCTCACGCGGGCGCTGATGGCGAACATGGTGTCCGGCGTGAAGGACGGCTTCGAGCGCAAGCTCGAGATCGTCGGCATCGGCTACCGCGCGCAGATGCAGGGCAAGTCGATTCAGCTGGCGCTCGGCTACTCGCACCCCGTGATCTTCCCGCTGCCCGACGGCATCACGGCGGAGATCGACAAGCAGACGGCCATCACGCTCAAGGGCGCCGACAAGGCGCTGCTGGGCGAGACCGCGGCCAAGCTGCGCGCGCTCCGCAAGCCCGATCCGTACAAGGGCAAGGGCATTCGGTACTCCGGCGAGTACGTCCGCCGTAAGGTCGGCAAGAAGGCAGGCGCGAAGTGATCACGCGCGACCGGCGGAGTCCACGGGACAAGCGGCACTACCGGCTTCGACGCTACGTGCGGGGCTCGTCGGGGCGCCCGCGGCTGGCCGTGTTCCGGAGCCTCGGTCACATCTACGCGCAACTGGTCGACGACGACGCCGGGCGCACGGTGCTGGCGGTGGACAGCCGCAGCAAGACGTTCCTCGCGCAGCACAAGACGGGTGGCAACGTCGCCGCTGCCAAGGCCGTCGGCACGCTGCTGGCCGACAAGGCGAAGGCGGCCGGCATCCAGAGCGTCGTCTTCGATCGCGGTGGCTATCAGTACCACGGCCGGGTGAAGGCGCTGGCGGATGCCGCGCGCGCCGGCGGCCTCACCTTCTAACGGAGCAGGAGGCGACCGAGTGGCGGAAACCAGGATCGATCCGAGCGTGCTGGAGCTGAACGACCGCGTGGTCTCTATCAACCGCGTGGCGAAAGTCGTCAAGGGCGGCCGGCGCTTCTCGTTCACGGCGCTGGTGGTCGTGGGCGACGGGCGTGGCCACGTCGGTGTCGGTCTCGGCAAGGCCCACGAGGTGCCGGAGGCCATCCGCAAGGCGGTCGAGCACGCGAAGAAGGATCTGATCTTCGTTCCCCTGCGCGAGACGACGATTCCCATCGAGATCACCGGGCACTTCGGGGCCGGGCGCGTGTTCCTGAAGCCCGCGGTGCCGGGGACGGGTGTCATCGCGGGCGGCGCCGTACGGCCCGTGCTCGAGGCCGTCGGCATCCAGGACATCCTCACCAAGACGCTCGGCACGAACAACCCGCACAACGTGCTGAAGGCGACCATCGACGCGCTGCGCCGCATCAAGCAACTTCAAGATCTGCATGCCGCGCGGCGCAAGAGCGCCGTCGACGGCGGCGTGGAGGAGACGGCCGGTGCCCGGCAAGAAGCTTAAGGTCACGCTGACCCGGTCGATCATCGGTCTGTCGCCCAAGCAGGAAGCGACGGTGAAGGCCCTCGGGCTTCGGCGCATGCACCAGACCGTCTCGCACGACGACACGGCGACGATCCGCGGCATGATCGCCGCCGTGCCGCACGTGCTGCAGGTGAGCCATGAAGCTGAGTGATCTGCGCCCGGCGCCGGGTGCTACGAAGTCCCGCAAGCGCGTGGGACGCGGGCCGGGCTCCGGCCACGGCAAGACCTCGACCAAGGGCAACAAGGGCCACAACGCACGCTCGGGCGGCGGCAAGGGCGGCGGGTTCGAGGGTGGCCAGATGCCGCTCTACCGGCGGCTGCCCAAGCGCGGCTTCCTGCCGTACGGCGGACGCGACGATTACGCGATCGTCAATCTCAAGTCGCTCGGCTCGTTCGCCGCCAACGCCGTCGTCGAGCCCGAGGGGCTCGTGAAGGCCGGGCTGATCAAGAACGGCGAGCGCGGCCGCGTCAAGGTGCTGGGCGGCGGCGAGGTCGAACACGCGCTCACCGTGCGCGTGCACGCCGTCAGCGAGTCCGCCAAGGCGAAGATCGAGGCCAAGGGCGGACGCGTCGAGGTTCTCGAGTGATCGAAGGGCTGGCGAGCTTCCAGAACGTCTTCAAGATTCCCGAGCTCAAGCGCCGGGTCCTGATCACGGCCGGGCTGCTCGTCGCCTATCGCCTGGGCGCCCACGTGCCTACGCCCGGCATCGACGCCCACGCGCTGGCCAAGGTGTTCGACCAGGCGGCGAACACGCTGCTCGGCATGGTCGATCTCTTCTCCGGCGGCAACCTCAAGCGCCTGTCGATCTTCGCGCTGGGGATCATGCCGTACATCTCCGCCTCGATCATCCTGCAGTTGCTGACGGTGGTCGTCCCCGCGCTCGAGCGGCTCGCCAAGGAAGGTGAGGCGGGGCGCAAGAAGATCACGCAGTACACCCGCTACGGCACGATCGTGCTCTCGGTCGTGCAGTCGCTCGGCATCGCCATCGGCCTCGAGGGCATGCGGCCCGAGGGGATGACGATCGTGCCGAATCCCGGCTGGGGCTTCCGGCTACTCACGATGGTGACGCTGACCGCGGGCACCGCGTTGATCATGTGGATCGGCGAGCAGATCTCCGAAAAAGGCATCGGCAACGGCATCTCGCTGATCATCTTCGCGGGCATCGCGGTGCGGCTGCCCTCCGCCGTCGGAGCGAGCTACGAGCTGATCCGCAATCGCGAGATGAGCGTGCTGACCTTCGTCGTCATCGTGGGCGCGATGGTGCTCGTCACCGCGGCCGTCGTCCTCATGCAGGAAGGGCAGCGCAAGATCCCGGTGCAGTACGCCAAGCGCGTGGTGGGCCGCCGCGTGTACGGCGGGCAGTCGACACACATCCCGCTGCGCATCAACACGGCCGGCGTCATTCCCGTGATCTTCGCGTCGTCGCTGATCCTCTTCCCGGCGACCATCGCCCGCTTCGTGCAGCACCCGTGGATGCAGGCTGTCTCCGACTCGCTCTCCCCGGGGCGGATCACGTACACGGCGCTCTACATGGGGCTGATCGTCTTCTTCACGTACTTCTATACGGCGATCGTCTTCAACCCGATCGATCTCGCCGACAACATGAAGAAGTACGGCGGCTTCATTCCCGGCGTGCGTCCGGGCAAGAAGACGGCCGAGTACATCGACCGTACACTCACGCGCATCACGCTGCCCGGCGCGCTCTTCCTGGCCTTGATCTCCGTGCTGCCCGACCTGCTGATCCGCTGGTTCAGCGTGCCGTTCTACTTCGGCGGCACGAGCCTGCTGATCGTCGTGGGTGTCGCGCTGGACACGGTGCGCCAGATGGAGTCGCACCTGCTGATGCGCAACTACGAGGGCTTTCTCAAACGGTCGCGGACGCGGTCGGGCGCGTTCTCCAGGACGTGAGCGTGCGGGTGGCGTTCCTCGGTCCGCCCGGCGCGGGCAAGGGTACTCAGGCCCGCGAGCTGGCGCAGGAGTGGGACGTGCCACACGTGGCCACCGGCGAGATGCTGCGCGAGGCGGCCGCGGTCGGCACGCCGCTCGGCCGGGAGGCCAAGGGTTATATGGACCGCGGCGCGCTCGTGCCGGATGACGTCATCATCCGCATGATCGCCGACCGGCTGCGGCGATCGGACGCGCGGAAGGGTTTTCTGCTCGACGGGTTTCCGCGCACGATCGCGCAGGCGGAAGGACTGGAGCGCCTGCTCAAGGATCTCGGCCAGCCACTCGAGCGCGTCGTCTACTTCGACGTGTCCGAACCCGAGCTGCTCCGGCGGCTCACCGGGCGCCGCGTGTGCCGCGCCTGCCAGACCGCCTTTCATCTGGTGTCGGCGCCGCCGAAGACGCCGGGCGTGTGCGATCGCTGCGGCGGCGAGCTCTATCAGCGCGAGGACGACAGCGAGGCCACGGTTCGCAATCGTCTCGGCGTGTATGCGCGGCAGACCGCGCCGCTGCTCGATTGGTACCGTGGCCGCGGCCTGCTCGTCACCGTGCCGGGCGAGGGGCCCATCGCCGACATCCGTCGCGGCGTCCGTGAGGCGGCGCGGGGGACGGCCGCGTGATCGAGCTGAAGTCCGCCCGCGAGATCGCGCTCATGCGCCGGGGCGGTCACATCCTCGCGGACCTGATGGACCGGCTGCGCGACACGGTCAAGGGCGGGATGTCGACGCTCGAGATCGACGAGGACGTGGAGAGCTTCATCACGGCGCGCGGCGCGAAGGCGGCGTTCAAAGGCTATCGAGGGTTCCCGGCAACGGTCTGCATTTCGATCAACGAAGAAGTCGTCCATGGCATTCCGTCGGCCCACCGGCGCGTCAAGGAGGGCGACATCGTCGGCCTGGACCTCGGGTGTATCGTGGATGGGTACTACGCGGACTGCGCGTTCACCCTCGCGATCGGCGACGTGCCCCCGAAGGTGCAGCAGCTGCTCGACGTCACCCGCGAGAGCCTCGATCAGGCCATTCAGGAGTGCCGGCCGGGCCGGCGCCTTTCGGACGTCTCGCACGCGGTGCAGGCCCACGTCGAGCGCCATGGCTTCGCCGTCGTGCGGGCCTTTGTCGGCCACGGCATCGGCCGCGCGCTGCACGAAGATCCGCAGGTGCCGAACTTCGGCGATCCCGGGCGTGGACCGCAGCTGCGGCCGGGGATGGTGCTGGCGATCGAGCCGATGGTGACGATGGGGAGCTGGGAAGTGAAAGTCCTCGACGACGGATGGACGGC
>QHSO01000146.1 GCA_003220475.1 Candidatus Rokuibacteriota bacterium | reverse complement strand
GATCACGAAGGTATTGCACACGAAGAACGCCAAGATTGCGGTGCGGGAGTACGGCTCGATCGACAACGCGCCGGAAGAGCGGGAGCGGGGGATCACGATCGCGGTGGCGCACGTGGAGTACGAGACGGACAAGCGGCACTACGCGCACATCGACTGTCCGGGGCACGCGGACTACATCAAGAACATGATCACGGGGGCGGCGCAGATGGACGGGGCCATTCTGGTGGTGGCGGCCAACGACGGGCCGATGCCGCAGACGCGCGAGCACGTGCTGCTGGCGCGGCAGGTCAACGTGCCGTTCCTGGTGGTGTTCATGAACAAGGTGGACATGGTCGACGACCCGGAGATTCTGGACCTGGTGGAGCTGGAGGTGCGGGAGCTGCTGAAGAAGTACCAGTTTCCCGGCGACGACGTGCCGGTGGTGCGGGGCTCGGCGCTACAGGCCAACGAGAACCCGACGGACCCGAAGGCGGCGGAGGCGATCTGGAAGCTGATGGAGGCGGTGGACAGCTACATTCCGACGCCGCCGCGGCCGGTGGACAAGCCGTTTCTGATGCCGATCGAGGACATTTTTTCGATCACGGGGCGCGGGACGGTGGTGACGGGGCGGGTGGAGCGGGGGATCGTGAAGGTGGGGGAAGAGATCGAGATCGTGGGGATGGCGGACACGCGCAAGTCGGTGGTGACCGGGGTGGAGATGTTCCGCAAGCTGCTGGACGAGGGGCAGGCGGGGGATAATATCGGGGCGCTGCTGCGGGGCATCGACAAGGACGACGTGCAGCGCGGGCAGGTGCTGGCCAAGCCTGGGTCCATCAAGCCGCACAAGAAATTCAAAGCCGAAGTGTACGTGCTGACGAAGGAAGAGGGCGGGCGGCACACGCCGTACTTCAACGGGTACCGGCCGCAGTTTTACTTCCGGACGACGGACGTGACGGGGGTGTGCACGTTGCCGGCGGGGACGGAGATGGTGATGCCGGGGGACAACGTGACGATGAGTATCGAGCTGATTACGCCGATCGCGATGGAGAAGGAGCTGCGGTTCGCGATTCGTGAGGGTGGGCGGACGGTGGGCGCGGGCGTCGTGACCGAGATCACCGAGTAGCGATGCCACGCGAGATCATTTCGCTCGGCTGCACGACGTGCCAGCGTCGCAACTATTCGACGACCAAAAACCGTCGCACACACCCGGACCGCCTGGAGCTCAAGAAATATTGCAAGTGGTGCCGCAAGCACACGCCTCACAAGGAGACGAAGTAGATCGCAACGCGGATGATCGGACGCTTTCTAACGCCGGCTTTGCCGGCGCAACGATTCCTCGGGGAGGCCTCGGAGCGGGCCGCCGAGGCCCCTCCGAAGTGACGACTAGGGGTGTAGCTCTAACGGCTAGAGCACCGGACTCCAAATCCGGGGGATGGGGGTTCGAATCCCTCCACCCCTGCCACTTCCTGCGAGAGGTCGAGGACCGATGGGTGTTGTAACGCGGCTGAGAGAGTTCGCGCAGGAGGTCCTCGCGGAATTCCGCAAGGTCACCTGGCCGAGCCGCGACGAGCTCATCAACTCCACGTCGATCGTGATCGTGGTGACGGTGGTGCTGGCGTTCTTTCTCGGTGTGGTGGACATCAGCTTGACCAAGGTGGTGGAAAGGATCCTTCGATGAGCAGTGAAGCCGCGCCGGCCGTCGACAGCAACGGCGCGAACCGGCAGTGGTTCGTCGTCCACACCTATTCGGGCTTCGAGAACAAGGTGGCGGAGGCGATCCAGTCGCGCGCGAAGATCTTCGGCATGGGCGACAAAATCTCGCGCGTGCTCGTGCCGACCGAGAAGGTCGTCGAGGTCCGCAACAAGCAGAAGCGCGAGACGGAGCAGAAGTTCTTCCCCGGCTACGTGCTGGTGGAGATGGAGCTGACCGACGACACGTGGCACCTCGTGCGCAGCACGCCGAAGGTGACGGGCTTCGTCGGCTCGGGCAACAAGCCGGTCGCGCTCTCGCCCGAGGCGGTCGACGAGATCATGCGCAACATGGAGGCGGGCGCCGAGAAGCCCAAGCCCAAGTCCGTGTTCCAGCGCGGCGACAAGGTGCGCGTCATCGACGGACCGTTCGTCAACTTCCAGGGCGCGGTGGAGGACATCAACCCCGAGCGCGGGCGGATGAAGGTCTCCGTACCGGTCTTCGGGCGCCCGACGTCGGTCGAGCTCGAGTACTACCAAGTGGAGCGACTCTAGTGAAGAAAGTCCAGGCGGTGGTGAAGCTGCAGATTCCGGCCGGCAAGGCGAACCCGTCGCCGCCGGTGGGACCGGCGCTCGGCCAGCACGGCGTCAACATCATGGAGTTCTGCAAGGGCTTCAACGCGCAGACCAACAAAGAAGAAGGGTTGATCCTGCCCGTGGTGGTGACGATCTACCAGGACCGGTCCTTCACGTTCATCGTCAAGACGCCGCCGGCCGCCGTGCTGCTCAAGCGCGCGGCGGGGATCGCCAAGGCGTCGGCGGTGCCGCACAAGGACAAGATCGGCAAGGTCACCAAGCAGCAGGTGCGCGAGATCGCGCAGACCAAGCTGGTGGACCTCAACGCGCACACGATCGACTCCGCGATGCGGATCATCGAAGGCACCGCCCGCAGCATGGGCATCGATGTGGTCTAGGGGGGCGACATGGCGACGGTCGTGAGCAAGCGATACGACGCGGCGGTGGCGAAGATCGATGCCGAGAAGCAGTACTCGGTCGAGGACGCCATCACGACGCTGAAGGCGATGCCGGCCGCGAAGTTCGATGAGTCGGTCGACCTCTCGTTCCGGCTCGGCGTCGATCCCAAGCACGCCGACCAGATGGTCCGCGGCGCCGTGGTGCTGCCCAACGGCATCGGCAAGACCGTGCGCGTGGCCGTGTTCGCCAAGGGTGAGAAGGAGCGCGAGGCGCGCGAGGCCGGCGCCGATGTGATCGGGGCAGAGGATCTCGTGCAGCGCGTGCAGGAAGGCTTCATGGATTTCGATACGACCATCGCCACGCCCGACCTCATGGGCCAGGTGGGTCGCCTCGGCAAGGTGCTCGGCCCGCGCGGGCTCATGCCCAACCCCAAGCTCGGCACGGTGACCTTCGACGTCAGCCGCGCCGTGCGTGAGGCGAAGGCGGGCAAGGTGGAGTTCCGCGTGGACAAGGCGGGCAACATCCACACGCCGATCGGCAAGCGGTCGTTCACGGCCGAGCAGCTGGCGACGAACGCGCTGGCGCTGATCGAGGCGATCGTGCGGGCCAAACCGGCGGCGGCGAAGGGCACGTATCTGCGGACGCTGACCGTGTCGTCGACGATGAGTCCCGGCGTGAAGATCGACGCGCAGGGCGTGGCGAACCTGTTCAAGAAGACCACGGCCTAGGCGAAGGAGCCGAGGGTGCCCACGCAAGAGAAGATCGAGAGCGTCGAGGATCTCAAGCGCCGCCTGAGCGGCGTGAAGACGGTGTTGCTCGCGGAGTATCGCGGCCTCACCGTTCAGCAGCTGAGCGACCTGCGCCGGCAACTGCGCTCGGTCTCGGCCGAGTACAAGGTCGTGAAGAACAGGCTGGCCAAGCTCGCGCTGTCGAAGGACCTCGCGGGCGTGCACAAGCTGCTCAAGGGTCCGACGGGGATGGTCATCTCGAAGGAGGACCCGGTCGCCGTCGCCAAGGTCCTGCACACGTTCGCGCGCACCAACCAGGCGCTGGTGATCAAGGCGGGCTTCGTCGAGGGCCAGATGCTGGAGCCCGCCGGGCTCAAGGCGCTGGCCGACCTGCCGTCGAGAGAGGCGCTGCGCGCGCAGATCGTCGGCGCGATCCAGGGGCCGCTGGCTCAGCTGGTCGGGCTGCTCCAGGCGCCGCAGCGCGAGCTCGTCTACGTGCTGGCTCAGCGCGGCAAGAACGCGGAAGAGACGTCGCCGACGACATAGTCGGAGCGCGGAACCGGGTCGAGAGGAAGTGGGCGGCTGATACGCCCGACCGTCGGACGCCGGAGGTCGCCGAAGGCGTCCCGACGGCACAGGGAACAGGAAGTGGGCGGCTGATACGCCCGACCGTCGGACGCCGGAGGTCGCCGAAGGCGTCCCGACGGCACATATAAAGGAGAGCATCGAGCGATGGCCAACGTCGAACAGATCGCCGAAGAGCTGGACAAGCTGACGCTGCTCGAAGCCGCGCAGCTGAGCAAGCTGTTGCAAGAGAAGTGGGGCGTCTCCGCCGCCGCGCCGATGGCGGTGGCGGCCATGCCGGGCGCCGCGGGTGCGGCCGCCGGCGGTGGCGCGGCCACGGAGGAAAAGACGGAGTTCGACGTCGTCCTCTCGGCCGCGGGCGAAAAGAAGATCCAGGTCATCAAGGTCGTGCGCGAGCTCACGGGCCTGGGCCTCAAGGAGGCCAAGGATCTCGTGGACGGCGCGCCGAAGCCCGTGAAGGAGAAGGTCACCAAGGCCGAGGCCGACGACATGAGGAAGAAGCTGGAAGAGCAGGGCGCGACCGTTCAGGTCAAGTAGAGGTCTCGGACAGAGGAGAGGCTAGATGGCAGGTACGATTCAGTGCGGGCGGCGCAGCCGCAAGGACTTCGGCAAGATTCCCTCGATCGTCGAGATCCCGAATCTCATCGAGGTTCAGAAGCGGTCGTACGAGACGTTTCTGCAGAAGGACGTCCCGGCGGACCGGCGAGAGGATGTCGGACTGCAGGCGGTGTTCAAGTCCGTCTTCCCCATTGCCGACTACAACGACAACGCCCTGCTGGAGTTCGACTCCTATCACTTCGGTGATCCCAAGTACACCGTCGAGGAGTGCCACGATCGCGGCATGACCTTCGCGATCCCGCTGAAGGTGACGCTGCGGCTGGTGGTGTTCGATCACGACAAGGAAGCGAAGACCAAGACCATTCGCGAGCAGCGCGGCCAGGAGGTCTACCTCGGCGAGCTACCGCTGATGACCGAGAAGGGCACGTTCATCATCAACGGCACCGAGCGCGTGGTGGTCAGCCAGCTGCAGCGCTCGGCCGGCGTGTTCTTCGACGACGACAAGGGCAAGACGCTGGCCTCGGGCAAGCCGCTGTTCTCGGCGCGCGTCATCCCGTACCGCGGCTCGTGGGTGGAGTTCGACTTCGACGCCAACGACCTGCTGCACGTGCGCGTGGATCGTCGGCGGAAGATGTACGCCTCCGCCTACCTGCGCGCCTTCTACTTCCTCGAGAAGAGCACGATTCTCTCCGACGAGGAGATCCTCGCGCACTTCTACGACATCGAGGACGTGCTGGGCTTCGAGGACGGCAACGCCTGGGTCAAGGTGCACCCCGAGGCCTCGGTGGGCGCGAAGGTCGCCGACGACATCCGGCCGCCCCGGCATCGCGAGCCGCTCGTGCAGGCCGGCAAAGTCCTCAACGCCAAGCTCGTCGAGAAGCTCGTGGAGGCCAACGTCGAGAAGATCCCCGTGCGCGCCGAGGCGCTGGTGGGCCGGCGCACCGCGTCCAAGATCGTGGACAGCGAGAGTGGCGAGGTGCTCCTCGGCACCAATGCCGAGATCAGCTCCACGGTGCTCTCGCAGCTGATGAGCCGTCGGGTGGCGGCGTTCAAGCTCCTGGTGATGACGCCGGGCAAGATCGACGCCTCGATGTACGAGACGCTCGCGCGCGATCACGTGAAGAACCCCGACGAGGCGCTGGTCGAGATCTATCGCAAGCTGCGGCCCGGCGACCCCCCCACGGTGGAGTCGGCGCGCGCGCTGTTCCGCGGCATGTTCATGGACCCACGCCGTTATGATCTCGCCCGCGTCGGCCGCTTCATGATCAACAAGAAGCTGCAGATCGACGCGCCGCTCAGCATCAAGACGCTGCGGAGCGAGGACATCGTCGCCGTCATTCGGCACCTGCTGATGGTCAAGCTCGGCAGCAAGCCGACGGACGACATCGACCACCTCGGGAACCGGCGCGTGCGCTCGGTGGGCGAGCTGCTCGAGAACCAGTTCCGCGTCGGTCTCACGCGCATGGAGCGCGCGGTGAAGGAGCGGATGTCGATCTCCGACATCACGAACCTCATGCCGCACGACCTGATCAACGCGAAGCCCGTCTCGGCGGTGGTCAAGGAGTTCTTCGGCTCCTCGCAGCTCTCGCAGTTCATGGACCAGACGAATCCGCTGGCCGAGCTGACCCACAAGCGCCGGCTGTCGGCGCTGGGCCCGCGCGGTCTGAGCCGCGAGCGCGCGGGGTTCGAGGTGCGCGACGTGCACCCGACCCACTACGGCCGCATCTGCCCGATCGAGACGCCGGAAGGTCCGAACATCGGCCTCATCTCGTCGCTGTCGACGTACGCGCGCACCAACGAGTTCGGCTTCATCGAGACGCCGTACCGCAAGGTCAACGGCGGCCGCGTGACTGACGAGATCATCTTCCTGACCGCGCTCGAGGAGGAGCAGTTCGTCATCGCTCAGGCCAATGCGGAAATCGATCGGTCGGGGAAATTCGTGCAGGAGCGCGTGTCGGCCCGCAAGGGCGGCGAGTTCCGCATGGTCGCGCCGGAAGAGCTGCACTACATGGACGTCTCGCCCAAGCAGCTCGTGTCGGTGGCGGCGGCGCTGATTCCGTTCCTCGAGAACGACGACGCCAACCGCGCCCTCATGGGCAGCAACATGCAGCGGCAGGCGGTACCGTTGCTGCAGCCGGAGGCGCCACTGGTCGGCACCGGCATGGAGCACGTGGTCGCCCGCGACTCGGGCTCGGTGGTGGTGGCGAAGCGGCCCGGCGTGGTGGAGTACGTCTCCGCCGACCGCGTGGTGGTCCGCGCCGAGAGCCGGTCGAAGAAGGCCGACCCCGTGCAGGATCTGCCGCTCGACATCTACAACCTGACGAAGTACCGGCGCTCGAACCAGAACACGTGCATCAACCAGAAGCCCATCGTGAAGAAGGGGGCCCGCGTGTCGCAGGGCGACATCGTCGCCGACGGGCCGGGCACCGACCAGGGCGAGCTGGCGCTGGGCCGCAACGTGCTCGTCGCGTTCATGCCGTGGGGCGGCTACAACTTCGAGGACGCGATCCTCGTCAGCGAACGGCTGGTGAAGGACGACCGCTTCACCTCGATCCACATCGAGGAGTTCGAGATCCAGGCGCGCGACACCAAGCTCGGCAAAGAAGAAGTCACAAGGGATATTCCGAATGTTTCCGAGGAAGCCCTTAAAGATCTGGACGATTCAGGAATCGTTCGGATCGGAGCGAAAGTAAAGCCGAGCGATATCTTAGTCGGCAAGATCACGCCGAAGGGCGAGACGCAGCTGACGCCGGAGGAAAAGCTGTTGCGCGCGATCTTCGGCGAAAAGGCCGGTGACGTGCGCGACACCTCGCTGACGGTGCCGCCGGGCATCGAAGGCACCGTCGTCGACGTGAAGGTCTTCTCGCGGCGCGGCGTCGATAAGGACGAGCGCGCCAAGTCGATCGAGGAGGAGGAGATCGGCCGCCTCGAGAAGGACTATCAGGACGAGATCGCGATGGTCGAGATGGAGCGCGACCAGAAGCTCAAAAATCTATTGGTCGGCAAGACGTCGCTCAACGAGCTGTTCGATCCGACCAACAAGGTGAAGCGCGTCACCAAGAAGGGCGACAACATCGAGCGGCCCGACCTCGACAACTTCTCCTGGAACGAGCTGAAGAAGATCAAGGTGAAGGAGGACGAGGGCCTCGCGCAGATGATCCGGCGCATCGAGGAGCTGGCCGAGGAGCAGATCGGCATCTACGACTCGATGCTGGAGGATCGCATCGGTCGCCTGCGCCGCGGCGACGACCTGCCGCCGGGCGTGATCAAGATGGTGAAGGTCTACGTGGCCGTGAAGCGCAAGCTCTCGGTCGGCGACAAGATGGCCGGCCGTCACGGCAACAAGGGCGTCGTCTCCAAGGTGCTGCCCGAAGAGGACATGCCGTTCCTCCCCGACGGGTCGCCGGTCGAGATCGTGCTGAATCCGCTCGGCGTGCCGTCGCGTATGAACGTGGGCCAGATCCTCGAGACGCATCTGGGCTGGGCGGCGCGCGCGCTCGGTCTGTGGGTGGCGAGCCCGGTGTTCGACGGCGCCACCGAGGGCGAGATCAAGGAGCACCTCACGCAGGCGGGCTTGCCGACCACCGGCAAGACCGTGCTGTACGACGGCCGCACCGGTAAGCCCTTCCACCAGGAAGTGACGGTGGGACAGATCTACATCTTGAAGCTGGCGCACCTGGTCGACGACAAGATGCATGCCCGCTCGATCGGGCCGTACTCGCTCGTCACTCAGCAGCCCCTGGGCGGCAAGGCGCAGTTCGGTGGTCAGCGGTTCGGCGAGATGGAGGTGTGGGCACTGGAGGCGTACGGTGCCGCTCACACGCTGCAGGAAATGCTCACCGTCAAATCGGACGACGTGGAGGGACGCAACCGCATCTATGAGGCCATTGTGAAGGGCGAGAACTTCCTCGAACCCGGCACGCCGGAGTCGTTCAACGTGCTGGTGAAGGAGCTCCAGTCCCTCGCGCTCGACGTCGAGCTGGTGACCAAAGACGGAAAGAAAGCCTAAGGAGAATACTGAATGTTGACGGATCGGCCTTTCGGCAGCCTGATCAGAGAGGACAAGCCTACCAAGGACCTGTGGGGCATCCTCGATCGGCATGCGAAGCCCATCACGTTTGACGCGATCCGGATCAAGCTCGCCTCGCCCGAGAAGATCCGCGGGTGGTCGCACGGCGAGGTGAAGAAGCCGGAGACCATCAACTA
>QHSO01000145.1 GCA_003220475.1 Candidatus Rokuibacteriota bacterium | reverse complement strand
CGCGGCAAGCCGACGGTGCTCGGCGCCGCGTCGGGCGCGGTGGCCGGCCTCGTCGCGATCACGCCGGCCTCGGGCTACGTCGGGCCGCTATCAGCGCTCGTCATCGGCGCCATCGCCGGCGCGGTGTGCTACTCCGCGTGCAACCTCAAGTCGAAGTTCGGCTACGACGACTCGCTCGACGTCGTCGGCGTGCACGGCGTTGGCGGCACGTGGGGCGCGCTCGCCACGGGACTGTTCGCGTCGAAGGCGATCAACGAGGGCGGTGACAACGGCCTGTTCTTCGGCAATCCGGGGCAGTTGTGGACACAGATCGTCGCGGTCCTGGCCACCTACGCGCTGGCGATCGTGGCGACCTACGTGATCCTGAAGGTCGTCGACGCCATCGTGGGCCTGCGCGTCAGCGCCGAGGACGAGGTGGCGGGCCTCGACTTGTCGCAGCATTCCGAGACCGCGTACGCGATGGGCGGCGGCCAGTACGGCGAGTTCTCGAGCGCCTCCGGCGCGTTCGCGGACGCCATGCGCGGCGCGGAAGCCAAGCCCCGCGTCGCCCACTGAGCGCCTTGATTTGGCGGCGGCAGTTCGCTTAGGGTAGTCGGGCCGGCGGCACCCCTCAGGGTGCCGCCGGTTCCGAATTTTTTCGAACCACTCATCGCGAGAGGGACAAGGAGCTGACGGCATGACCCCCAAGGACGTCCTCAAGCTGGCCAAGGAGAAAGGCGCCAAGATCATCGATCTCCGTTTCATCGATCTGCCAGGTCTCTGGCAGCATTTCTCGATCCCGATGTCGGAGCTCAGAGAAGACATCTTCGAGGAGGGCCTGGGGTTCGACGGCTCGTCGATCCGCGGCTTCCAGACCATCGACGAATCCGACATGCTGTTGATTCCGGACCCGACGACGGCGGTGATGGATCCGTTCACGGCGGTGCCGACGTTGGTGCTGATCTGCAACGTCAAGGATCCCGTGACCGGCAAGCCGTACAGCCGTGACCCGCGTTACATCGCGCAGAAGGCCGAGGCGTACGTCAAGAAGTCGGGCGTGGCCGACACCGTGTACATCGGCCCCGAGCTCGAGTTCTTCTTTTTCGACTCGATCCGCTTCGACCAGAACTACAACAGCGGCTATTACTTCATCGACTCCGAGGCCGGCGCGTGGAATACCGGCCTCGAGGGCAGCCCGGACCGTCCCAACCTCGGCTACAAGCCGCGCTACAAGCAGGGCTACTTCCCCGTCCCGCCCATGGACAAGTTCCAGGACATCCGGTCGGACATGGTGCTCGCCCTCGAATCGGTCGGCGTGCGCGTCGAGGTCCACCATCACGAAGTCGCCACGGGTGGTCAGACGGAAATCGACATGCGCTTCGACACGCTCACGAAGATGGCCGACAAGGTCCTCTGGTACAAGTACTGCGCCAAGAACACGGCGCGGAAGTGGGGCAAGACGGCCACCTTCATGCCCAAGCCGCTGTTCCAGGACAATGGCTCGGGTATGCACACGCACCAGTCGCTGTGGAAGGGCGGCAAGAACCTCTTCTACGAGCGCGGCGGCTATGCGGACATCAGTAAGACCTGCCTGTACTACATCGGCGGCATCCTCAAACACGCGCCCGCGCTGCTGGCGCTGATCGCGCCGTCGACCAACTCCTACAAGCGGCTCGTGCCGGGCTACGAGGCGCCGATCAACCTCGTCTACAGTCAGCGCAACCGCTCGGCGGCCATCCGCATTCCGGTGTACTCCAAGTCGGAAGGCGCCAAGCGCATCGAGTTCCGCACGCCGGATCCGACGTGCAACCCGTACCTGTCGTTCGCGGCGTGCGTCATGGCCGGCCTCGACGGTATCGCCAACAAGATCGATCCCGGCAAGCCCGTCGACAAGGATCTCTACGAGCTGCCGCCGGCGGAGCAGAAGAAGATCAAGCAGCTGCCGGGCGCGCTCGACATCGTGCTCGACAACCTCGAGAAGAGCCACGACTGGCTGCTCAAGGGCGACGTCTTCACGCCCGACGTGATCGAGACGTGGATCGAGTACAAGCGCAAGAACGAGGTGGATCCGGTGCGGCTGCGGCCGCATCCCTGGGAGTTCGCGCTGTACTTCGACATTTAGAGGCTATTGGACGTGGGGGCCCAGGACGGCCCCGACGTCTTCCTGATGTTTTACCAGCGCCCCGGGTTTTCCCGGGGCGCTGTTTCTCCGGCTGCGACCGTCTCGGCTACAGGTTACTGAGCGCGCCGATCAGGTTATTGAGCGCTGCGACCAACTGTCCGATAGGTCCGGTACCGTCGAGCAGCCCCGTGATCGCGCACAGCAGATTGCCGAGCAGATTCCCAGCGCCCTGCACGGCGAAGATATTCAGAACCACCGGATTGGGAATCTCGACGACGAGGCCGAGTAGATTCAGCGTGAGCGGCGCGAGAGTGAGATTCAAGATCTGGCACGTGGCCTGTTGCGTGATCTGCGCCGGCGTCGCCTGCTGCGTGAGCTGCGCAGTGCCGCGAACGACGTTCATCGCCACCGGCATGACCATGGCGCCGGTGGCCGTCGGGATCGTGAGATTTCCGACTGCCACCGCCTCGTTATCGCGCGCAACGAAGCGCGTGATCGTCAAAGTTCCGGACACGTCGCTCGGTGTTCCACCCTCCGGCGTCACCCGGGCGAGGACTGGAACACTGAGCGGCCTGCTTGAGCGTGTGCGGCCGTCGTGCCGAGTCCGACGGACGCGAGCACGGGTGTCAGTGACATGAATACTGCGAGCGTGAGCGATAGCAAACGGTCGGAGGGGCGTCAGAGTGACATCGATGTTGTGGAAGAACGACAGCGAACGAGCGCGCGGGCGGGCGGCCGTCGCGTCGGCGACGACCGCCGACTAGAATTCCTGCAATCGCGCGAGACGGTTACTTTACGATTTCGAGCAGCTCGACCTCGAAGACCAGCGTCGCCCCCGGCTTGATCTTGGGCGGCGCGCCGCGATCGCCATAGGCGGTGTCCGCGGGACAGACGAGGCGGCTCTTGCCGCCGACCTTCATCTGCTGCACGCCTTCGGTCCAGCACTTGATCACGCCGTTGAGCGGAAAGGTGATCGGCTCGCCCCGCTGGATCGAGCTGTCGAAGACCGTGCCGTCGGTCAGCGTGCCCTGATAGTGCACTTTCACTTTGTCGGTGGCGGCCGGACTGGGACCTGTGCCCGGCTTGAGCGTCGTGACCACGGCGCCCGACGGCGTCTTGATCGCGCCCTTTTCCGCGGCGGCCTTCTCGACGTACGCCTGCCCGGCCTTGCGTTCCGGCACGGCGGCGGCGGTCACACGCGCCCTCTGGAGCTCCTGGATCTTCGGACCATACGTCTGCAGATCGACCTTCTTGTCCTTGTTCGTGACGCCGTCGGTGAGGCCGGCCTTCACGATCTCGAGCTCGGTGGCGTTCAGCGCGAACGCGCCGAGATTCTGTGCGAGGACGAGGCCGAGCGCATACAGCGTCTTCTGCTCCTCGGTCTTGAGCTCCGGCGGCGCGGCGGCGGCATCGACGGCGGCCACGAACAACAGTGTGAGCACCAGGGACAGTGTTCGCATCGAGCTTCCCCTCTCCGATCGTTTCGAACACCATACGCCCGAAGGGCCAGCAACACTTCCTCCGGTCGTTGCCCGCGAAATGAGCACAGGCCGTCGACGTGCCGGGGGGTTGAGCACTGCGCATCGCTCCGACGCACGTAAGCGCTTGATTTGTCGTGCCGGAGGTGTGGCACCGCGCTTGCCGTAGAGGCGTCGCGTGAGCCCCGACAACGCCGTCCAGACGCGTCCGCGGTGGCGTGTGGCGATCGTCGACGATCACGAGCGGTCACGCTCGGCCCTGCGTGCCGCGATCTGGGCCGCGACCGGCGAAGTGGTCGGCGAGTCGGTGCGTTGCGCCGACGCGCTGGCCGTCGTCCGGCGCGCGGCGCCCGACGTCGCGATCTGCGCGGCGGGCCTTCCCGACGGCGACGGCGTGCAGACGGCAGCGCAGATCACCGCCAGCGACTATCCCGTCGTGCTCTTCACCAGCCATACCGACGCTGCGCTGGTCGAACGCGCGCGCGCGGCCGGCGTGATGGGCTACCTCCTCAAGCCGTTGCGTCCCGCGGAACTCGCGCCGGCGCTCGACCTCGCGATCGCGCGCTTCGCGGAAACGCGGCAGCTCAAGCAGACGCTCGAGGGCCGCAAGGTCATCGAGCGCGCCAAGGGCACGCTGATGGCGCGCCTCGGCCTCACCGAGGACGAAGCCTTCAAGCGACTGCGGCGCGCGGCGATGGACAGCCGCAAGCCGATGGTCGAAGTCGCACGCGCCCTGCTCGTTTCGGAATCCGTGATCTCGTGACCCTCCACCGGACAACGGCGTCCAGCATCCGGGCGGCAGCGGCGCCGCCCATTTCATCCGAACTCTCAACAGGAGACGCCATGCCCACGTACTCTCGCCGAGACTTTCTCAAGAGTGGCCTTGCCGCGGCCGGCGCCGGGCTCGCCGTCGCTCACGGTGTTCCGGCGCTCGTCGGCGCGCAGAGCAAAGAGCCCGTCAAGATCGGCGTCCTGCATTCCCTGTCCGGGACGATGGCGATCAGCGAGGTCTCCCTTCGCGACGTCGTGCTGATGGCCGTCGAGGAGATCAACGCCAAGGGCGGTGTGATGGGGCGGCCGATCCAGCCCGTCGTCGTCGACCCCGCGTCGAACTGGGACCTCTTCGCGGAAAAGGCCAAGCAGCTGCTGCTCCAGGACAAGGTCGCCGTCGTGTTTGGCTGCTGGACCTCGGTGAGCCGCAAGTCCGTGCTGCCCGTCTTCGAGAACAACAACGGGCTCCTCTTCTATCCCGTGCAGTACGAAGGCGAAGAGTGCAGCAAGAACGTCTTCTACACCGGAGCCACGCCCAACCAGCAGCTGATTCCCGGCGCCGAGTACCTGATGTCGAAGGAGGGCGGCGCGTACAAGAAGTTCTATCTGCTCGGCACCGATTACGTCTTCCCGCGCACGGCAAACAAGATTCTGCGGGCGTTCCTGGTCGCGAAAGGGGTGCCGGCGGACAACATCGCCGAGGAGTACACGCCGTTCAGCCATCAGGACTATCAGACGATCGTCGGCAAGATCAAGCGCTTCTCCTCGGGGGGCAATGCCTGCGTGCTGTCGACGATCAACGGTGACAGCAACGTGCCCTTCTACAAGGAGTTCGCCAACCAGGGCTTACGCTCCGAAAACGCGCCGATCATGGCCTACAGCGTGGCCGAGGACGAGCTGCGCGGCATGGATACGTCGGCCCTCGTCGGGCACCTCGCGGCCTGGAACTATTTCCAGTCCATCGAGAACGCGAACAACAAGAAGTTCGTCAACGCGTTCAAGGACTACGCGCAGAAGAAGGGGCTGCCCGGCGGCGCCAAGCGCGTGACCGACGATCCGATGGAGGCCGGCTACTTCGGCGTGTACATCTGGAAGCAGGCAGTCGAGAAGGCCAAGAGCTTCGACGTCGATGCCGTTCGGAAGGCCGTTTACGGCCAGACGTTCGCGGCGCCGAGCGGCACGATCAAGATGCATGAGTCCAATCACCACACCTACCGGCCGGTGCTCATCGGCGAGATCCTCAAGGACGGCCAGTTCAAGATCATTTCGCGCACGAAGGGGCTCGTGGAGCCCGAGCCGTGGTCGAAGTACACCAGCCCGGACAAGGGTTGTGACTGGGTCAAGCACCAGGGCACCTATCAGAAGAAGGCCTGATGACGCGTTCGCTGCTGCTGCTGTCGTTGCTCGTGACGTGGCTCGCCGGAGTGCCGGCGAGCCACGCGCAGTCTCCGGAGGCCCTCAAGGCGCTCGCCGACCTCGCGGCCGACAACGCCGAGAAGCGCGAGGCCGCCGTGAACGTGCTCGGCGGCACGCGCGATCCGAAGTGGCTCGAACTGCTGGCCGCACTGCGTGACGGTAACGTGTACGCACGCACCCAGGGCAAGGCGCTGGAGGTGGTGGTGGGCGGTACCAAGTCCACCAAGGGCGACGCCGAGCTCATCGACATCGCATCCGCCTACACCCGGACGGCGCTCGGCACCGTGCCCGTGGCGAGCCTCACGGAGATCGCGGCCGACCGTCGGTTGCGCATCGCCATCAAGCCGTTTCTCGACGCCGACGAGACGCGGGCGCAGCTCGCGAGCGCCGATCCCGAGAGGCGCCGCGGCGCCGCGCTGAAGCTCGGCCACCAGGCCGACGCGAGCGCGGCGGTCGTGGTCGAGGCCGCGATCGCCAAGGAGAGCGTCGACCGCGTGCGCGAGACGCTCCAGCAGGCGCAGGCACTCATCCGCCTCGCGCACGGCCAGGCTGCGGACCGCATCCTCGCCGCGCAGTCGCTGGGCAACCTCCACTCGTTCGACGCCATGCCGGCCTTGCAGGGGCTGGCGGCGGACCCCGGCGCGTCGCGCGCCGAGCGCGATGCCGCGACGCACGCCATCCGGCAGATCGAGCGCTGGAGCCTGCTCGTGCGCACCGTGGAGACGTTGTTCCAGGGGGCGTCGCTCGCCTCGATCTTGTTGCTGATGGCGCTCGGGCTGGCCATCGTGTTCGGGCTCATGGGCGTCATCAACATGGCGCACGGTGAGCTCATGGCGCTCGGCGCCTATAGCACGTTCGTCGTGCAGAACGTCTTCCGCGCGCGCTGGCCCGAGGCGTTCGACGCCTACTTCGTGGTGGCGTTGCCCGTCTCGTTCGTCGTCGCCGCCGTCGTCGGCGTGATCCTCGAGCGCGGCGTGATCCGCCGGCTCTACGGTCGTCCGCTCGAGACGCTGCTGCTCACGTGGGGGGCGTCGCTCATCATCCAGCAGGGGCTGCGCTTGTGGTTCGGCGCCGCCAACGTCGACGTCTCGTCGCCGAGCTGGCTGTCGGGCGGCTTCGCCCTGATGAACGGGCTCACGCTGCCCGTCAACCGACTCTTCATCATCGCCCTGGCCGCGGCGAGCGTGGGGGGGATGTACGGGCTGCTCTTCCGGACGGGCGCCGGGCTGCGCATCCGCGCCGTCACGCAGAATCGCGCGATGTCCGCGTGCCTCGGCGTCCGCGCGGGTTGGGTGGACGCCACCACGTTCGCGCTTGGCGCAGGCCTCGCTGGTCTGGCGGGCTGCGCGCTCACGCAGATCGGCAACGTCGGGCCGTCGCTGGGCCAGAACTACATCGTCGACTCGTTCATGGTGGTGGTGACGGGCGGGGTCGGAAAGCTGGCGGGGACGATTCTCGCCGCGGCGGGGATCGGCGGGCTCAACAAGGGGATCGAGCCCGCACTCGGCGCCGTCTTTGCGAAAGTCGCCATTCTCGTGATGGTCATCCTGTTCCTGCAGCGCCGACCGGCGGGACTGTTCGCCACGCGGGGGCGCAGTGCCGAGGCGTGAGGCCGTTGCGCTCGGCGTGGCGGCGCTGCTGCTGGTCGTGGCGCTGCCCATCTGCAACGCGCTGCCGACGAGCTCGCCGCTCCATCTGTCGGACTTCCGGCTGAACCTCTTCGGGAAGTTTCTCGCCTACGCGATCCTGGCCCTCGGGCTCGATCTCCTGTGGGGCTACGCCGGTGTGCTCAGCCTCGGCCACGGCGTCTTCTTCGGCCTCGGCGCCTACGCGATGGGCATGCACCTGATGCTCGAGATCGGCGCCAAGAGCGTCTACCAGAGCGCACTGCCCGACTTCATGGTGTGGAACCAGGTGAAGGAGCTGCCGCTGTTCTGGCGGCCCTTCTATTCCGGCGCGTTCACGCTGGCGGCGATCGTGCTGGTACCCGGTCTCTTCGCGCTGGCTTTCGGCTTCCTGGCGTTCCGCAGCCGGATCCGCGGCGTGTATTTCTCGATCATCACGCAGGCGCTCGCGCTTTCGGCATGGCTGGTCTTCAACCGCAACGAGATGCGCCTCGGCGGGACGAACGGTCTCGCCGACTTCAAGACGATCTTCGGCTTTTCGCTGAACCAGGCGTCGACCCAGCGCGGCCTGTATGCGGTCACCGCCCTCGTGCTCGTCGTCGCATATCTCGTGTGTCGCTGGATCACCAACAGCCGCGCGGGCAAAGTGCTGGTCGCGATCCGCGACAGCGAGACGCGCGTGCTCTTCTCGGGCTACTCGCCGGCGCGGTACAAGCTGTTCGTGTTCGTCGTCTCCGCGGTGCTGGCGGGCGTCGCGGGGGCGCTCTACGCGCCGCAGGTTGGGATCATCACGCCGGCCAAGCTCGGGGTGCTGCCCTCGATCGAGATGGTCGTCTGGGTGGCCGCAGGAGGCCGCGGGACGCTCGTGGGTGCCGCCCTCGGTGCCTTTGGCGTGAACTGGATGCAGTCGTGGCTCACGACGAGCTATCCGGATCTGTGGCTGCTCTTCCTCGGTGGACTCTTCATGGGCGTCGTGCTCTTCTTTCCCGACGGCCTCGTCGGCGCCCTCGCCCGCACCGCCACGCGCATGATGCGACTCACGCGAAGTGCGTCGTCTACTGCCACGCCAACCGAAAGCGCACGCAGCCGGGAAGCACCTAGAACAGGCCACCCACGGCCCGAGCCGGTCTCACGGACCCCGCTACAATAACGACGGCTGACCCCGCATGACCTCCACCGGCTCGATCATTTACCTCGAGGACGTCACCGTCTCTTACGACGGCTTCAAGGCGCTCTCGCGGCTGAACTTCTACATGGACCGCCGCGAGCTGCGCGTGGTGATCGGCCCCAATGGCGCGGGCAAGACCACGCTGCTCGATGTGATCTCCGGCCGCGCCAAGCCCGAACACGGCCGCGTGATCTTCGGCGACCACACCGACCTGCTGCCCCTGCGCGAGAACGACATCGCAGGGCTCGGCATCGGCCGCAAGTTTCAGACGCCCTCGGTGTTCGTGAATCTCAGCGTGTGGGACAACGTCGAGCTCTCGCTCAAGCGCGCCAGCAAGGGCGTCTTCGCCACGCTCCTCGAGCGCGACGCCGGCGGCGAGCGCGAGCGGATCGCCGCCACACTGGCCACGGTCGGCCTCGCCGACAAGGCGGCGCGGCCGGCCGGCGCGCTGTCGCACGGCGAGAAGCAGTGGCTCGAGATCGGCATGGTGATCGCGCAGGACCCGGAGCTGTTGCTGGTGGACGAGCCCGTGGCCGGCATGACCGACGAGGAGACGTCGCGGACCGGCGAGCTGCTGGAATCGATCGCCGCCGATCGGTCGGTCCTGGTGATCGAGCACGACATGGAGTTCGTGCGGCAGATCGCCCGCAAGGTGACCGTGCTCCACCAGGGCACGGTGCTGTGCGAGGGGCCGGTGGACCAGGTGCAGAACGATCCGCGCGTGCTCGAGGTGTACATCGGGCGGCGCCGCGAGGGGACCAATGCTCACGGTTGAGCGGCTCGACGTCGCCTATGGCGGCTCGCAGGTGCTCTGGGGCGTCGACCTGACCGTCGGTCCGGGCGAAGTGCTATGCCTCATGGGCCGCAACGGAGTCGGCAAGACTACGCTGCTCAAGGCGGTGATGGGGCTGCAGCCCGTCCGCAGCGGGCGGGTGACGTTCGAAGGCGCCGACATCACCCGGTGGTCGTCCGATCGCCGCGCGCGCGCGGGCATCGGCTACGTTCCGCAGGGCCGCGAGATTTTCCCGCACCTCAGCGTCCACGAGAACCTGAGAGTCGCTCAGCTCGGGTGCGGCCGGACCGAGAGCATGGACGACGTGCTCGAGCTCTTCCCGGCGTTGCGGCGCTTCCTCGGCCGCAAGGGCGGCGTGCTCTCGGGCGGCGAGCAGCAGATGCTCGCCATCGGTCGCGCGCTCCTGATGCGTCCCAAGCTGCTCATCCTGGACGAGCCGACCGAAGGGATCCAGCCCTCGATCATCCTCGAGATCGAGGAAGCGATCCGGCGGATCAAGAAGGAGATGGGACTGGCCGTGCTGCTCGTCGAGCAGTATCTGGACTTCGCCGAGCGGCTGGCCGACGCGTATGTGATCATGGCCAAGGGCTCGGTGGTGGCTGCCGGCGCCACCCGGGATCTGCACGCCGATCAAGTGAAACAGCACCTCGCTGTCTGAAGCTCGGAGGTCCAACGATGCACCTCACGCCGCGGGAGCAGGAGAAGCTGCTCGTGTTCACCGCCGCCGAGCTGGCGCGCCGCCGCCGCTCGCGCGGGCTCAAGCTCAATCACCCCGAAGCCCTCGCCATCATCACCGCCGACATCCTCGAGGGCATTCGCGACGGGCGCTCGGTGTCCGAGCTCATGGAGGCGGGCCTGTCGATCCTGCGCCGTGACGACGTCATGGAGGGCGTGCCCGAGATGATCGACGAGGTGCAGGTCGAAGGGACGTTTCCCGACGGCACCAAGCTCGTCACGATCCATCACCCGATCCGCTGACATGACCGGCCGCCGTGTGGAGCGCCGGTGAGCTTTTCGATCTGGGCGTTGTTCGTGCTGACCGAAAGCGTGTTGTGCCTCACGCCCGGCCCGGCCGTGCTGCTCGTGATCGCGCACGCGCTCAGGCGCGGTGCGGCGGCGGCCGCGTGGGCGACGCTCGGCATCTTGTCCGCCAACGCGCTCTACTTCGCGCTGTCGGCTACGGGGCTCGGCGCGGTCCTGCTCGCTTCCCACGAGGCCTTTGTGCTCGTGCGGTGGATGGGCGCGGCCTACCTCGTCTGGCTCGGCCTGCGCTTGCTGCTCGGACGGGGCGTTCGTGCATCCGCACCGGCGCCGACCGGCGGCGCGGGTCGCGGTCGCGCGTTCGTCAGCGGCTTCGTGCTGCAGGCTGCTAATCCGAAGGCGCTGGTGTTCTTCGTCGCCCTGCTGCCGCAGTTCATCGATCCGGCTGCGCACGTGACGGCGCAGATCATCGTGCTCGGCGTGACGAGCGTGGCGATCGAGCTCATCGTGCTGCTCGCCTACGGCGCCTGCGCTGGTCGCGTGCGCGCGCTCACCGCGCGGCCGCGCGTCGCCCGCTTCGCCGACGGCGTGGCGGGAGCCATGCTCGTCGGCGCCGGGATCGGCCTCGGAGCCACGCGTGCCTAGTGCTCCGACACCGAGCGAGTCGACTCCGGGACAAAGGACGGCGTCGTGATTCCAGGGGAGTACTTGCTCGCGAGCGGTGACATCGAGGCGAACGTCGGACGCCGCACCCTCGAGCTGACCGTCGAGAATACCGGCGACCGGCCGATCCAGGTGGGCTCGCATTTTCACTTCTTCGAGGTGAACCGCGCGCTGCGATTCGATCGCGCGCAGGCCTTCGGCATGCGGCTCAACGTCGCCGCCGGCACCGCCGTGCGTTTCGAGCCCGGCGACGCCAAGCGGGTGACACTCGTCGAGCTCGCGGGCGCGCGGCAGGTGCATGGCCTGAACGACCTGACCGCCGGCGGCTCCAAGGAGCAGGCGCTGCGGAAGCTGACGGAATGGGAGCGGCAGTCATGAGTCTTCGGCTGACGCGCCGGCAGTACGCCGACCTGTATGGGCCGACGACCGGAGATCGCGAGCGGCTCGCCGACACCGATCTGCTGATCCGGGTCGAGCGGGATCTCACGGTGCCCGGCGAGGAGGCCAAGTTCGGCGGCGGCAAGGTTATCCGCGACGGCATGGGACAGTCCGCGCGGGCCACGCGCGGCGACGGCGTGCTCGACACCGTCATCACCAACGCGCTGATCGTCGATCACTGGGGCATCGTCAAGGCGGACATCGGCATCCGCGACGGCCGCATCATCGGGATCGGCAAGGCTGGCAACCCGGACATCATGGCCGGCGTACCCTGCTCGGCGGCGGGACCGGACCCGCCGCCGGCACCAGTGCGACGACGTGCACGCCGGGGGCGTGGAACATCCACCGCATGCTGGAGGCCGCCGAGGCCTTCACGATGAACCTCGGCTTCCTCGGCAAAGGCAACGCCTCGGCGCGAGAGCCACTGCGCGAGCAGATCGAGGCGGGCGTCATCGGGCTCAAGCTGCACGAGGACTGGGGCACGACGCCGGCGGCGATCGACACCGCGCTGGCGGTGGCCGAGGAGCACGACGTGCAGGTCGCGATCCATACCGACACCCTCAACGAGGCCGGCTTCGTCGAGGACTCGATCCGCGCGTTCAAGGGGCGGACGATTCACACCTATCACACCGAGGGCGCCGGCGGCGGGCACGCGCCGGACATCCTGCGCGTGTGCGGCGAGCCCAACTGCCTGCCGTCCTCGACCAATCCGACGATGCCGTTCACCGTCAACACGATGGACGAGCACCTCGACATGCTGATGGTCTGCCACCATCTCAATCCGTCGATCCCGGAAGACCTCGCGTTCGCCGAGTCGCGCATTCGGGCCGAGACGATCGCCGCCGAGGACGTGTTGCACGATCTCGGCGCCATCAGCATGATGTCGTCCGACTCGCAGGCCATGGGACGCATCGGCGAGGTGATCATTCGAACGTGGCAGACGGCCGACAAGATGAAGCGCCAGCGCGGCGCGTTGCCGGGCGAGAACGCCGGCGACGACAATCGCCGCGTGAAGCGATACGTCGCGAAGTACACGATCAATCCCGCCATCGCGCACGGCCTGGCCGAGCACGTCGGCTCGGTCGAGGTGGGAAAGCTCGCCGACCTCGTCGTGTGGAAGCCGGCGTTCTTCGGCGTCAAGCCCGAGCTGGTGGTGAAGGGCGGACTGATCGGCTGGGCGGCGATGGGTGATCCCAGTGCGTCGATCCCGACGCCGCAACCCGTGCTCTACCGGCCGATGTTCGGCGCGTTCGGACGCGCCCGCGCGTCGACGTCGCTGACGTTCGTGTCGGCGGCCGCGCTGGCCGCGGACGTGCCGCGAAAGCTGGGGCTCACGCGCCGCGCGGTCGCCGTCAAGCGCTGTCGCGGGCTCGGCAAGAAGGACATGATCCACAACGATGCGCTGCCGCGCATCGAAGTCGACGCCGAGACGTACGAGGTGCGGGCCGACGGTGAGCGGCTGACGTGTGAGCCGGCGTCGGTGCTGCCCATGGCGCAGAGATACTTTTTATTTTGAACGGGCGATGAAAACCGGCCATCTGCGTCGTTGCCTCCTCGCGCCTTCCTGCGGCGTACGCGGCGTACGCCTCGGTCGTTGCTCGTCGGCGCCTCGCAGCTGGCCGGTTTTGATCGCCCTGATTGATTCAACATTCTTCTTACCGTTGTGGGGTCTGTGACGCAGCCGGTCGTCGGCGCATGACGGAGCCGGTGGTCGTGATTACGAGGGCGCATGTGCATGTGCATGATGCGGATTTGTCGCGGCGCGAGCGCGATGCGCTCGTGCTCACGGCGGAGGAGCGGCGGTGGGGGCGGCGGCGCGTCACGACGCAGGCGGGGCGCATCCTCGCGCTCGCGCTGCCGACCGGCAGCATGCTGACTCCGGGCGACATCCTGCACGTTGCCGCGGACTGGTACGTCGTGATCGAGGCGGCGCCGGAGCCGGTGTTGGCGGTCACGCCGCGCTCGCATGACGAGGCGCTGCGCATCGCCTATGAGGTGGGCAATCGTCATTTCACGCTCGCGATCGATGGGGAGCGCCTGTTGTTGCCGGACGACACCGCGATGGAGCAGCTGCTCTCGCGGCTCGACGTGACGTTCGAGCGCATGCAGTCGACGTTCGTCCCGCTCGGCGTCGGCCACCGGCACGATCGGCATCACTGACGCATGACGCTCCACACGTTGCTCGCCCTCCTGCAGCTCGGCGACGGCCTCTTCCCGGCGGGCGGCTTCGCGCATTCGTTCGGACTCGAGACCTACGCGCAGGAGGGCCGCGTGCGCGATCGCGTTGGCCTCGAGGCGTTCGTCGGCGCGCACCTCGAAGGCGCGGCGGGCCCGGGCGACGCGGTCGCGGTGGCCGTCGCCGCGCGGCTGGCCGCCGCCGGCGACGTCGCCGCGTGGTGCGAGCTCGACGCGCGGCTCGAGGCCATGAAGACGGTGCCGGAGTTTCGCGCGGCGAGCCGCCAGATGGGTCGCCAGACGGCGCGCGTCGCCGCCGCGCTTGGCGACGACGTGGTGCTGGCCGCGATCGCGCGCGCCATCGACGAGCTCACGCCTGGACATCACGCGGCCGTCTTCGGCGCCGCCGCCGGCCGACTCGGGGCCGACCCCGAGGCCGCCGCCGCCGCGTACCTCTACTCGACGGCGGCGCTGCTCGTCGGCGCCGGTCTGCGCCTGCTCCCGCTGGGCCAGCTCGACGGCCAGCGCGTGCTCGCCGTCGTCCGCCCGCGGATCGCGCTCCTGGCCGCGCAGGCCGCGCGCGCCACCGCCGACGACATGTGGACGTTCACTCCCGCGCTCGAGCTCGCCGGCCTGCGGCACGCGAGGCTCGAGATGAGGTTGTTCCGGTCATGACCATTCCGCGCCCGCTCAAGATCGGTATCGGCGGTCCCGTCGGCTCGGGCAAGACGGCGTTGACCGAGGCGCTCTGCCTGCGCCTGCGCGACACGCTCGACATGGCGGTGATCACCAACGACATCTATACGAAGGAGGACGCCGAATTCCTGGTGCGCCGCGCGGTGCTGCCGTCGGAGCGGGTGGTCGGCGTGGAGACGGGCGGCTGCCCGCATACCGCCATCCGCGAAGACGCGTCGGTGAACCTCGAGGCGGTCCACGCCCTGCTGCGCCGATTCCCCGCGCTCGAGCTGCTGCTGATCGAGAGCGGCGGCGACAACCTCGCGGCAACGTTCAGCCCCGAGCTGGTGGATGCGACGATCTACGTCATCGACGTCGCCGAGGGCGAGAAGATTCCGCGCAAGGGGGGACCGGGCATCACGCGCTCGGATCTGCTCGTCATCAACAAGATCGACCTCGCGCCGCATGTCGGCGCGGATCTCGGCGTCATGGAGCGCGACGCCCGCCGCCAGCGCGGCGCGCGGCCGTTCGTGTTCACCAACCTCCGCACCGGCGAGGGCGTCGCTGCGATCGTGCAATGGCTGCGGACGGACCTGCTGCTGGCCCTGCCCGCCTGACGGCATCGCCGACGCGTGTCGGGCGCGACGGCTGCCTGGCGGTCCGCGTCGAGCACCGCGCGGGTCGCAGCGTGCTCACCGGCTGCCGCTGGACGATGCCGCTTCAAGTGTTGGCGCCGGTGGCGCTCGACGATCCCGCCGCCGTCGTGTGGATGCTCAACCCGACGGGCGGGCTCGTGGGCGGCGACCGTCTGATGATCGACGTCGACGTCGGTTCCGGTGCTCACGCGTGTCTCACCACGCCGTCCGCGACGAAGGTCTATCGCACCGCCGGCGCGGCGGCCGAGCAAACCGTGCGGCTCACGCTTGCACCGCGCGCCCGCCTCGAATGGGTGCCCGACCACACGATTCCGTTTGCCGGCGCCGCGCTGCGACAGCGCGTCGACGCTCAGGTGCCCGAGGGCGCGTCGCTGCTGTTGATCGACGCCTTCGCGGCCGGTCGCGTCGCACGCGGCGAGCGGTGGCGCTTCGCGCTGCTGGACAGCGCGCTCACCGTTCGCGACGCGCGCGGCTGGCTCGTGCACGACCGGCTGGTGCTGCGCGACGGGGCGCCCGGCTCGGGCCTGGGCGTGGCCGAGGACCGCCCCTACGTCGCCACCGTCGTGGTCGTGGCCGACGGCGATCTCGCGTCGTTGGTGGAGGACGTCGCGGCGCTGGCCGCCGACGACGTGGACGTCGGCGCCGCGTTGCTGCCACGCCGCGGCGTGCTCGTGCGTTGTCTGGCGGCAGATGCGCCGGCGCTCGGGCGCACGCTCGAGGCGCTGTGGGCGGCGGCGCGCGGGCGCGTGCTCGAGTTGCCTGCGCTCGCCCTGCGCAAGCCATGAGCCGGCGCGCGACGGGTGGCGCACGCCTGATGTTTCGATTACACTGCCGACAGTTCCCATGTTCAGCCTGATCCCGAAAGAAGTCCGCTTCTACGACTATTTCGAGCAGCAGTCCAAGCACATCCTCAACGCGGCCGCGCTGCTG
>QHSO01000314.1 GCA_003220475.1 Candidatus Rokuibacteriota bacterium | reverse complement strand
GACGGCTCGGCGTGCCGCTCGGACGCGTCGGCGTCGTGTTCGATCCCGACAACACGGCCACCAGCGCCGCGGTCGAACGACTGTCCGGGGACGCAGGGGACGATGTCGTCGCGTGTCCCGCGCGGAATCCCGAGGACGTCGAGCGCGTGTGTCTCCTCCGCGGGCACGACCGAATGGACGCGCTGCTCGTCCTGGCCGACACGCTGTTTACCGTGCACGCCAGACGCATCGTCGAGCTGACTGCGGAGGCGGCTCTTCCGACGGCCTACGGCGCGCACCGGTTCGTCGACGCGGGTGGGCTGATAGCAGTCTATGGCGATATCGGTGAGATCATTCGTCGCACGGCGACGATCGTGCGGCGCATCCTCGCAGACGAGACGCCGGCGGCGGTGTCGTCACCGCCTTTGCAGCCGCACGTGGCGCTGAACACTGCGGCCGCCAGACGATTGGGCCTCGAGGTTCCCCGGACGCTGCTCGCCAACGCGACCGCGCTCTAGACGTCCATCGCGCGGCCGAGCGCCTCGGCGGCCTCGGCCCACGACGTCATCTCGAGCGCCCTGAAGCACGTCGCCGCCTCCGCCGCCGTCGCGCGCGCGTCTTCGACTCGTCCGAGTCGCCGCAGCAGCTCCGCGCTCGTGAGCAGCGCACGGGCGTGAAGCGGCCGCATACCGCGCTCGCTCGCCAGCCTCATGCATTCGGCGAGCACCGTCTGCGCCGCGTCCACATCTGGTCGGTCTCCACGCATCGCCACGTCGGCGAGCAAGCGCAGCATCCACGCAAGTTGGCCCCGCGCGTTTACCGCTCTCGCCATTTGCACCGCAAGCTCAGCGAGTGGGGCCGCATCCCCGATCCGACCGGTGGCCAGCAACGCTTCGGCCATGAACGCGGTGCGTAAGACATGGCCCTGCCGGTGACGCAGACCTATCGCCTGGGCCACCGCACGCTCGAGCAGCGCGATGGCCTCCGTCGTCCGGCCCGCGCCGGCGTAGGCCGAGGCAAGCGGGCCGGCCAGCTCGAGGATGACGGTGGGCAGGTCCGCCGTCTCACAGAGACTTAGGCCGCGCTCGAGCACGGCCACGGCCGACGTCGCGTCGCCCTGGCGAAGGTGCACGATGCCGAGTCCGAGGCACGCGAAGGCGATGCTATGCGGATGGTTCAATTTCTCCGCGGCCGCCAGCGCGCGAGCCGCCATGCGATGCGCTTCGGCGAACTCGCCCTGCTCGGCCAGCGCCCAGCTGCCGACCGACGCGCCGTACACCGGCGGCGGCACGACGAGGCCAAAACGATCGCGCCACACGTCGAGGTCGGGCGCCTCGGCCCTGCGGGCTGCGTCGGCGGCGCGCCGATAGTCACCCGACAGGTAGTACGGGAGCGTCATCATGGCGTGAGTGACGGTGGCGAGCGGGTCATCGCCGACTGCCGCCGCGATCTCGAGCGCCCGCGTCCCGTGCGCGAGCGCGTCGACAAACTCGAAGCGCAACGTCGCCTGGTTACACAGGACGCACGAGATCAGGCCCAGGCGTCCCTCGTGCTCGGACGCGGTCTCGGCGAGCTGCCTGGCCTCGGTCAGCACTTCGAAGACGCGGCGATATTCGCCGAGCGGGCCCAACGCGTAACGCAGCTCGATCCGAAGATCGATGGCGGTCGCGGTCGAGTCCCGATCGACCGGAAGATGGGCGAGGGCGGCGATGGCCTGCTCGAAGTACGCGGCGGCAGCGCGATGCGCGTGACGCGACAGCGCCAGCTGACCCGCTCGGCGGCTGTAACGGACGGCCTTGTCCCAGAGCTCGCCTCGCATGGCGTGATGCGCCAGTCGATCGACGTGCCGCCAGTCCATCTCGGACTCGCGACGCGCCTCCAGAGCGGCGACGATGCGCGCGTCGAATGCGCGCCGCCGTCGGAGCGTCAGGCTCGCAAACGCAACCTCGTGCGTGAGGGCATGCCGGAACGTGTACTCCAGCTCCGGAAACAGAGCCACCTCGCGGAGGAACTCGCTGGCCTGCAGGCGCGCCAGCCCCTCGGCGATCGCGTCAGGCGATGCGTCGGCGATCGCCTCGAGCAGCGAACGCGGCACGTCCTTGCCGACGGCGGAGGCCGTCTGCAGCAGGAGCTTCTCAGCCGCGGGAAGCCGGTCGATGCGGGCCGCGAGCACGGAAAATATCGTCGCGGGCACGTCCGTAACGTCGGGCAGATGCGCCACGTGGTAGTCGCCGCGCGTGCCGGCCAGTGCGCCGCGCTCGACGAGATTGCGCACGCTTTCCTCGAGGAAAAACGGATTCCCTCCGGCGCGCTCGGCGAGCATCGGCTTCACGGGGGCCAGCGACGGCGCGGATCCCAGCAGCCGGTCCAGGAGCAGCGCCGTGTCGCGCGCGGCCAGCGCGTCGATCGCGAGCTGGCGGTAGTACGTCTTGCCGCCCCATGCGTGCCGATGTTCGGGCCGATAGCTGACGATGACGAGCACGCGCGCGGCGGCCGCGCTGTCGACCAGCGCATCGAGCACGGCGAGGCTCTCGGAGTCCGCCCAGTGGAGATCTTCGACCACAACCACGAGCGGCCGGTCGCGTGCGCTGCTCATCAGCGCGCGTT
>QHSO01000313.1 GCA_003220475.1 Candidatus Rokuibacteriota bacterium | reverse complement strand
CCTCACAGATTCCAGGTGGCTGTCCCTCACCACCGAACCAACGAAGAGCGATGCATACGGCCCCCAGCCCTGCAAACAATTTGGCGCGTGCAACATCGACCCGTCCGCTTGACCCCGCTAGGACGACGACGCCCCAGCCGGTTTGCTCAGCCGGCTTCAGAATGGAGCCTTGGAGGTCGGTAGAAGGGCTTGCCTCGGACATCAGCTGCTCGCGGGTCATCGTCTCGAGATCCTCGTCCACTGCGTTCGCCTCAAGTTGATCGGGCCGCCGGCCGCCGCATTCTTCGCCAGCGTCCGACAGCGTCGCGACCGCGTAGTCGATCGCGCGTGCGGTCTCAACGGCGAGCGTGGCGGCCCGGCGCGGCGGCAGCGCGAGCTACGTCGGCTTCGCGGCCTCGTTGATCCACTCGACGTCGATCGGATCCTCCTTGGGAATCTTCACGCCGCGCTTGAGCAGCTCGATGAACGTTACGATCCGCTGATCCCAGAACGCCAGGTGGGCGAGCACGCCGGCCACGGTCCAGCCGTCCGGCATTGGACGACTCAGAGCCGCGTCGTCGAGCTTGCCGACGAGTGCTTCGAGGCGGCGACGTTCGCGATCGTTCTCGGCGATGTATGAGCGAGCGGCGGCCATGCGTGGCCTCCCTCCTTTAGCGACGAACGGTCGCCGCCCTGCCGCCAGAGCGCGATGTTAAACGACGCGTTGCCTCGGACAGTCTCAGCAGAGACCGTAGTGCCTCATTCACCGCGGCGGAACTGCGAAAGGCCTTCGCGACGTCGGGCTCCAGGACAACGACATTGGTGCCCTCTTTTAGGAGGCGGCGGTAGTACTTGCCACGGACGGCCTTCGAGTAATCAAAGTCGTACTCGGCTCGCATATCATTGTTTGATGCGCTCTTGCGTTTAGCCTTCATGACGCTTTCTCTCGCTGGGTGTCGCACGGCGCGCGATGATCAGGCGCACCGCTTCGCCCCGCTCGACATGACAGACGACAAGCAGTCGGCCTCGGGCCGAGTACCCGACCGTAACAAACCGGTGCTCGTCCCTGCGAATGTAATGGATCTTCAAAGGTCTTAGCCAGCGGATCATAGAACACTGTAACGCCTTCGGCGAATGACACGTGATGCTTCTTGAGGTTCGATGCCGCCTTGCTGCCGTCCCACTCGAAACGCATCACGCGATGTGACCGGTGTCGCTACGGTAGGTCGCGGCTGGTCGCCAGGTCAACGCGCTCGATCAGATACGGCGTTATACAATGCGACGTCCACCAGCAGGGCCACGCATCTCAGAGGTGACGATGAGCGAGACGAGCGAGTACGCGGCGCGGCTGCTGCGCGCCTACCAGGCGCAGGAGAAGCGCTTCGTCGAGCGTCGCTTCCCGCTGCAGTTCGCGCCCGAGGTGCCGGCGCTGCGCGAGCTCTACAGCCAGGCCAAGGGCTTTCGCTGGAACCCGGAGACCGACATCCCGTGGGAGCGCTTCGACCCCGCGCGCTACTCGAAGGAAACGCGCGAAGCGGCGCGCCGCACGTGGAGCCGCCGCGCGTGGAGCGTCTATCCCGGGCTGACCGAGAGCACCGCGCTGCTGATCCGCTTCTGCCTCGAGTCGGGATCGCTCGGCATGGACGCCAAGCTGTTCCTCTCGTTCCGGCCCGCGGAAGAAGCCAAGCATCTCGAGGTCTGCCACCTGCTCGCGGAGAAGCTCGGCGGCTACGAATCGGACCCTGGCGACGCCGGGCTGGCGCGTGCGAGTAATCACCCGTTCGCGCAGGCCGCGCTGGATCCCGACGTGCCCGTCGAGGCCTACATCGCCGCGCTCGGCGCGCTCGACGACCAGCTCGATCTCAATCTCTACCTGAGCCATCTCCAGCACGCGAAGGACGAGGTCGTGGGCGCGGCGCTGCGCCTGATCGCCGCCGATCGCGCGCGGCACGTCGCTTTCGCGTGGACGCTGCTCGGCAGCCGCGTGCCGGCGCTCGACGACCGCGCGCGCACAGCGGTGGTGGAGACCGTGCGCGATCTGCTCGAGAACGTCATCCTGGCGGGCTATCGCAACACGTGGCTGCTGACGGAAAAGAGCCGCGAGCCGTGGCTGGCCGCTGAAGAGGAGACGGCGCGCGCGGGCTTGGGCGCGTCGACCGCGGCCCAGGAGCGCAGCGTCCTGCGTGCGACCATCGCCCAGGTGCGCGAGCGGTTCGCCGTCTGGAAGCTCGACCTGCCACGCGTCAGCCACCCCGAGCTCGGGACTATATAGAGGATAGCGACCATGCTGATGGACAAGGAGCGCAGCGAAGCCTACGTGCCTGAGCGGCGTTTTCCTCTGGAGCTCGCGCCGGCGATGCCCGACGTGTGGGAGCTATGGCGGCGCGCGAAGACGCTCGAGTGGGACCCGCAGATCGACATTCCCTGGGAAGAGCTGCACCCCGAGCGCTACAGCGCCGAGCCGCTGCTGGCCGCGCAGATGTACTGGAGCCGGCGCACGTGGGGCGAGTACGGCGCGATCTCGGAGAGCCCGGCGCTACTGCTGCGCTTCTGCCT
>QHSO01000144.1 GCA_003220475.1 Candidatus Rokuibacteriota bacterium | reverse complement strand
ACATTCGTGTAAAGGTCAGGTCAGGCACGGTGGCGCTTGTTCCCTTGCGCGTGCCGTTCAGGGCGGGCGGCGGTGACGGCGGCCGCGGCGACGGTCGTGCCGTGGCTGAGCAAGATGCTCGTCACCGGTCGCGCCAGACCCAACGAGGCGAGACCGACCACGCCGAGATTCGCGCGGGCGGCCACGCCGAGCGTGCGTCGGATCGCCACGATCGCCTCGCGCGCCAGGTCGATGGCGAGCACGACGCGGTCCAGGCCACCGCGCAAGATCACGACGTCCGCGGCCTCCACCGCGAGCTCCGCGCCGCCGGGCACGGCCATGCCGACGTCGGCCTCGTTGAGCGCGAGGGCGTCGTTCGCGCCGTCGCCCACCATGGCCACGACGCGGCCCTCGGCCTTCAGCGAGCGGATGAGCGCGGCCTTGTCCTCGGGCAGCATCTCGGCGTAGTGATGCCGCACGCCGAGCGACTCCGCGATCACACGCGTCGGCTCGGGGTGGTCGCCCGACAGCATGATGACGTTGCGCATCTCGCGCGCGCGGAGCGCGAGCACGGCGTCGCGCGCCTCCGCGCGCAGCGTGTCCTGCAGGATCAGCACGCCGGCCAGCCGTCCATCGATGGCCACGTACGTCGGAGCGGCACCGACGGCGTGGGCCGCCGCCTCGTCGTCCCGCGCGGGCGTGAGAGCGATGCGCTGCGCCTTCATGAACCGCCGGCTGCCGACCAGCACCCGGCGGCCCTCGACTTCGACGTCGAGGCCGAAGCCCGTGCTGGCGTGCGTGCTGGCCACCGGGGGCGGCTCGAGTCGGCGCGCGGCGGCCGCGCCGGCAATGGCGCGCGCGACCGGATGGCGAAAGCCGCGCTCGGCGGCGGCGGCCAGGCGCAGAAGCTCGTCCTCCGACGGGCCGTCTCGGTAGGTGACGATGCGCACGATCCGCGGCGTGCCGGAAGTCAGCGTGCCGGTCTTGTCGAAGACGACGGTGTTCACGCGTGCCAGCGCCTCGAGCGCGCGTGGGCCCTTCACGAGAATGCCCTGGCGCGAGGCTCGCTTCATCGACGTCACGAGCGCGGTGGGAATGCCGACGCGCGCGGCCATCCCGTAATCGGCGACGAGGATGGCGACTCGACGATCGCCACGATGCGTCCGACCGCCGTATCGAGGCCCGCGCGGTCGACGCGGATCTCGAGCTCACCGTTCTCGACGGTGGTGCCGGCGAAGACGGTGTCGCCGGCGGTGCGCTCGACGGGCAGCGACTCCCCGGTCATCGTCTGCTGGTTCACCAGCGCCTCGCCGCTGAGGATGGTGCCGTCGACGGGCAACCGCCGTGGGGCGCGCACGATCACGATGTCTCCGGCCTGCAGGGCCGCCGCCGGCACCGTCGTGCGGCCGTCGCCGTCCCGGCGCACCGCCGTTTCGTCGGCGGCCACGATGAGGTCGCGCAGCGAGCGGCGCGTGGTCACGACGCTGCGACTCACGACCCAGTCACCGAGCGCGCGCAGCCACGTGAGCAGCGCCGCCGCGGGGAAGTTGCGTCGCGCGGCGAGGACGGCCAGCGTCGAGGCTTCGAGCACCTCGCCGTTGACGCGGCCGCGCGCGAGGGCGGCGCCGGCCCGCAGCAGCGCGGGGCCGTCGGCGGCCAGGAGGAGCACAGTGAGGAGTGGCCAGGAGACGACTTCGGTCGCGGCGAGGGCGAGCACCGTCGTCGCACCCGCGAGGCGGACGAGCGGCGTCGACGACGCGTCGAGCCGTGCGGCGGGCTCGATCCCCATGGCTGTCTCGCGCCCGCCCACATCGAGGCCGCTGTCGATCTGGCCCAGGACGTCCACGAGCGCGCTCTCGGCGAGCCGGAATGGGTCGTACTCGATCCGCACACTGCCCGTGAGACCGCTGCCGTCCACCGTGCGCACGCCGGGCACCGAGCGCAGCGTGCTCACGACAGCGTCCTGCCGCGGCTTCAGCCACCCGGCGGGATAGCGCACGCGCAGACGACCGCGCACGGAGTGGGCGACGTGCCAGCGCACGGAGTCAGCTCTCGCGCGTTGGCAGCGCGTAGTCGCGGAACAGGCCGTGCGCGTACCAGAGCGCGCTCGACCAGGCCAGCGGCGCGGTACGTCCACGCAGCAGCTCTCGCGCCGCCCACAGCGTCAGCGCCGCGGGGACGAGCACCGCAAGGCCGACGGCGCCGCCCGTCGCGGCGGTAATGCGCGTGTCGATCGCGCTGACGAGCGAGGTCGTCGTCGCGACCAGCGTCGGGCGCGCACCGTTCGTCACGGGCTCGGTGGGTACGAGGACATCGACTTCTGCGTGACGTGCGATGGTGGCGACGATCGTCGTCTCGTCGGCACGTTCAGGATCGTAGAGCACGAGCAGGCCGCGGGTCAGCGGCGACCAGGTGGCGGAGCTCACGCCCGGCAACGCGGCGACGGTATCACGCAGTTGCGCGCCGTTCGCGCCCGGCGGTACGCGCACGCGCAGGCGTCCCGGGATACGATGCACGACCTCGAGCGTGCCGGGGGCCGAATCGACCGCCATGACTCAGGATGAGCGGCGGCGCGCGGCGCCGCGGCGGCGCGGCGCGGCGGTCGTCTCGTCGGCGTCGGGTTCCTCCTCGGCGAGCTCGACGTGATGACCGTTGCCATTCGTCCCGGCGAGGATCGCTTCGCGGCGCGCACGCGCCTCCGCGGCGATGTCCTCCAGCGTTTCGAGCTGCTCGGCGGCGATGCGTCGCGCGTCGTCGAACAGCCCCATGCCGGCCGCCGTCGCCTCGACGGCGAGCGGTCGCAGCACGCGGACGATCGTCGGCGCCAGCCAGGCGGCGCCGATTCCGAGGAAAAACGAGATCGCGTTGATGCCCATGGCGGGAACCCTCCGTGTAAGTCGCTGCTGGTGAAACGCGAGTGATCGTAGCAATAGGAATGTGACGGCGTTGTTACGAATGCGGCTCCAGCGTGTGAGACCTACACATGAGGGTGAAAGACATTCGTCAAATGCCCAGGCCTTGAGCATTATCCACACCATCCACCGTTATCCACCGGGTTTATCCCCAGCGTCGGACGCTCGTCCCTCTTGCGAGGTCCCGCCGAACGCCGACAGCCCGTGGATATCGGTGGCTGACGGTGGATAACATGAGACCGACCGACGCTCGACGTGACTCCGCGTCGGATTATGGCCGCGCGGCGCGGTCGGTGATGACGAGACAACGCGGGTGCGTACGGAGCACCGAGGCCGGCACCTCCGGCGTGACGGGCCCGTCGAGCATTCTCGCGAGCGGCGCACGCTTCGCCTCGCCGCTCACGAGCACGATCACTTCGCGCGCAGTCATGATCGTCGCGAGCCCCAGCGTGACCGCGCGCTCACAGACTTCGCCCTGGATCACATCGTCGGTGAGGATGTAGCGGACGGTCACGTCCAGCAGCCGCACGGGCCGCGTGCGCACGTCGAACGCGCAGCCGGGCTCGTTCGACGCCAGATGAGCATTTGGACCGAGACCGAGCATCACCAGATCGAGCCCGCCCGCCTCCGCAATCGCGGCCTCGTACGCCGTGCACATCGCGTCGAGATCGCCAGCGTCGACGGCGAACGGTCGGCAGCGCGCGGCCTCGACGTTGGCCCACGACAGGAACTCGGCGCGTATTTGACGCCAGAAATAGCCGTCGGGGGGCGCCGGCGGACAGAGCTCGTCGACGGAGAACACGCGCATCCGCGCGTAGTCGATCGGCGCGCGCGCCTGGAGCTGGGCCATGCGTGTGTACATGCGGCGCGGCGTGCGGCCCGCCGGTACGGCCATGGCCAGGTCGGGACACGCGCGGACTCGCTCACGGAAGACGTCGGCGGCGATTTCGGCCAGCTCGTCGGCATCGCGGGCGATCAGGACATGCATGTCTCGTTGTGATTCATTAGACCACCATGGATAGACTCTCGATCTTCGGGCTCGCCGCCGTGACGGCGATGATGCTCTGTTACGCGCTCGAGCGACGCAGCCATTGGTACGTGCTCGGCTTCGCCGGCGCCTGTGTGCTCGCATCCATATATGGGTTCGCGCAGGGGGCCTGGCCCTTTGGGCTGGTCGAGGGGGTCTGGACGGTTGTCGCCCTGCGACGCTGGCGCGCCACGCTCCGCGTCGGGGCTTGACTGATCAAGAACTCTTGATATATTGAGCGGCGTGACGACGAAGACCGCCACCGAGCTGGAGCGGGTCGCCGAGCTCTTCCACGCCCTGGCCGATCCCACGCGGCTCGGCATCATCGAGCAGCTGCGCGGCGGCGAGCAGTGCGTGTGCGACCTGACCGACCTGCTCGACACGGGACAGTCGCGCCTGTCGTTTCACCTGAAGACACTGAAAGACGCCGGGCTGCTGCGCGACCGGCGCCAGGGCCGCTGGATCTATTACTCGCTCGAGCCGGACGCGATCGCGGAAATCCAATCCGCCGTGGCGGCGATCAAGCCGCGTACAAACGGCACGCGGGCGACGCGGTGTGGCGAGTGATCCCCTTTTTTGTCCGCACATATCAAGCCCGCTTGATATGAGGAGGCCGCGATGGCGGAGCGAGATCTAAAGGACGTCGTCAAAGACAAGTACGGCAAGGCGGCGCTACGCGTGAGCGCGGGCGGCGACGCGGCCTGCTGTGACAGCGCGCCGTCGCGAGGCGAGCGCGATCCCATCACGTCCAACCTCTATGGATGCGGCGAGGCGTCCGAGCTTCCGGCCGAGGCGCTCGCGGCCTCGCTCGGCTGTGGTAACCCCACGGCGCTCGCACAGCTCAATCCCGGAGACGTCGTGCTCGACCTGGGTTCTGGCGGTGGCATCGACGTGCTGCTGTCGGCCAAGCGCGTCGGGCCGACCGGCAAGGCATATGGGCTCGACATGACCGACGAGATGCTGGCGCTGGCGCGCGATAACCAGCGCAAGGCCGGCATCGACAACGTCGAGTTCCTCAAGGGCGAGATCGAGCACATCCCGCTGCCAGACGGGAGCGTCGACGTCATCATCTCCAACTGCGTGATCAACCTTTCCGGCGACAAGGACCGCGTGCTGACCGAAGCGTTCCGCGTGCTCAAGCCCGGCGGGCGGTTCGCCGTGTCCGATGTCGTCGTACGCGGCGAGGTGCCGCCGGCGATCCGCCGCAGCGTGGAGCTCTGGATCGGCTGCGTGGCGGGCGCGCTCGAGGAGCAGGAGTATCGCGACAAGCTCGCCAAGGCCGGCTTCGAGGCCATCGGCGTGGAGCCCACGCGCGTCTATCGCGCGGAGGACGCGCGGGACTTCTTCGCCGGCTCGGGCATCGACGTCGACGCGATCGCCCCCCAGGTCGAGGGCAAGTTCATGAGCGCGTTCGTGCGTGCGGTCAAGCCCGCGCGTCCATGAGCGACGAGCGGGTCTTGTTTCTCTGCACGCACAACTCGGCACGCAGCCAGATGGCGGAAGGACTCGACACGTGGCTGGCGGAGCGTGCGGCGGCGCCGGGACGCCGCTCGGCGTGAGCCCGCGCCCTACCCTCGCGCGTCGGGTCGTGGCCGAAGCGGTCGGCACCGCGCTGCTGCTCGCCGCGGTCGTCGGCTCCGGGATCATGGGCGAACGGCTGGCGGCCGGCAACGTCGCGATCGCGCTGCTCGCGAATACCATGGCCACCGGCGCCGCGCTGGTGGCGTTGATCCTCACGTTTGGGCCGATCTCGGGTGCGCATTTCAACCCCGCCGTCACGCTGGCCGACGCGTTCCAGGGCGGGCTGCGGTGGCCCGACGTGCCGGCATACGTGGTCGTGCAGGTGATCGGCGCGTTCGGCGGTGTCGCCGCCGCACATCTCATGTTCGGTGAACCGATCTTCTTCGCGTCGCGCCACGCGCGCGCGGGCGGCGCCCAGGTGTTCAGCGAGTTCGTGGCCACGTTCGGGCTGCTTGCGGTGATCTGGGGTTGCGCGCGCCTGAATGCCTCCCGCGTGCCGTTTGCGGTGGCCGCCTACATCACCGCCGCCTACTGGTTCACGGCGTCGACGTCCTTCGCCAATCCTGCGGTGACGCTCGCGCGCTCGGCGAGCGATACGTTTGCCGGCATCCGCCCCGCCGACGCGCCGGCATTCATCGCCGCGCAGCTGGCCGGCGCCGGCGCGGCCACGTCCCTGTTTCGCTGGCTCACGCCCGGTCCCGGTGCCGAGACGGAGCCCGCAACGATGGTGCATACCGAACGACCAGCCGTAGAGCGATCCCTGAGCCAACGAGGAGGACAGCGATGACGAGCGATGCGCCGAAGGTTCACGTGCACATGACGGTGTCTGATCTGGAAAAGAGCCGCGCGTTTTACGAGAAGTTCTTCGGCGCCGCGCCGGTGAAGGTGAAGCCTGGCTACGTGAAGTTTTTGCCGGCGTTCGGTCCGCTCAATCTCGCCCTGTCTCAGGCGGCGCCCGCCGAGGGCCGCGGCCACGTCGATCACATCGGCCTCCAGGTCGAGTCGGCGGAGATCGTGACGCACGAGCTCGCGCGCGTGAAGGCGGCGGGCCTGACGGTGCGCGAGGAGATGGGCGTGAACTGCTGCCACGCCAACCAGGACAAGTTCTGGGTCGAGGACCCGGACGGCGTCGAGTGGGAGGTCTACGTCCTGAACTACGACCTCGAGGACACGGCACTGCGCACGGCAGCGCCCGCCAAGAGCGGCCTTGCGGTCGTCACCGCCGCCGGTGGGTGCTGCGCGAGCGCCTGAGCGCGCCGCGCGGAGATCGTCGCGGCCATGGCCGTCAGCGTCCGCTTCGTCGGCTCGGGCGACTCGTTCGGCAGCGGCGGCCGGTTCCAGACCTGCATCGTCGTCGATGGGCCGCACTCGCGCTTCGCGCTCGACTTCGGCACGTCGTCACTGATCGCGCTCGCGCAGCAGGGGATCGAGCACAACTCGCTCGACGCGATCCTCCTCACGCACCTGCACGGCGATCACTGCGGCGGCGTGCCGTTCCTGTTGATCGACGCCATGCTCGCGGCGAAGCGGACGCGGCCCCTCACGATCGCCGGACCGCGCGACCTGCGACAACGCATGGACGCCATCCGCGAGGCGCTCTTCCCCGGCTCGCACGTGATGACGCCGACGTTTCCGCTCTCGTGGATCGAGATGGAGCCCGGCCAGCCGCACACGATCCTCGATCTGGTGGTCACGCCTCAGCCCGCGCGCCATACCGTCGAGACCAACCCGACCGCGCTGCGTGTCGAGGTCGGCGGCAGAGTCGTCGCGTACACGGGCGACACCGAGTGGACGGAGGACGTCGCGCGGGTCGCGCGCGACGCCGACCTGCTCATCGCCGAGTGTTACTTTTACGCCAAGCCGGTCAAGTGGCACCTCAACTATCCGACGATCGCCGCCCAGCGGGAGAACTTCGGAGCCAAGCGGGTGATCCTCACGCACATGAGCCAGGAGATGCTCGCCCACGCCGACGCAGTGCCCGAAGAATGCGCACGCGACGGCCTGGTGGTGAGGCTCTAGCCGCGGTCGCTTCACCCAGGTTTTACGGCGTCGTAATCGTCCTGTAACGCACGGCGCGGATACTCATCCGCAGATGAAGACCGCCGCTGCGCGCCAGCAGCAGGGTCGCGTGCTCGTCGTGGAAGACGAGCGGGACGTCGCCGATCTCATCCGCTACAACCTCACCAAGGAAGGCTACGACGTCGTGGTCGCGCCCACCGGATCGGACGCGCTCAAGCAGGCGCGCGAGGTTCATCCGGACCTGGTGCTGCTCGACATCATGGTCCCCCAGCTCAACGGCTGGGAGGTATGTCGCCGCCTCAAGCAGGACGTCGCGACCAAGAACATTCCCGTGATCATGGTCACCGGCCGCGTCGAGGAGGGCGACAAGGTCCTCGGCTTCGAGATGGGCGCCGACGATTACGTGACCAAGCCGTTCTCGCCACGCGAGCTCATTGCGCGCATCCGCGCCGTCGCCCGCCGGGGCCGACCGGGCGACGTCGAGAAGAAGCCTCACGTCAAGATCGGTGACCTCGAGATCGACCGGTATCGCTTCGAGATTCGGATGCAGGGCCGTCCCGTCGAGCTCACCCCCAAGGAGTTCGAGCTGCTCGCGATCCTGGCCGGCGCCCCGGGCCGCGTCTTCGGTCGCGAGGAGCTGCTGGACGCGGTGTGGGGACGCGATGGGTTCGTCGAGCCGCGGACTGTCGACGTTCACGTGGCGCGACTGCGCGCCAAGTTCACCGCCGCCAGGCTGCCGGCGCCGGGCATCGAAACCGTTCGCGGCGTGGGCTATCGCTTTCGAGAGCCCGACAGAGGAGAAACCGAATGAAGACTGCCTGGATCGCGACGCTGGCACTGCTCGCCTTCGTGCCGCCGGCGTCGGCCCAGACGTTGATCAATGGCGCGGGCGCGACGTTTCCGTATCCGATCTACTCGAAGTGGTTCGACGAGTACGCGAAGGTCGACCCGGAGGTGCGCTTCAACTACCAGTCGATCGGGAGCGGAGGCGGTATCAAGCAGATCTCGTCGCGGACCGTGGATTTCGGCGCCTCGGACGGCCCGATGACCGACGAGCAGCTCAAGCAGGCGCCCAGCGAGCTGCTGCACATCCCGACCGTGCTGGGCGCCGTCGTCGCGACGTACAACCTGCCGGGCAATCCGAAGCTGAGCTTCACGCCCGACGTGCTCGCCGACATCTTCCTCGGAAAGATCACCAAGTGGAACGATGCGCGCATCGCGGCGGCGAATAGCGGCGTGCAGCTGCCCGATCAGCCGATCCTCGTCGTACACCGGTCGGATGGCAGCGGGACCACGTACATCTGGGTCGATTACCTCTCCAAAGTCAGTCCCGAGTGGCAGCAAAAGGTCGGGAAGGGCACGTCGGTCAACTGGCCGGTGGGACTCGGCGGCAAGGGCAACGAGGGCGTGGCCGGACAGGTGAAGAACCAGCACGACCGCGGCGGCGGCGGGCGCGGCGAAGAGCATGCCGGCCGATTTCCGCGTGTCGCTCACGAACGCGCCGGGCGAGGAGGCCTACCCGATCGCGTCCTTCACGTGGCTCCTGGTCTACAAGGATCAGCCCAATGAGCTGAAGGGCCGCGCGCTGGCAAAGTTCCTCTGGTGGATGAGCCACGAAGGTCAGAAGTACGCCGACGACCTGCTCTATGCGCCGCTGCCGCAGCCCGTGGTCAAGCAGATCGAGGCCAAGATCCGGCAGATCACCTATCAGGGCAAGCCGCTCGTGGCGGCGCGGTAGCGCGGGCATGTCGGTCGTCGCGATCCCGCACACCGCCGTCCGAACGGCGCCGCGGAATCTCGGCGATCGTATCCTGCGCGGCGTGCTCCGGCTCGCCGCGCTGGTCCTCGTGCTGCTCGTCGCGGCGATCGTGGTCGAGATGCTTTGCACCGCCCTGCCGGCGATGCACAAGTTCGGTTGGCGCTTCGTCGTCACCTCGACCTGGGATCCGGTGGCCGAGCGCTTCGGCGCCCTGCCGTTCGTGTACGGCACCGTGGTCTCGTCGCTCCTGGCGCTGCTGATCGCCGTGCCGCTCGGCGTCGGCGCCGCGATCTACCTCGCCGAGCTGGCGCCCGCGTGGATCCGGCCGCCGCTCGCCTTTCTCGTCGAGCTCGTCGCCGCCGTCCCCAGCGTGATCTATGGGCTCTGGGGCATCTTCGTCCTCGCGCCGCTGCTCCGCACATGGGTGCAGCCGTTCCTCGGGGCGACGCTCGGATTTCTTCCGCTGTTTCAGGGGCCGCCGTACGGCGTCGGAATGCTCGCCGCGGGGATCATCCTGGCGATCATGGTCGTGCCGTTCATCACCGCCGTGAGCCGTGAAGTGCTGCTGGCCGTGCCGAACACCCAGCGTGAGGCGGCGCTGGCGCTGGGCGCCACGCGCTGGGAGACGACGCGCATGGCGGTCCTCCGCTACGGTCGCTCGGGCCTCGTCGGCGCGATCCTGCTCGGGCTCGGCCGCGCGCTCGGCGAGACCATGGCCGTCACGATGGTCATCGGCAACCGGCCCGAGGTCGCGCTGTCGCTGTTCGCGCCCGGCTACACGATGGCGAGCGTGATCGCCAACGAATTCACGGAGGCGACGTCGGATCTCTACCTGTCGGCGCTCATCGAGATCGGACTGCTGCTCTTCGTCGTGACCGTGATCGTCAACGCGCTGGCCCGACTGCTCGTCTGGTCCGTCGGCGGGCCGGTGAAGGCGATCCGCGAATGACCCCCGCGGCACGCCGTGGCATCAACATCGTCATGTCCGGAGTGGCCGCGCTCGCGGCCGCGCTGGTCGTGCTGCCGCTGCTGGTGATTTTTGGATTTCTGTTGTGGCAGGGTGCCTCCGCCGTGAACGTCGACTTCTTCCTGCACCTGCCCAAGCCGGTGGGCGAGGCGGGCGGCGGGATGGCCAATGCGATCGTCGGCACCCTCATCCTGGTCGTGCTCGCCGCGGCGCTCGGGCTGCCGCTCGGCATCTTCGGCGGGCTGTATCTGGCGGAGTCGCGCGACCGGCGGCTGCCGTGGCTGGCACGCTTCGTCGCCGACGTGCTCAACGGCGTCCCGTCGATCGTCATCGGCATCTTCGCGTACACGGTGATCGTGCTCCCGATGAAGCGGTTCTCGGCGCTCGCCGGAGGCTTCGCCCTCGCGGTGATCATGCTGCCGATCGTCGTGCGAACGAGCGAGGAGATGGTGCGGCTGGTGCCCTCCTCCATGCGCGAGGCGGCGCTGGCCCTCGGCATCCCGGAGTGGAAGGTGCTCCTGCGCGTGGTGCTGCCGACGGCGCGCGCGGGCATCATCACGGGCGTGATGGTCGCGATTGCGCGCGTCGCCGGGGAAACGGCCCCGCTGCTGTTCACGGCCTTCGGCAATCGGTTCTGGCACCAGGGGCTCGATCAGCCGATCGCCGCGCTGCCGTTGCAGATCTTCGCCTACGCGATCGCGCCGTATGACGACTGGCATCGCCAGGCGTGGGCCGGGGCGCTCACGCTCATCGGCCTGGTGTTCGTGGTGAGCCTCGCGGCACGCGTGGTGACGAGCGGCCGCTTCACGGGGGTGAGGTGACATGGCCGACGGCATCCTCGTCAAGGATCTGAACGCGTGGTTCGGCGACCACCACGTGCTGCACGACATCGGCATCGCGATGGCCCCAAAGGCGGTGACCGCGCTCATCGGCCCGTCCGGCTGCGGCAAATCGACGTTCATCCGCTGCCTCAACCGGATGCACGAGGTGGTGCCCGGGGCGCGCGTGACGGGCGGCGTGCGGGTCGAGGGGCAGGACGTCTACGCGCCCGGCGTCGATCCGGTCCAGATCCGGCGCAAGATCGGCATGGTCTTCCAGAAGCCGAACCCATTCCCGACGATGTCGGTGTTCGACAACGTGGTGGTCGGCCTGCGGCTGGGCGGCATGCGCGAGCGCGCGGTGCTGCACGAGGCCGCCGAGCGGGCCTTGCGGCAGGCGGCGCTGTGGGACGAAGTGAAGGACGCCCTCGGCAAGTCGGGCGTCAGCCTGTCGGGCGGCCAGCAGCAGCGTCTGTGCATCGCGCGCGCGCTGGCCGTGGAGCCCGAGGTGCTCTTGATGGACGAGCCGTGCTCCGCGCTCGACCCGATCGCCACCGCGAAGATCGAGGAGCTCATTCTCGAGCTGCGCAGCACGCTGACGATCGTCATCGTGACGCATAACATGCAGCAGGCGGCACGCGTGTCCGAGGCCACGGGCTTCTTCCTGCTCGGCGAGCTCGTCGAGTTCGGCGTGACGCGACAGCTGTTCACGAACCCGCGCGACAAGCGCACCGAGGACTACATCACCGGACGTTTCGGGTAGGGGACAGGCCCATGCAGCGGCACTTCCACGAAGAGCTCGACGCGCTCAAGCAGACGCTGCTCGCCATGGGCGGCCTCGTCGAGGACCAGATTCGCCGCGTGATGAGCGCGCTCATCGAACGCGACGGCGAGCTGGCCCAGGAGGTCATCGACCGCGACGCGCAGGTCAACGCCTACGACGTCGAGGTGGACGAGAAGTGCGTGGAGCTGCTGGCGCTGCATCAGCCGACCGCCGGAGATCTGCGCTTCATCACCACGGCCATGAAGATCGTCACCGACCTCGAGCGCATCGGCGACCAGGCCGTCAACATCGCCCAGCGGACGCTCGAGCTGAACCGCGAGCCGCAGCTGAAGCCCTATATCGATCTGCCGCGTATGGCCGAGAAGGCGCAGCGCATGGTCAAGGAGTCGCTCGACGCCTTCGTGACGCGAGACACGGATCTCGCGCGACGCGTGTGTGCCGAAGACGCCGACGTCGACGCGCTCAAGGAGCAGATCTTCCGCGAGCTGCTGACGTTCATGATGGAGGACGCGCGCACCATCCCGCGCGCCATCCGGCTGATCCTGATCTCACGCTTCCTCGAGCGGGTGGCCGATCACGCGACGAACATCGCCGAGATGGTCGTCTACATGGTCGAGTCCAAGATCGTCCGTCACACGCTCGCCTGAGCTCAGCGCGCGGCGGCGCGACGCGTGCGCTTCGACGACGTCGCGGCCCGCGGCCGGGCCGACCGCAGGTGCACCGAGCGGCCGCTCACGCGCGTGTCGCACTTGGGGCAGTAGTACTTCAAGTCCAGCGGCGCGTCGCAATCGTCGTGCACGAGCGCGGCGTCCTTGTGGACGTGGCGCGTTCCCCACACGGCCAGCGCGCCGACGACCTTGCCGAGGTCCCGCCCGCGAGGCGTCAGCGTGTACGCGGCGCGGGGCGGGTGCTCGGAGTAGAACTCGCGGGCGACGATGCCGTGCGTCTCGAGGACCTTCAGCCGCTCGGACAGCACGTTGGGCGCGATGCCCTCGAGCGAGGCCAGCAGATCCTGGAAGCGTCGCGGCCCCGACAGCAGATCGCGGATGACCAGGAGCGTCCACCGCTCGCCGAGGAGCTCGAGCGACTTGGCCACGGGACACGGCTGGCCGTAGCGCTTGGGCATGCCCCAGTATAGTCATTGACACAAAGGCTAGTCACTAGTATTTTGCAAGTCATGGCCGCCCCGCCGCTCCAGACGACCGTCGACATCGCCGCCGTACGCGTCGCCCGGCCCGGCGGCGAGGAGCTGTCGCCGCGTACGCGGCTGCTGCTCGAGGCGGCGATTCCGCAGACGCTGCTGCGCCTGGCCGCGCCGAACGTCATCATCATCGCGGCGCAGGCGGCGATGAACGTCCTCGAGGCGGTGTTCGTCGGCTGGCTCGGGCGCGATGCGCTGGCCGGCGTGGCGCTGGTCTTTCCGCTGATCATGCTGATGCAGACGATGTCGGCGGGCGGCATGGGCGGCGGCGTCGCGTCCGCGGTGGCGCGGGCGCTCGGGGCCGGCCGTCGCCGCGATGCCGACGCGCTGGTGCTGCACGCCGTGCTCATCGCGCTGGTTTTCGGCGCCGCCTTCACCGTCGGCATGCTCGTCGGCGGACCACGTCTCTATCGCGCGATGGGTGGGACGGAGGGCGCGCTCGCCGCCGCCCTGATGTACTCCAACGTCGTCTTCGTCGGAGCCATCGCGGTGTGGCTGTTCAACACGCTCGGCTCCGTGCTGCGGGGCGCCGGCAACATGCTGCTGCCCGCGCTGGTCGTCGTGGCCGGCGGGCCCGTGCTCGTCGCGCTCTCGCCGGCGTTGATCTGGGGCTGGGGCCCGTTCCCCCGGCTGGACATCGCCGGCGCCGGCGTCGCGTTCGTGACCTATTACACGCTCGGCAGCATCGTGCTGGCCGTCGCGCTGCGCTCGCGCCGCAACCTCGTGCGCCTCTCGCTTCGCGGCGTGCGTCTGCGCCTCGCGCTCTTCGCCGAGATCCTGCGCGTCGGGCTGCCGGGCGCGCTCAACACCGTGCAGACCAATCTCACCGTCGTCGTGCTGACGGGGCTGGTCGGCGGCTTCGGCACGGTCGCGCTGGCGGGCTACGGCATCGGCGCGCGGCTCGAGTATCTAATGATCCCTCTCGTGTTCGGGCTGGGCTCCGCGCTCGTCACCATGGTCGGCACCAATATGGGCGCCGGCCACCGAGCCCGCGCCCTCCGCATCGCCTTCGTCGGTGGCGCGATGGCGTTCGCCCTCACGGAGACGATCGGGATCATCGCGGCGCTCTGGCCGGCGGCCTGGATGGGCCTTTTCACGCGCGATCCCGACGTCGTCGCCGCGGGCAGCGCGTACCTGCGCGTCGTCGGGCCGAGCTACGGATTCTTTGGTCTGGGGCTGGCGCTCTATTTCGCCTCGCAGGGCGCCGGCCGGCTGCTCTGGCCGCTGGTGGCCGGGTTCACGCGACTGAGCGTCGCCGCCACCGCCGGGTGGGCCGTGATCCATTGGCTCGGCGGAGGCCTCAGCGCGTTGTCGGTGGTCATCGCGCTCGCGTTCGTGCTCTTCGGCGTCACCCTGGCGTCCGCGGTCCGAGGCGGCGCGTGGCGGCGTTAATCCTTCGGCGGAACAGGAACAATACAAATGCCTAGAATGCTTGACCGCATAGAGCAGCTGATGCGCGGTCAGGTGCCCCCGCTCGAAGCGACCGAGCGCCACGCCAATCCGATGGGCACGGTGCACGGCGGGATCCTGGCCGACATCGCCGACGCCGCGATGGGCATGGCGTTTACGATCCTGGAGCTCAAGATCAACTTCATGAAGCCGGTCTGGACCGGGAAGCTTCGCGCCGAGGGGCGCGTGCTCTCCGGCGGCCGCACGGTCGGGTTCGCGCACGCCACCAGCACCTGCATGACGCTGCGAGGGGACGCCGCCGCCGGCCGTTGACCGTATGCTGCCGGGATGGGCGTTGCCGCCATCCTGCTGCTCGTCGTCAACATCGTCTACGCCACGTCGCCGGTGGTTACGCGGCTCGTCCTCGACGACGTGCCACCGATCACGTTGGCCCTCCTGCGGCTCGTCCTCGGCGCCGCAGTGCTGGTCCCGTTCGGCCGCGGCGCGCGCGCGACGCCGGCGGGGCAGGGCGCACGCGTGTTCTGGATGGGCGCTCTCGGCTTTGCCGCGGCCTTTGCGCTCTCGCACTGGGGCATCGCGCGCTCGTCGGCGACGAACGCCGCGCTGCTGATCGTGGTGGAGCCGCTGACGCTCGTCATTCTCGGCCCGCTGCTGCTCGGCGAACGGCTGACGCCGCGCGAGGCCGCCGGCGCCGCGGTCGCCGTCGCGGGCGCGGGGCTCGTCGTGCTCAACGGTGTGCCGGGCGTCACCCTCGACGTCCTGCCCCGGTGGCGCGGCGACATCCTGCTGGTGCTCTCGGGCGTCGCGTACGCGTCGTATTCCTTGCTGGGCCGCACGGTGCTGACCGACACGAACACGGCGGCCATCACGGCGCGGTCGATCGTCTGGGGCGCGGTCGTGATGGCGCCGCTGGCGGCGCTCGAGTGGGGCGCGGGCGCGCGTCCGAGCGCGACCGGTTCGGCGCTGCTCGGCACGCTCTACCTGGCGCTCGTGATCACCGCCGGCGCCTACCTCGTCTGGAACTGGGCGCTGGCGCGTGTCGAGGCCGCCCGCGCGGCGCCGTTCCTGACCGTCCAGCCCGTGGTCGGGGCGCTGCTCGGCGCGATCGTGCTCGGCGAGCCGGTCACGCGGTTCACGGCGATCGGAGGGGCTCTCGTCGTCGTGGGACTCTGGATGACGGTGACGGGCCGCCGCTGAGCGTATACTCGAATCGTGCCCGATCGTCGATACGCGTTACAGAACGAAGAAGCCAATCGCCTGATCGTAGACCTGCTCGACGTGCTCGGCGTGCCCTCCGACCGCCGCGGCTACTTCCAGCACATGCTCACGACGGTCCTCAAGCTCTACGAGGACGGTGCGCCAGCAGGCGATCTCAAGGTGACGAACACCGCGCTCAAGGAGTTGCGCTACGCCTACAAGGTGTTCGCGCCGTATCGCGACGTCCGCAAGGTGACGGTGTTCGGGTCCGCGCGCACGGCGCCCACGCAGTCCGCCGCCATGGCCGCGCTGATGTTCGGTCGCCGCATGGTCGAGGGCGGCTGGATGGTGGTGACCGGGGCCGGCGCAGGCATCATGGGCGCCGCGCAAGAGGGCGCCGGCGGCGAGCGGTCGTTCGGGCTCAACATCCGGCTGCCGTTCGAGCAGGAGGCGAATCCGTGGATCGCCTCCGACCCCAAGCTGATCACCTTCAAGTATTTCTTCACCCGCAAGCTGTTCCTCGTGAAGGAAGCCAGCGGGATCGCGCTCTTTCCGGGCGGGTTCGGCACGATGGACGAGGCCTTCGAGGTGCTGACGCTCATGCAGACGGGCAAGGCGACGATCGTGCCGATGGTGCTGGTGGAGACGGACCAGACGCCGTACTGGCGCAAGTGGGACACCTTCGTGCGCGAGACGCTCGCCGCGCAGAATCTCATCGACCCGATCGACACGTCGTTCTATCGCATCGTCGATACCGTGGACGAGGCGGTGGAGCAGCTCATGACGTTCTATCGCGTGTACCACTCGTCGCGGATCGTCGGCGACAACCTGGTGTTCCGGCTCAACCATGCGCTGCGTGACGGCGATCTGATGCTGATCCAGCAGCGCTTCGAGGACGTGCTGAAGGGGCGCCTGGATCAGGCACCAGGTCCGTTCCCACAGGAGTCCAACGAGTACCCGGATCTGCCGCGCCTGCTCGTGCCGTTCAACCGCTCGTCGTATGCGCGGCTGCGGCAACTCATCGACTTCGTCAACACCCTCTAGTTACTCGGGTTCGGGGCGCTCCTCCATCTCCTGGCACTCGGTGCAGACCCAGGTGCGCAGGAGCGCCTTCGTGTTGTTGTCGCGGCGGAGCGTCCAGGGGATCAGCGCCATCCGTCCGCAGCGCGGGCAGCGCTCGGGCCGGGCGCCCGGCGGCACGACAGACGGAAGCCACGGAACCTTGGCCGGCATGCGGCGATGATAGCATCCGGCGGTTACAATGGCGGCATGCGGCGCTACCGCGTGAGTCTCGCCCAGATCAATCCCACGGTCGGGGACATCGAGGGCAACACGCGCCGCATCGTGGACGGCATCGCGCAGGCGCGCTCGCTCGGCGCCGATCTCGTCGCGTTCCCCGAGCTGGCGATTACCGGCTATCCGCCCGAGGACCTGCTGTTCAAGTCGGCCTTCATCGAGGCCAATCTCGCCGCGCTTCGCGACGTGACGAAGGCCGCGCGCGGGCTCACGACCGTCGTCGGCTTCGTGGACCGACGCCAGGATCTCTTCAACGCCGCCGCCGTCATCCATGACGGCACGCTGGCCGGCGTCTATCACAAGCAGTTCCTGCCGAACTACGGCGTGTTCGACGAGAACCGCTACTTTCAGGCGGGCCGCGAGGCGTCGGTCTTCTCGGTCGGCTCGACGTGCGTCGCGGTGAATGTCTGCGAGGACGTCTGGTATCCCACGGGGCCGATCACGCCACAGGCGCTGGCCGGCGCCGAGCTGATCGTCACCATCAACGGCTCGCCGTATCACGCGGGCAAGGCGCGCTTCCGCGAGCGAATGGTCGCCACGCGCGCCGCCGATGACGTCGTGTGGCTGGCCTTCGTCAACATGGTCGGCGGCCAGGACGAGCTGGTGTTCGACGGCGCCAGCGTGATCGTCGATCCGCACGGCGAAACGGTCGCGCGCGGACGGCAGTTCGTCGAGGAAATGGTGACCGCCGACATCGATCTCGACGCCGTCTTCCGCGCGCGGATGCAGGACTCGCGGCGGCGCAAGGAGACGGCTCGGCACGCGCGACTACGTGCGCAAGAACGGCTTCAAGCGCGTTGTCATCGGCCTGTCGGGCGGCATCGACAGCTCGCTCGTGGCGGCGGTCGCCGTGGAGGCGCTCGGGCGTGAGAACGTCACGGGCGTCACGATGCCGTCACCGTTCTCGTCCCGCGGCACGCGTGACGACGCGCGACGGCTCGCGAAGAACCTCGGCATCGAGTTCATGCGGCTGCCGATCACGCCGGTGTTCAAGGGCTTCCTCAAGGCGCTCGCCGAGCCGTTCAAGGGCCTGAAAGAAGACGTCACCGAAGAAAACATCCAGGCGCGGATCCGCGGCACGCTCCTCATGGCGCTGTCCAACAAGTTCGGCTGGCTGGTGCTGACCACCGGCAACAAGAGCGAGATCGCGGTCGGCTATTCCACGCTTTACGGCGACATGGCCGGCGGCTTCGCGGTGATCAAGGACGTGCCGAAGACGCTCGTCTATCAGCTCTCGCGGCACGTCAACGTTCGCGCCGGCAAGCCCGTCATCCCGGAGTCCGTCATCGAGCGCGCACCGTCGGCCGAGCTGCGCCCGGACCAGAAGGACCAGGACACGCTGCCGCCCTACGACGTCCTCGACGCGATCCTCGAGGCGTACGTGGAGGAGAGCTGCGGGGTGGCGGATTTGATCGCGCGCGGGTTCGCGCCCGAGACGGTGCGAAAGGTCATCCGCATGATCGACATCGCGGAGTACAAGCGCCGCCAGGGGCCGATCGGCGTGAAGATCACGCCGCGCGCGTTCGGGCGGGATTGGCGGCTGCCGATCGTCAACCGCTTCCGCGAGAAGTAGCCTCTCCTCGTTCCGCCCTCACAGCGCGTTGACCGGCGCGCGCAGTCGCTCCCACAGCCGGCGTAGCGACCGCGGCGCCCACCAGTTCCAGTCGCCGAGCAGGCGCATCGTCGCCGGCACGAGCAGCGCGCGGATGATCGTGGCGTCCATCACGATGGCGATGCCCATGCCGATGCCCATCTCCTTGATCATGACCGTGCGCGCGACACCGAAGCCGAAGAAGACCGTCGCCATGATGAGCGCCGCGCCGGTGATGAGGCGGCCCGTCGCGGCCAGCGAGGCGACCACCGCGCGGTCGTTGTCGCGCGTGCGCTCGAACTCCTCGTGCGTGCGGCTGAGCAGCAGCACCTCGTAGTCCATCGACAGGCCGAACAGCACGCAGAACATGATCAGCGGGATGACGGGCTCGATCGGCGCGGGCGTGAAGCCGAGCCAGTCCTTGAAGTGGCCGTCCTGGAAGATCCACACGAGCGCGCCGTACGAGGCCGTCACCGACAGGCAGTTCATGATCACCGCCTTCAGCGGCAGCAGCACGGAGCCCAGCAGCAGGAAGAGCGCGACGAACGTCGCGACGAGCACGAAGGCCACCGCGCCCGGCGCGACGCGCCAGACGAGCGCCGCGAAGTCGAGGTCATATGCGGTGCGGCCGGTGACCAGCATCTGGGCGGCCACGGGGGGGTGTGCGCGCCGAATCGTCTTCACGAGGTCGCGCGCGCCCTGGCCGTCGACGGGAAGCGCCGTCTGCACGACGAGGAGGCTCAGCCGGGGCCCGGTCATCTGCTCGAACGCCTCGCGCATCGGCGGCGGCAGCATCTCGCGCGGCGCCGTCGCCATCATCTTGTACTGATCGAGTGTGATGCGCGGGTCGAGGTCCACCACGCTCTCCACGCGCGTCACGCCCGGCTGCCGCGCGAGCCAGCGGCTGAGCGTGTACAGCTCGTCCACGCGCGCCGGCGTGAGGCCGGTGGCGTCGGGATAACTGACGACCACGACGATGCTCGTCGGCGACAGCTGCGGAAACTCGCGGCCGAGCAGCTCCTCGCCGCGTCGCGACTCGGCGTCGTCCGACAGCGTGGTGATGTCGGGCGTGCCGAGATGAATGTGGCGAAACGGCAGGCCGAGCACGATGAGGATGAGCACCACCGGCACCAGCACGTGCCATGGCCGCGCCATCGCGGCGGTGGCCAGCCGATGCCATATCGAGCGCTCGCCGACCCTGGCCGGCCGCCGCAGCAGCGACAGGGCATTGACGCGCGGCCCGAGGATCGCCAGCAGCGCCGGCAGCAGCGTGAGGCTGTAGAGCACGGCGAAGCCGACGACGACGGTGCTCGCGATGCCGATCGTGCTGACGCTGCCCATGCGCAGCAGGATCATCCCGAGCAAGCCGATGCCGACCGCCATACCCGAAAAGATCACCGTCCGCCCCGCGGTGGCCAGCGTGCGCGCCAGCGCCTGAGGCGGCGCATGCGTCAGCAGCTCCTCCCGATAGCGGCTCACGACGAACAGCGAGTAGTCGATGGCCACGCCGAGACCGATCATCGAGACCACGTTTGCCGCGTACGCCGATACCGGCATCACGCGCGCGAGCAGCCCGGTGGCGGCCATACCGGCGGCGACGCCGAGCAGCCCCACGGCCAGCGGCAGCGTGGCGGCGACGACCGAGCCGAACACGACCACGAGGAACACCAGCACGAGCGGCAGCACGACCACCTCGGCGCGCTGCAGGTCGCTCTTCACCATCTCGGTGAAGTCGTGGTTCAGCGCCATCGGCCCGAAGGTGAGGATGTCGAGGGTGTCGGAGCGGACCTGCGCGCGTAGCGCCGTGTACAGTCCCGGCGGCGCCGACGGCACGACCATCGAAGCGAACGCCGGGGCTCGGCCGTGCACCTCCACGGTGACGACCACGCTGCGGGCGTCGGTGGAGATTCCGCGCGCGTCGGGCACCGGCGCATCCCACGGGGTCCGGATCCGCGCGACCCGAGGATCGCGTCGCAGCGGCGCCAGCGCGCGCTGCACGGCATCGACGAAGCGCGGATCGTCTGCGCGCAGGGTGGCGCTGCTCAAGATCAGCCCGAACGACGGCGACCGCGGCGCCAGCTCGGCGTCCAGCAGCCGCACCGCGCGCACCGCCTCCATGTCGGGCGGGACGACGGACTCGTCGAGCCGCTCACCTGACGGGACGCCGAGCCAGAGCGTGAGCGGCAGCAGCGATATGGCGACCAGCCACCAGCGCAACCGGTGGACTGCGCGCCCCCAGGCGGCGAGCATGCGGACAGATTAGGCGAGCATGCGCACGGATTACCAGCGAATCGTCTGTCCGGGACTCAGCGGCGCGACGCGCTCCTCGAGCCCGTGGCGCAGGGCCTCGGCCATCAGCCGGTCGGGCGGCTCGCGGAACGGCTCTCGGTTCAGCTCGAACGTCCCCCAGTGCATCGGCACGAGCAGGGTCGCGGCGAGGTCCTCGAACGCCTGGACGGTTTCCTCGGGGCTCAGATGGTTGGGATGGTGGTGGCGGAAATCGCTGTAGCCGCCGATCGGCAGCGCGGCGAGGTCGAACGGGCCATAGCGTCGCGCGATGTCGACGAAGCCGCCGTGATACCCGGTGTCGCCCGCGAAGAACAGGCGCCGATCGGGCGCGGTGACCACCCACGAGGCCCAGAGCCGCGCGTTCTGGTCGTCCAGCAGCAGCGAGCGGCCGGACGAGTGCTGGGCCGGCACCGCGGTCATCGTGAGGGCGCCGATGCGCCCGGACTCCCACCAGTCCAGCTCGACGACGCTGCGGATGCCGAGCGCCTCGAACCACGCGCGCAGGCCGAGCGGCACGAAGAACGTCGGATGATGCGCCCGCGCCAGCCGCGTCACGGTGCCGAGATCGAGGTGGTCGTAGTGGTCGTGCGAGATCAGGACCGCGTGGATCGGGGGCAGGTCCTCGAAGCGCAGGCCGGGCGGCACGAGCCGTCGCGGTCCGGCGAACGGGACGGGGCTCGTGCGGGAGGACCAGATGGGGTCGGTCAGCAGATTCACGCCGTCGACCTGCACCAGAAAGGTCGAGTGGCCGATCCAGGTGATCAGCGGCGCGGCGAGGGGATCGCGCAGCGCCCGGCCGTCGTTGGGGACGAGCTCGAGCGGCCGGCCCCGCAGACGCGCGGGCGGTCGGCCCACGACGTGGACGACGCGACTCCGGAGGGAGTACGCATACTCGGGGTCGAGGTTGCGGAAGCCCCGGCGGCCGTGATGCGCGGGCCCGTCGCTCGCGGGGGCGGGCACGGTGACGGAGATCAGGTCGGACAGCACGAGGGCGCCGAGCGTCACGCACACCGCCGCGATGGCATGGACGGTGCGACGACGCAGCAGGCGGCGCGCGCGCATGGGCTTGGCGACGAAAAGCAACCGGCCGGCCATATTCCCACCGCGCGCAACCCAGCGCCGCGGCTGACTTGGAGCTTCTGCAACGGCCGCGGTCTCGGAGAATCTCCGCGGAGCATCTGACGTCGTGTCGCGCGATGCCTGGTCTCGCGGCGCCCGCCCGTCGCCGCCGGGCGGGCGCCGGTGGGGCGACGACTACGCGCGCGTCGGCTCGGTCTGCAGCGTGTGGAGACGGCGGTAGACGCCGTCGTGGGCGATGAGCTCGTCGTGGCGGCCGATCTCGACGATGCGTCCTTCGTGCACCACGACGATGCGGTTGGCGTTGCGCACCGTGGCCAGGCGATGCGCGATTACCAGCACGGTCCGGCCGCGCATCAGATCGGCCAGCGCCTGCTGCACCATGAACTCGCTCTCCGCGTCCAGGTCGGAGGTCGCCTCGTCCAGGATCAGAATCGGCGGGTCCTTGAGGAACGCGCGCGCGATGGCCAGGCGCTGTCGCTGGCCGCCGGACAGCCGCACGCCGCGCTCGCCGACCAGCGTGTCGTAGCCCAGCGGGCAAGCGAGGATGAACTCCTCCGCGTGCGCCTGCTTCGCGGCGCGCGCGACGTCGGCGAACAGCGCGTCGGCGCGACCGTACGCGATGTTGTAGTAGATCGAGTCGCTGAAGAGGAATGTGTCCTGCGTCACCAGCCCGATCTGCGCGCGCAGCGAAGCCTGGGTGAGGTCGCGCACGTCGTGGCCATCGATGGTGATGCGCCCCGCGCTGACGTCGTGGAAGCGCGGCAGCAGGTCGAGCAGCGTGGACTTGCCGGCGCCGCTCATGCCGACGAACGCCACGACCTCGCCGCGGCGAGCCGTCAGATTTATGTCGCGCAGCGTGGGCTCCGCCGCGCCGGGATAGCGGAAGGACACTCCCTCGAGCGCGAGGCTTTCGGTGAACATGGTGAGGGCGTGCGCGCCCGGACGGTCGGCGATCGCGGGCGGCGTGTCGAGCACCTCGAACACGCGCTCGACGGATCCCGTGGATTGCTGCACGGTGTTCACGATCCGCGAGAGCTGCCGCACGGGCCCGTAGAGCAGCGCCACGGCCGCCGTGAAGGAAAAGAAGTCGCCCGGCGTCATGGTGCCCGCGATCACCTGGTGCCCGCCGTACCAGAGGGCGCCGACGATACCGAGCGCGGCGAGCACTTCCATGAGCGGATCCGTCACCTCGTCGGTGCGATGGTCCTTGAGGGCGAGCGCGAGCAGGCGCTGGTTCACGCGGTCGAAGCGCTCGGCCTCGTGCGCCTCGCGGCCGAAGGCCTTGACGATCTTCGTGCCGGACAGCGCCTCGTGCAGCAGCACGTTGAGCTCGGCGATCTTTTCCTGCGAGCGCTTGTTGATCCGGTACAGCCGGCGGCCGATCGCGCGCACGGCGACGCCGATGAACGGAAACACGAGCAGGGCGATGACGGCCAGCCGCCATTCCCGCACGAACATCACGGTCACCAGCGCCGCCACCATCGCGACCTGGCGCACCACCATCACGAGCACGGTGGACGACACGCGCGCCAGCCGATTGACGTCGGTGATGACGCGCGACATGAGGTCGGCGGAGTGCCGGTCGGAGAAGAACGACAGCGGCATGCCCTGGATGTGCAGGTAGAGCGCGCGCCGCAACGTGGCGATCACGCGCTCACCGACGGCGGCCATCAGATACGACTGGCCGTAGCGCGCCGCGCCCTTGAGGAGATAGGCGCCGAAGAGCAGCAGCGGGATCATGCGCAGCATCGTGAGGTTACGCTTGATGAAGATCTCGTCCATCGCGGGCTTCACGAGCCATGCGATGGCGCCCTCCATGGCCGCGACCACGAGCGCGAGCACGCCGCCCAGCACGAGCGTGGGGATGTAGGGCTTGAGGTAGACGAAGAGTCGGCGGTAGATCGCGACGGTCGCGCGGATCATGCGGCACGCCCCCCGTCGACGAGGCGGCGATACAGCGCCTCGATGGCGTCGAGCTTGGCGCGCAGCGAGAAGTGCGCCTCGACGCGCTTGCGGCCCGCGCGGGCCATGGCCAGGGCCGCCGTCGGATCGTCGAGCAGCGCGAGGATCGCGTCGGCCAGCGCGCCCGCGTCGCGCGGCGGCACCAGCAGACCCGTCTCGCCGGGCCGCACGAGCTCGGGCATGCCCTCGACGGCGGTGGCGACGACGGGACGCTCGCAGGCGAGTGCCTCGCGGATGCTGCCCGTGATCCCGAGGCCGGCCCACGACGCGTCGACGACGACGTCGGACGCGCAGAGAATCATCGGGACGTCGTCGCGATGCCCGAGCGCCATCACGCGGTCGCCGAGGCCGGCGTCGCGCGCGCGGTCGGCGATCTCCGCCACGCGCGGCGGCGGCGCGCCGACGAAGAGCAGCCGCGCCCGCGGCCGGCGTGCGGCGACGGTGCGCATGGCCGCGAGCACCTCTTTCCACCCTCGCCAGGAGCGGACGCCGATCTGGGTGATGAGCAGATCGTCGCCGGCGAGACCGAGCTCGCGGCGGATGGGCGCGCCGTCGACGCCGGGATGAAAGCGATCGAGGTCGGTGCCGGAGTAAATGACCTCGATCTTCTCTGGCGCGACGCCGCCGGCGACGAGGCCGCGCTTGATCGAGTCACACACGGCCACGATCGCCTGGACGCGGCCGGTCGTATAGCCGATGCGCCGCAGACCCGTCACCGGAAAGCTGACACCGCGGTTGAGCACGAGCCGCGTGCGGCCACCCATCAATCCCGCCAGCAGCGCCAGCGTGCGCGCGCGCCCCTTGTGGGCGTGCGCGATCTGGATGCGGCGGCTCGTGATCACGCGCGCCAGACGCCACGCCGCGCGTGGGTCCCACGCGCGAGCCATCGGCACCGCCACGTGCTCGATGCCGAGCGCGCGGCAGCGCTCGGGCCACACGTCGCTCGGCGGCGTGGCCACGGTCACGTGATGGCCGCGCGCAGACAGGCCGGCCGCGAGGTCACGCAGCTGGATCGCGGCGCCGGTGAAGAAGTCTCGCTTGGGGTAGAGCTGCAGGATCCGCAGGGGGCTCCCGGGCATCAGGCTCCGAAGAACGCCCTGACCGCCATCGCCACCGTGTCGATCTCGGCGTCGGTGTGGCCGGCGGAGATCGGGAGCGTGAGGATCTCGTCGACGAGCCGCTCCGTCTGGGGCAGCGGCGCCGGCGCGAAGTGCTCGACGGCGGGCTGGCGGTGCCCCGGCACCGGATAGTGCACGCCCGTCTGGATGCCGCGCTCCTTGAGGAACGCCGCCAGCTCCGCACGCCGCGGCGTGCGCACCACGTACAGATGATAGACGTGACGCGCGCCCGGGCGCTCGCGTGGCAGCTCGAGCGGCAATCCGTCGAGGCCCTTCGCATAGCGGCGGGCCAGCTGCCGCCGCCGCTCGTTCATCGTGTCGAGCCGCCGCAGCAGCACGCGCCCGATGGCGGCCTGGATGTCGTTGAAGCGCAGGTTGAAGCCGACCTCTGCGTGTACGTCCTTGTTGAGCCGGCCGTGATTGCGCAGCCGCCGACAGCGCGCCGCGATCTCATCGTCGTCGGTGACGACGGCGCCGCCGTCGCCCATCACGGTCAGGTTCTTCGACGGATAGAAGGAGAAGACCGCGGCGCGCCCGAAGGCGCCGACGCGGCGTCCCTCGAAGGCCGCGCCGTGCGCTTGCGCGCAGTCCTCCAGCATCCACAGGCCGAGGCGATTGGCGAGCTCGCGGACGGCGGGGAGGTCGACGGGCTGGCCGTACAGATGCACGGGCAGCACGCCGACGGTGCGCGGCGTCAGCCTGGCCGCGGCGTCGACGGCGTCCATCGTGTAGTAGTCGTCGGTATCGACGAACACCGGCGTCGCCTCGGCGACGCAGATCGCCTCGATCGTCGGCTCCTTTTCGAATTCCTTGCACTGCGGGCCCAGGATCCACTGTCGCGAATCCATGGCCGTCAGCACGGCCTGCTTGATCTCGTCGTCGACGGGCGGACGGGACAGCGGAATGGACGTCACGAGCTCGCTCCCGAAGGGGTGTCGGCCAGACGGCGGTACTTGCCGCGGAAGTACAGCAGCGGTTCGCCCGCGCCATTGCGAGCCTCATCGACGAGCGCGACGAGGATCGTGTGATCGCCCTCCACGTGCCGCGAGACCGTGCGGCACTCCAGCTGGGCGAGCGCGCCCTCGAGGAGCGGCACGCCGTGACTGCTGAGCTTGTGTGGCACGCCGTCGAACTTGTCGAGGCGTGTCGTCGCGAAGCGTCGCGACACGTCTTCGTGTCGCTCGCCGAGGAAGTTCACCGCGAAGCGATCGCGGTCGCGCAGCGCGGGATAGCTCTGCGACTTGTGATCGACACACACGAGGACCTGCGGCGGATCGAGCGAGACGGAGCAGAACGCGCTCACCGTGAGGCCCGTCGGACGGCCGTCGGTGTCGCGTGTGGTCACGATCGTCACTCCGGTCGCGAAGTGACTGAGAACACGGCGAAACTCGTCGGGCGAGACCACCCGAGTTATGTATCAGGAAGCGTGGGCAAAAATCAAGCGAGGGCGAGCCCTGGCAGACCCGCCCTCGCCGGGGGGAGGGCATCGAACGTACTGCTTGGCTCGACTCTCAACGAGACGGCCGCCTGCTGAGGGAGCAAGCGACGTTCCAGAGGCGCCGCCGCGTGTTTTCAACGGCTTGCGCGGTCGTTTGCGAACGACGAGACGGGAATCACGACTCAGAATGGGAAAACCCGTTCCCATTCGCGCGGTGGAGACCGGTCAGGTATCATTCGTCCCGTATATGGCGAGCGAGCAGGACGTCCTCGACGTGCTCCGCGGCATCAAGGATCCCGAGAGCCAGACCGACATCGTCGCGCTGGGCCTCGTGCGTGACCTCACCATTCGCGGCGGCGACGTCAGCTTCACGCTCGCCTTCGGTGCGCAGCCCGCGCAGACCAAGGTGCTGATCCACAGCATGGCCAACAAGCTCGTGGGAGGTCTGCCCGGCGTCTCGCGGGTGAACGCAAAGATGGGAGGCGCCGCGGCGCCACACGCGCACGGCGGCGGCGGCCACGCGCACGCGCAGGCCGCGCCGCCGGCCGGGGCGCCGCCACAGCGGCCCGCCGATATGATTCCGGAGGTCAAGCAGACCATCGCCGTCTCCTCGGGTAAGGGCGGCGTCGGAAAGTCCACCGTCGCCGTCAACCTTGCGCTCGCGCTGCACGGCACCGGCGCGAGCGTCGGTCTCATCGACGCCGACGTCTATGGACCGGACCTGCCGCTCATGCTCGGGACGAAGGGCCGGCCCGGGATGTTCGACAACCGCATCATTCCCGTGGAGGCGCACGGGCTGCGCGTCATGTCGATGGGCTTGCTCGTCGCGGACAAGCAGCCGCTGGTGTGGCGCGGGCCGATGATCCACACGTTCATTCAGCAGATGCTGCGCGACGTGCTGTGGGGTCCGCTCGACTACCTGGTGTTCGACATGCCGCCCGGCACCGGCGATGCGCAGCTGTCGCTGTCGCAGGTGATTCCGCTCTCGGGCGTGGTGATGGTGACGACGCCGCAGGACGTCGCGCTCCTCGACGTTCGGCGGGCCATCGCGATGTTCCAGCAGCTCAACGTGCCGATGCTCGGCGTCGTCGAGAACATGTCGTACTTCGTGGCGCCCGACACCGGCACGCGCTACACCATCTTCGGCGAGGGCGGCGGGCAGAAGGTGGCCGACGAGTACGGTGTGCCGCTGCTCGGCCAGCTGCCGCTCGACCCCGACACCCGCAAGGGCGGCGACGAGGGCACGCCGATCATGGTGCGCCGTCCCGACTCGGCGCAGGCCGCCGCGTTCCGCGAGATCGCGCGCCGGGTGATCGAGCGGCTCGGCGCGACGGCGACGCTGCGACCGCTGCCGACGATCTCCTGAGCGCCGACATGGCGTCGGCTGCCGGCTCCGCCATCGTGCCCATCTTCCCGTTACCGGACGTCACGTTCTTTCCGCGCACGCTGCTGCCGCTGCACGTCTTCGAATCGCGCTATCGCGCGATGGTCATGGACACGCTGGCGCGCGATCGCCGCCTGTGCGTGGTGAAGCTGCAGCCCGGCTACGAGGCGACGTACGCCGGGCGACCGGCCGTGCACGCCGTGGGCGGCATGGGCGAGATCGTCTCGTGGGAGCGGCTCGCGAACGGCCGCTACAACATCCTCGTGCGCGGCGACGCGCGCGTGCGCATCGAGCGCGAGCTGCCCACCGACACGCTGTACCGCCTCGTGAGCGTCAAACGGCTGGACGACGTCGGTCCCGCCACCGACGTGAGCCTGCTGCTGTCCCGCATCCGCGAGGCGGCCCACGCGCTGCTGGACGCACTCGGCCGGCCGCCCGACCTGCTCGACACGGCGTTGGCCGAGGGCCAGCCGTCGGGCGCCGTCGCCGATCGTGTGGCGGCCGCCGTGCTGCCCGACGCGTCGCTGCGTCAGACGCTGCTCGAGACGCTCGACGTGGACGCACGTGTCGCCCGCGTCGCCGACGCGATCGAGATGCTGGTGCGCGAGCTCAAGGGGGGTCGGCCATGAGACGCGCGATCGCCGCGCTCGCGCTCGGGCTGTTGCTGGCGGGTGGCGTCGCCGAGGCACGTCCATGGTCGTGGCTGGGCGTACGGATCCGCGATCTGTCCGAGCAGGAGATGGACGAGCTCGCGGCGAAACACGGCATCCGCGAGGGCTTCGGCGTCGTGATCGTCGACGTCATGGACGGCACGCCGGCCGCGCGCGGCGGCCTCAAGAGCGGCGACATCGTCGTGGCGCTCGACGGGCGGCCCATCACCGAGACGCGCGAGCTGCAGCGTCAGATCACACGCGGCCCCGTGGAGCGCGATGCGCGTCTGACGGTGCTGCGTCCCGACGGCCGGCGCGCGGTGAACGTCCGGCTGGTCGAGATGCCGCGCACGGTTGCCGGCGAGCGGGTGGCCGCCGAGTACGGCTTCATTCTCCGCGAGCCCGACGGCCCGCAGCCCGAGCTCGGCGGCCGCCGTCCCGGCGGCTCCGCGGCGCCGGTCGTGAGCCTGGTGCTGAAGGACAGCGCCGCCGCCCGCGCGGGTCTCGAGGTCGGCGACGTCATTTTACAAATCCAGGAGACGCCGGTGATCACGCGCGACGCCGCGCGCGAGGTGCTGGCCGATCTCGCTCCCGAGAAAGCGCTGCGGCTGACGGTCCGCCGCGATGAGCGTCGCCTCGCGCTCGAGATCGTCCCCCCGCCCGCCCGCTGAATCCGCGCCAAAGTCGGAACGCCGCGGCGAGCACGTCGGTTACAATAGCTGCCGCTTAACATCGAACTCTCGCGGCGCACTTCAAGACAACGACGACGGAGGTGCACCATGACGGATTCGCAGACGACTCCCGCATCATCCCGCCGCACGTTCCTGACCGGCGCTGCCGTCGCCGGTACGGCGGCCCTCGGCTTCCCGACGGTCGTGAAGGCGCAGGGACCGATCACGATGCGATGGCAGTCGACGTGGCCGCAGAAAGACATCTTCCACGAATACGCGCTCGACTTCGCCAAGAAGGTGAACGACATGACGGGCGGCGATCTGAAGATCGACGTGCTGCCCGCCGGCGCCGTGGTGCCCGCCTTCGGTCTCCTCGATGCCGTGTCGAAGGGCACGCTCGATGGTGGCCATGGCGTGCTCGTCTATCACTACGGCAAGCAGACCGCGCTCGCGCTGTGGGGCTCGGGCCCCGGCTACGGCATGGACGCCAACATGCTGCTGTCCTGGCACAAGTACGGCGGCGGCAAGCAGCTGCTGCAGAAGCTCTACGCGTCCATCGGCGCCAACGTGATGTCCTTCCCCTACGGCCCGATGTTCACGCAGCCGCTCGGCTGGTACAAGAAGCCGATCACCAAGGCCGACGACTTCAAGGGCCTCAAGTTCCGCACGGTGGGCATCTCGATCGACGTGTTCCAGGGCCTCGGCGCCGCCGTCAACGCGCTGCCCGGCGCCGAGATCGTGCCGGCCATGGACCGCGGCCTTCTGGATGCCGCCGAGTTCAACAACGCGACGTCAGACCGCATCCTGGGCTTCGCCGACGTGTCGAAGGTCTGCATGCTGCAGAGCTATCACCAGAACGCCGAGCAGCTGGAGATCACCTTCAACAAGACCAAGTTCGACGGGCTGCCCGACAAGATGAAGGCCATCATCGAGAACGCCGTGGAAGCCGCTTCCGCCGACATGGCGTGGAAGTCGATCGACCGCTACTCGAAGGACTACATCGAGCTGCAGACGAAGGACAAGGTCCGCTTCTACAAGACGCCGGACTCGGTCTTACAGAAACAGCTGGAGATCTACGACCAGGTCGTCGACAAGAAGTCCTCCGACAATCCGATGTTCAAGGAGATCGTGGAGTCGCAGAAGGCGTTCGCCGCGCGGGCGGTGAAGTGGGACCTCGACACCAACGTCAGCCGCCGCATGGCCTACAACCACTACTTCGGCGCCAAGCCGGGCGCGCCCGCCCAGAAGAAGAGCTAGCCGTGCCGCGGTATCGAGGAGCGCCCCGGGTATCCCGGGGCGCTCCCGAGCGTCGGGGGGGTATGGGGGGCCATGTCGGGGCCCCCCATCTAGAATGACGGCTCTCCGCGTGATCCGCGCCATCGACCAGGTCAGCTACTGGTCGGGCAAGGCGGCCTCCTGGCTGATCGTCGCCCTCACGTTCGTGGTGTCCATCGAGGTGTTCAAGCGCTACATCCTCAATGCGCCGACGGCGTGGATCTTCGACTTCAACAGCATGCTGTACGGCACGCTGTTCATGCTGTGCGGCGCCTACACGCTGGCCCTGGCCGGCCACGTGCGCGCGGACTTCGTCTACATCTACCTCAAGCCGCGGGGCCAGGCCTCGCTCGACCTGGTCCTGTACCTGCTCTTCTTCATCCCGTGCATGATCGGTCTCATCTACGCGGGCAGTGACTTCGCCGCCGACTCCTGGCGCATCGGCGAGCACTCCACGGTCACCGCCGAAGGCCCGCCCGTCTACCACTTCAAGACCGTCATTCCGGTCGCCGGCGTGCTGGTCATGCTGCAGGGTCTGGCCGAGATCGCGCGCTGCATCCTCACCATCCGTACGGGGCGCTGGCCCCAACGCCTGGAAGATGTCGAGGAGATCGACGTCATCGAGACCCAGCTCGGGCGCAGCGAGTACGTGGACGAGGAGTCGCGCCGCGCCGCCTTGGAAGGCGCCCACGCCATCGACGAGGCCGCGCGCCACCGCAGCGTCATGGAAGAGGGCGTCATCCACGAGAAGGCCGTCCGGGACGACGAGCCAGAGAAGTGAGCGACCCCTCCCTCGGCCTCACCATGCTGGGACTCATCGTGGTCTCCATCATGATGGGCTACCCGACGGCGTTCACGCTGATGGGGCTGGGCGCCATCTTCGGGTTCATCGCGTTCTGGGACCCGGCACACCACTGGTGGCAGAACCGCATCTTCGACCTGATCGCGCAGCGGACGTACGGCGTGATGACGAACGACACGCTGCTGTCGGTGCCGCTGTTCGTCTTCATGGGCTACATCATGGAGCGCGCGGCGCTGGTCGACATCGCCCTGCGGCCCATGCTCAAAGCGGGTGACGACATCAAGCTGGCGTCCGGCGCGATCACGGCCGGCGGCACGCTCGGCATCCTCATTCCGCCGTCGGTCATGCTGATCGTCTACGCCGCGGTCGCCGGCCAGTCGATCGTCAAGCTCTACGCGGCGGCGATGCTGCCGGGCTTCTTCCTGACGTTTCTCTACCTCGTCTACATCCTCGGCTGGGCGATCATCAACCCGAGAATTGCGCCGAAGCTGCCGCCCGATCAGTACCGCGTGAGCGTTCCCGACTATCTGCGGGCGCTCGAGCGCGGCCGCTCGCGGTCGGTGGTGCCGGGGCTCATCGCCGCTGCGTTCCGTCCCGTGCTGGCGCGCAGCGCCGGCTATCGCCTCATCGCCCGGGACCTGGCGGCCATCGCGGTGCCGATCATGCTGACCATCGGCACATTCACCGCGACGTGGTGGTACGTCGTGATCTACAACGCGCCGGAGGTGACGACGGCGGCCGTGTCGCCCGCGACGAAGGCCACGGCGGTCACGGCCGCCCCGGTGGCGGCGCCCGCACCGGCGCGGACGGCACCGACCGCCGCGCCGGCGGAGGAGAAACCGCAGGAGCTCGGCACGGCGGCGGCCGAGCAGCCGCAAGAGCTCGGCGCGGGCGGCGAGGCCGAGAAGCCGGCGGCGCACGCCAGGACCGACGGCGGGCCCGAAGAGATGACGTCCCTGCGCGATCCCAGCAAGGATTCGGGTGCCGGGCAGATCCCCGCCCACTTCTATGCGTGGTTCTGGGGGCTCGGCGGCTTCTCCGCGCTGCTGTTGCTGGTCTACTTCTGGCGCATGGACGGTGAGCAGCTCGAGATCCTCAAGGAGCTGATCGCTTCCGTCGTGCCGCTCGGCGTGCTGACCGCCATCGTGCTCGCCGTGATCCTGTTCGGCATCTGCACGGCGACGGAATCGGCCGCCGTCGGCGCCCTCGGCGCCATGTACCTCGCGGTGATGGCGCGCTACCAGAAAGCGGTCTGGTGGTGGAGCCTCGTCGGCTTCGTCATCGGCATCGCGCTGGGATGGTACGAAGGCGAGGACTGGGCCTCGCTGCTCGTGGCCGGCTCCATCGCCGGCACGCTCGTCGGGACGGTGGTGCCGGGCCTGTGGTACCTGCGGGTCTCGCCCGAGCTGCGGCGCAACATGAAGGAGTCGACGTTCCTGACCGCGAAGACGACGGCGATGGTCTGCTGGCTCTTCGTCGGCTCCGCGCTCTTCTCCGCCGTGTTCGCGCTGCACGGCGGCCAGTCGCTCATCGAGCGCTGGGTGCTGTCGATGAATCTCTCGCCGCTCGGCTTTCAGATCATCGCGCAGCTGATCATCTTCTTGCTCGGCTGGCCGCTCGAGTGGACGGAGATCATCGTCATCTTCTGCCCGATCTTCATCCCGCTGCTCGCGCACTTCCACATCGACCCGATTTTGTTCGGCACGATGGTGGCGGTCAATCTCCAGGCGGCCTTCCTGTCGCCGCCGGTGGCGATGTCGGCCTTCTATCTGAAAGGCGTGGCGCCCAAGCACGTGACGCTGAACCAGATCTTCGCCGGGATGATGCCGTACATGATCATCGTCCTGATCTGCTTGGTCTTCATGTACGTCTGGCCCGGCATGACGCTGTGGCTGCCGGAGTTTTTGTACGGGAAATAACTCGGAGGGGGGCTTCGCCCCCCTTCCGACCCTCGTCACGCGCCTGACGGCGCGCTTCTCAGTGCCTCCCCCCAACAGCAGGATTGCGCGGGCAAAGCCCGCGCGCGAACATGCGCGATGCGAATAGGATCACTAATATGGTGCGACTCCGGTAACGGGCAGTCACGGTAGCTAATGCGCGCCTCGAAGAAGCGAAGCGTCGGTTTTGTGACTTTCCCAAGACTGCTCGATTCAACGATTTGATTACGCTCGCAAGCCAAGTCCCAGCGTCGCCCTTGCAAAGCGACCCAATTCCGGCGAGCGTAGCAGCGCGATGGATCTAACGAATTTGCACGCGTTGTCCGCGACGGATGCGGCGCGGGTCATCCGTGAGGGTGTGATCTCGTCCGAGCAGTACGTCGCCGCGTGTCTCGCGCGCGTGCGCGAGACCGACGCGCGGATCGAGGCGTGGGCGTTTCTCGATCCGGACTTCGCGCTGGCGCAGGCGCGCGCGGCGGACCAGCATCGCCTCTCGGGGCAGGCGATCGGCCCGTTGCACGGGGTGCCGATCGGCATCAAGGACATCATCGACACCGCGGACATGCCGACCGAGAACGGCTCGCCGCTGCACGCGGGACGGACGCCATCGCGCGACGCCGCGGTGGTCACGCTGCTGCGCGCCGCCGGCGCCGTGATCATGGGCAAGACGATCACCACCGAGTTCGCGTGCGGCGCCTCGGGTAAGACACGTAACCCGCACGATCCGGCCTACTCGCCCGGCGGCTCTTCGAGCGGCTCCGCGGCCGCCGTTGCCGCGGGCATGGTGCCGCTGGCGCTCGGCAGCCAGACCGGCGGCTCGACCGTGCGGCCCGCGTCCTATTGCGGTGTCTACGGTCTCAAGCCGACCCGTGGTCTCATTCCGCGCCGCGGAATGTCGCGCGTGGCGCAGACGCTCGACACCGTGGGACTCTTCGCGCGCGCGCTCGACGACATCGCGCTGCTGCTGGAGACGTGCGTCGCCTATGACGAGGGCGAGTTCGAGTCCAGCCCCCGCGCTCACGCGCCCTATCGTGCGGTGGCCGCCGAGGAGCCGCCGATCCCGCCGACCTTCGGCTTCGTGAGGACGCCGCACTGGGATCGTGTCGACGCCGACGCCAAGGAGGCCTTCGCCGAGATCGTCGAGCGGCTCGGCGCTCGCGTGGAAGAAGTCGAGCTGGCGGGTGGCATCGAGCAGGCGTGGGAATGGCACGCGGTCATCATGGAGTCGGAGGTCGCCGTCAATCTCGCACGCGAGTGGGACAAGGGCCGCGCGCGTTTGTCAGAACGGCTGCGCACGCGGATCGAGCGAGGGCGCGCGCACCCGGCCGCGCGCTACCTCGAGGCGCTCGCGCAGATTCCTCGGCTCAACAACGGGTTCAGCGAGCTGTTCGAGCAGAAATACGATGCGCTGCTCACGCCTGCCGCCACCGGTGTGGCGCCGGCCGGCGTGGCCTCCACCGGCGATCCGGTGTTCTGCTCCCTGTGGACGATGTGCGGGTTGCCGGCGCTCAGCGTGCCGTTGATGAGCGGGGCGAACGGCTTGCCGCTCGGCGTCCAGCTGGTCGGCCCGCGCCACGGCGAAGGCCGGCTGCTGCGCACGGCGCGGTGGCTGGTCGACACGCTTCGACCGCGGGCGTAGACTCTCCAACGTCGCCGAGTTCCTCAACCCCGTCCTGCCCGAAGGGGGGATGGCCATGCCGATGTATGAGTACTACTGCGAAGGATGCAAAAAAGAAGTGACGCGCACGATGTCGATCAGCGAGCACGACAAGGGAGGCGCGGTCTGTCCCCAGTGCGGCGGCCGCTCGTTGCGGCCGCTGATGGGAACGATCTTCACTCAGACGTCGCGCAAGTCCTGAAGGAGGGCGCATGAAGCTGGAGGGCAAGCGGATCGCGATTCTCGCCGAGAACATGTACCAGGAGATGGAGCTCTGGGTGCCGTACTACCGTCTGCGCGAGGAAGGCGCCGACGTGAAGGTCATCGGCGCAGGCGGCGCCAAGTCGTATACGTCCAAGCACGGCTACCCGGTCAACGTCGACGCGCAAGCCGAGCAGGTGAAGGCCGTCGAGTTCGACGCCGTGATCGTGCCCGGCGGCTACGCGCCGGACATGATGCGTCGCCACGCGGCGATGGTCGGGCTCGTGCGCGAGGCCGCGCAGCAGGGGAAGGTCGTCGCCGCCATCTGCCACGCGGGCTGGATGCTCGTGTCCGCCGGCATCCTCGAGGGGCGCAAGGCGACGTCGTTCTTCTCGATCAAGGACGACCTCGTCGCCGCCGGCTGCGACTGGAAGGACGCCGGCGTCGGCCGGGGCGCTCCTCTCGGTTCGTCCCGCCTCCACCGGCCCCCCCATTCAGGGGTTGACGGCATCCGTAGAGTCACCAACATCTCGGGTCAGCGGCATAAGGATTCTGAACAGTGGCATCAGCCCGATCTCTTTCGACGCGCGCCCGCGCGCCTCCGTCGGACGGCGACCCGTCCGAGGTGGAGCAACACTCGAAGACCGCACGGCCGACGAAGAAAGAGAGTTGTCCCATGAAGCGCTCGGCGACGTTGTCGATCCTTCTTACTGTCGTCATCGCCGCGGTGGCCTTTGCCGCCAGCGTCCATTTCAAGAACCAGCGCGACCCGCGCTTCGCCGACGGCGGAGTCGTCCTGACCGCCTCCGGCGCGCTCGCGGGTCTGGGGAACGAAGACGTCACTGTCATTCTGAACGCCACCGGCAGCACGTCCACGACCTGCACGAATCAAGGCGGCAATCAGGCTCCCGGTCAGAATCCCGGCGACGTCACGACGACGGGATCGGTGAATATTCCCGCGTCACAGATCAAGAATGGCAACGTGTCGTTCAGCGTCACCACGGCCCCGCCGTCGCCGCCGACCGCCGAGGAGGCGGGGTGTCCGAACCCGAACTGGACGGCGGAGATCACCGACGTGGCCTTCACCAGCGCCACGATCACGGTCGTCCAGGGCGGCGTGATCGTCTTCCAGCAAAGCTTCACGCTCTAAACGCGGCCAGCGGCTCCACGGGCGCCGGCTCGCTCGGCGCCGGTGGAGCCTGCGCGTCGCTGCCCGGCATCCCAGCCGAGCCAGGCGATCGCAGCGACTAGCGCCACCACCACCGCGACCGCCGAGACGCGCGAGAGTTGCGAGAGCAACGCCAGCGTCGTGCTCGAGAGTCCCGCGAACACGAGTCCCACGACCGGCAGCACCGGCGCGCCGCAGCCGACGACGCTGCAGGGTCCTGTCGAGAGCCCGAGGACGCTGACACCGGCGCCGATCGCCCCGGGTGCGCCGAGGCCGACACCGCTGCGCGCGGTCGCGCGTCGCTCCAGCCACAGCGCGACGTAGACGCCGATCAGCAGCCCGGTCAGCACGAAGCGTGCGACGTCCATCGTGTCGACCGCGAAGCCCCATTCGGGTGCGCCGTACGGGCCGTCGGCAGAGAACCAGAACAGCGCGACGCGCGACAGGAAATCCAGTTTCTCGGACCACGGCTTCGAGGACGCGACGTACGCGGGCAGGCGCTTGAGCCACGGATTGAACATGAAGAACGTCCAGGGCGCGCGGAAGACGGAGAGGACGAGCGGAGGCAGCAGCACGTCGAGCGCGACGACGCCGGCGGCGACCAGCACGACCGTGCCCACACGCGCGCGAACGGCGCGTGCCACGCCACGCACTACCGTACCGACGATCACGGGAACCCTCCCACCACCGTCGACATTATAGAGGTCGGCTTGACAGTGGTCAGACCAGCGTGTTACAGCGAGTGCACGTTGTAAGCGGTTGCCGCGAATGCATGACGCCCCTCACCAACGGAGGACCACACATGGCGGAAGTGAATCGGCGCGACTTCCTGTCCGGCCTCGGCGTGACCGTCGGCACGGCGCTCGCCGCGCTGCCCGGCGCGCTGCCGTCGGTCGGCGTCGCCCACGCGCAGGAAAAGCCGAAAGGAAACTTCCCGGACACGCCCTACAAGATCGGCCACATGACGTTCTTCACGGGGGCCGCCGCGGTCCTCGGGGAGCCCATGTACAAGGGCCAGCTGCTCGCCGCGGAGGAGATCAACGCGCAGGGCGGCCTGCTCGGCAAGCGCAAGATCGACATCCTCAAGGCGGACGAGAATGCAGGAACGGATGCGAACGTTAAAGAGCTTCGACGACTGAAACTTTCCGAAAAGATCGACTTCTTCTGCGGGATAACTTCATCCGGCAACACGCCGGCGCTCGGCCCCGTGGCCGAGGAGCTCAAGGTCCTCACGATCTTCGTCGACGGCTGCACGGACTTCCTCTTCGACAAGGCGGTCCCGAACCCGCACTATATCTTCCGCATCACCAACATGCAGTCGGCCGACGGCGTGACCGGTGCGCTCGCCGCTGCCATGACGTGGCCGAAGACGAAGAAGATCGCCCATATCCATCCGGACTATTCGTACGGCCGCAACGCGTTCGACCACTTCCGCATCGTGATGAAGAAGATGGTACCGGGCGCGGAGACCGTCTCGGAAGCGTGGCCGAAGCTCGGCACGACGGACTTCTCGTCGCACATCACGAAGACGATCGCGGCCAAGCCCGACCTCCTGGCCATCTCCGTGTGGGGCGGCGACTACGTCGCGTTCTACAAGCAGGCGCTGCGCTACGGCATGTTCGACAAGATGCACGTGGCCAGCATGATCGCCTTCGGCGTGGCGCCACACGCGATCGGCAAGGACCATCCCGAGGGGATCATCGCCGGCGTGCACAGCAACTATCACTTCACATACCCCGGCGGCGATAAGTGGCCCTACAACAAGACGTTCGTCGAGAAGTACTACAAGCGCTTCAACGAGTATCCGAACTTCCAGGCCGAGGGCGGGTACACGGCGACGTACATGCTGAAGACCGCCATCGAGAAGGCGAATCATCTCGCCGGCGGCTGGCCGGAGGATGACGCGATCATCTCCGTGCTCGAGGGGCTGATGATG
>QHSO01000143.1 GCA_003220475.1 Candidatus Rokuibacteriota bacterium | reverse complement strand
CACTCGAGCGTCATCGGGATACCAGGAACAACGATTGATCGCCGCCCCCTCGGAGGCGACTCGCCGGTTCACAGCCCGACCGTCGAGCGCCGGAGCCGGCCTCGCGCCATGACCGCCCGACCGTCGAGCGCCGGAGCCGGCCTCGCGCCATGACCGCCCGACCGTCGAGCGCCGGAGCCCTGCGAAGGCGCTCCGCCGGCAAATCCAAATGATCGTTATTGCGGGCGGCGGTACGGGCGGACATACCTCGCCCGGCCTCGCCGTCGCCGCCGCACTGCGAGAGCGCGGCCTCCCCTGCGCGTGGATCGGCAGTCGCACCGGACTCGAGGCGCGGCGCGCGCCGGAGGTCGGCATCGCGTACCACGCGATTCGTACGGGCAAGCTGCGCCGCGCGCTGGCGTGGCAGAACGTGCCGGACGTCTGCGTCAACGCGCCGGCCGGCGTGCTGCAGGCGTGGCGATTGCTGCGACGGCTGCGGCCGCGCGTCGTGTTCGCCACCGGCGGTTTCGTCGCGCTGCCGGTGGCCCTCGCCGCCGCCCTCGCGCGCGTGCCGCTCGTGGTGCACGAACAGACCGCGGTGCCCGGCCTCGCCAACCGCGTCGCCGCGCGTCTCGCCGGGCGCGTAGCACTGACGTTTGCGGAGTCCGCGCGGTTCTTCGGGGCGACGCCAACGGTGGTGACCGGCAATCCGCTGCGGCCCGAGCTGCGCAACGGCCGCCGCGCCGCCGCGCTCGAGCGATTCGGCTTCGATCCGACGCTGCCGATGATCTATGTCACGGGCGGCGCGCAGGGGGCGCACGCGATCAATCGCGCGGTGGGCGAAGTGTTGCCCGATGTGCTGGCCCACGCCCAGTGCCTGCACCAGTGCGGCGACAATCGCGCGACCGGTGACCGCGACTGGCTGCAGACGCGGCGCGTGGCGCTTTCGCCGACGCTCGCCGCGCGCTATGCGCTGCGTCCGTGGGTCGGCGACGAGCTGGCCGACGTGTACGCGGCCGTCGCACTGGTCGTGAGCCGCGCCGGCGCCGGCACGGTCAACGAGTGCTGCCAGCTGGGCGTGCCCGCGCTCTACATTCCGTTGCCCGGCGCCGCCGGCGACGAGCAGACGGCCAACGCGCGACTCGTCGGTCGCGCCGGTGGCTGCGCGATCTTGCCTCAGGCGAGCATGACGCCCACGCTGCTGCTCGAACGCATTCGCGAGCTGCTCGGGGATGCGACGCGGCTCAAAGAGATGGGCGAGCGTGCGCGGGCGCTCGCGGTGCCGGATGCCGCTGACCGCATCGTCGATCTGTTGCTCGAGATCGCGGCGTGATCGGCGTCGTGGGCGGCGCGGCGGGCGCGGCGGGGGCGCCCCCGCGCGACCACGCAAATCGACAGTGCGGTGCGCCTGTCATGGGGCACCGATTCCTAGCCGGGTCCGACGCGATACCCGAAACACGGGTCGCGTGGGGGCAGGCCCGCCGCGCCACCCACGCCACCCACAACGCCGCCGGTCGCGCGCGAGCCTCAGGTCCTGGGAGGGCGGCCGGCGAGATCGGGGCGCAGCGGGCACTCGGCGCACAGGGGGATGGAGCGGCAGTACGTCTTGCCTACTGCGATGAGGAGGGCGTGGAGCTCGTTGAAGAGGGCGGGATCGGACGGGAGGTGGGATTCGATGAAGGCGCGCGTGGTCTCGTAGTCGGCGTTTGGTGGGAGCAGCCGATGACGAGCGAGGACGCGACGCGCGTAGGTGTCGGCGACGAAGACGGGGCGGCCGCCCGCATAGAGAAGGATCGCGTCGACCGTCTCGGGCCCGAGGCCGGGCACGGCGAGCAGCTCGCGACGAAGCGGGCCGAGCGGCGCACGGCGCATGCCGACAAACCGCCCGCCGAAGCGCACGAGCAGCCATGCCGCGAAATCGCGCAGCCGTTTCGCCTTGAGGCGGTACGTTCCCGCCGGCCGGATCGCCTCGAGCAGCACGCGATCGGGCGCGGTGGCGAGCGCGCGCGCGTCGAGCAGACCTCGCGCGCGCAGCGCGGCCACCGCGCGCGCGGCCTGGCTCCACGCGGTGTGCTGCGTGAGGATCGCCCCGGCGGCGATCTCGAACGGGCTGCGCCCCGGCCACCAGCCCTGCGGCCCGAAACGACGCAGCAGCTCGCGGTAGAGACGCAGCAGGCGTGCACGCACGACATCGCGCGGCGGTCCGGGGATGCGTCGCCACGCCGAGAGCGCGGGACGGGCTGAGCGCATGCTCGGAGCCATCATCCTGGCCCAGGCGCTGACGCTCGCGGTGAGCGGGCCCACGTCGTCACCCGAGTATCTTCCCCTGCGGGTCGCCGACGCGGAAGGCTACTTCGCGAAGGAAGGCCTGACCGTGACGGTGAAGACGACGCGCGCCGAGCCCGGCGCCGCCGAGGCGCTCGCCCAGGGCCAGGCGGATCTCGCGGCGACGTCGCTCGAGGCGATGCTGCGATTCGGCCCGCGAACCTCGAAGCAGGCGCCGCGGCTGGTTCTGGGCCTCACGGCGGCGCCGCTCGTCGCCCTCGTGGTCGCCGAGGCCCAGAAGGACGTCGTGCGCTCGGTGGAGGATCTGTCGGGGAAGCGCGTCGGCATGACGGCGCCCGGCGCTCCCGAGCAGGCCTGGTTCGCGTGGTTGCTGGCCCGCGTGGGACTGAGCCCCGCGCAGGTGTCGCTGGTGAGCCGCGGCGATCGCGGCCTGTCGCACGCCGTCGAGACGGGCGACGTGGACGCCGCGCTCCTGCGCGAGCCGGCAGCTTCGAGGCTGCTCGCGGCCGGACAGGCGCAGCTGCTCGTCGATCTGCGCACACCATCCGCCGTGCGTCAGGCGCTCGGCGGCGTGACGGTCAACGCTGCCGTGTTCATGCGCGCCGATCGGATGGTGCGCGACCGCGACCTCGCCGCGTTCACGCGTGCCATTCTCGCCGCCGAGCGACGCATCGCCACGGCGACGGCGGAGGCGCTGACCGAGAGCCTGCCGGCATCGATCACGGCGCCACCCGAGGACTTCGACGGGCGCCTCGAGGCGTGTCGTGAGCTCTATCTCCCGGAGGGCGTCGTGAGCGTCGAGCAGGTGCGCCAGACGCTGACGCTCATCCGATCACACGTACCGCTGCCGGTCACGACTCGTGTTCCGTCGCCGGACGAGCTGCTGTACGTCGCGTCGCGCCGCGCCGTCAGGCCTCCGGCGGCGGCACGCTGACCGCGACGCCGACACGACGCAGCAGCTCGGCCGTAGCGGCCAGCGGCAGGCCCACGACGTTACTCCGTGAGCCCTCTAGCCTGACGACCAGCGCCCTGCCCGCACCCTGGATCGCGTACGCGCCGGCCTTGTCGAGCGGCTCACCCGTCGCCACGTAGGCCTCGATGTCTCGCTCCGTGTAAGCGGCCATCGTGACGCGGCTGATGACGGTCTCGGCGGCGTGGCGACCGCTGGCCGCGTCGAGCACCGCGATGCCGGTCATGACCTCGTGCGTCCGGCCGCGAAGCGCCCGCAGCATCGTGCGCGCGTCGTCCGCGTCCGCCGGCTTGCCGAGGGCGCGGCCGTCGATCACCACGATCGTGTCGGCGCCCAGCACGAGCGCCGCGGTCCGCGATGCAGCCACCGTGCGCGCTTTCCTGAGCGCCAGGCGGGCGACGGCGTCCGGCAGAGCGACCGCGTCGAGCGTCTCGTCGACGTCGCTGGCGATGACCTCGAACGGGACACCGAGCGATGCGAGCAGCTCGCGGCGCCGGGGCGAAGCGGAGGCAAGGATCAGGGGGACTTCGCGTCCCCCATATCAGATAGGTGGTATGGGGGAGTTCGACTCCCCCATGTTCTTAGACGACGATCAGCGGATGGGCGTCGGTGATGATCCGCGTCTGGGCGTCGATCGCCGCGCGGATGTGCTTCGGAAGGCTGAACGCGTGCTGGTGTGTCAACCCGTCCCAGTAGCCCAGCGTCGAGCTCGGCAGCCGCTCGGAGATGAGCTTGTCGATCACCTGCGGGCTCTGGGTCCGCGGATCGACCTTCTTGGTGGCGGTGATGAAGCCCCACGGCGTGCCGAAGCAGGAGATGAACGTCTGGTAGGCCGCGACCACCGGGAAGACCTCACGCAGCGTGCGATGGATCGACGTGAAGAAATCGAGCTCGTTCAGCTTGGTCATACCGGCCTGCAGCGTGATGGCGCCGCCGGGTGTGAGGCGGTCGCGCACCAGCGTGTAGAACTCCTTGGTGAACAGGAGACAGGCCGGTCCTTCTTCGAGCGGCTCCACGAGGTCGATCGTGATGAAGTCGAAGCGCTCCGAGGACCGCTCGAGGTATGCACGCGCGTCTTCGTGGCGAACGTCGGCGCGCGGGTCGTCGAAGACCCCCTGGTGCATCTCGGGCAGGTGCTTCTTGCAGAGCTCCACGACTTCGCCGTCGATGTCGACCATCACCCCGCGCCGCACGCTCGGGTAGCGCAGGATCTCGCGCAACGTGGCTCCCTCACCCCCGCCGATGACGAGACCGGATTCGGGGGCACGGTCGCACGCGAGCATGCCGGGGTGGACGAGGGCCTCGTGGTAGATGAAATCCTCGGCCTGGCTGGACTGGATGCGCCCGTCGAGCACCAGGAGCTTGCCGTAGGCCAGCGTCTCCATGATCTCGGCATGCTGGAACTTCGTCTGCAGCTCGGCGATCGTCCGCTTGATGGCGTGCATGTGGCCCTCGACCGCAGTCGTGGGCTCGAAGAACCACTTGTAGGACTGAGGGCTGATCAACTGACGGCAACCGTCTTGTTGACGATCGGCACCGCCGAGTTGAGGAACATCCCCCGCTGCACGTCCACGACGGAGGTGCGCTCGGCGCCGAACTGCTCAACCAGGTAGTTGGCGGCCACCTCGGGCTGGAGCACGTCGCCGCACGAGAAGATGTCGACCGCGGCGTATTTGTATTCCGGCCAGGTGTGGATGGAGAGGTGGGATTCGGCGATGACCACGACGCCGGAGATCCCAAAGGGGTTGAACTCGTGGAAGACGACGTCGACGATGGTGGCCTGGGCCCGCTTCGCGGCCTCCACCAACGCTCCCTTCACGTTCTCGAGGTTGTTGATGGCGTCAGAGTCGCAATCGAACAACTCGAGCAGCAGGTGACGTCCCAGGGCGTTCAATCCACTGACCCTCCTTTGTCCGATCCGTCCATCTACCGCACCTCTCCTGCGACGAACAACTCGTCGCTGTTCACTGCACTTTCGCGCCGAAAAAATTCTCGCCGCGACCGATTACTGCTTGAACTGTATGGTCGCTTTTCGACCATTGCAAGAAAAAAACGCAGCTCGGAGTCGTTTTTGACGCTGTTGACGACATCGACGAGCTCGCCGACGCTCGCGTTCACCTCCACGCGCGCCCGCGCAGCCCACTTTTTGCTCCGCGCGACGGTCGGCGTCGACCACGGCGCGTTCAACTGACGTCGACGGCTCGCCGCCGCGCGACGCCGGCGTCGATCGGACGCGTCGCTCGCCGCCGATCAGCCGCCGACCGCGTCGACGGAGGCGCCGCGCGACTCGTCGACGACCGCCGGCGGCGCCGCGCCGCTGCGCGTGGCGCTGACGAGACGCCGAACGGCGCGCCGAACGCCGCCGAGACCGCAGCGCAGCGTGCTGAAACCGTGAGGAGCGCGCGAGAGACCCCGGCAAGCGGGCGGAGACGTCGCGAGCGCTGCTGAGCCCGGCGGCGAGCGCTGCCGAGCCCAGGGAAACGCTGCCGAGACCGGTTGGCGCGCGTTGTCGAGCCGACGGAACGCTGCCGAGACCCGTCGGCGCGCGCTGTCGAGATCGCGGCAACCGTTGCTGAGACCGCGGATCGAGCGGCATCGAGCCCGGCGGCGGCTCCGGACGCACTCGCTGCCGGTCGGAGCGCGCGCCGGCGTCGCCGCTGCGAGAAAAGCCGTGGAAAGCGCCCGCGACGCTCGCGCTGCGACCAAGGTCTGAGCCCTGATTGGTCGCTCGGCGGCGTTGCTCGAGCGCCGAACGCGTCGCTCAGCGTGCCGACGGACGCACTTTTCTCTTGCATTGGCTCGCAGCGTCGGTAAATTGACGAAAGATTTCGGGTTCTGTGCGTGCAGAGTGATTGGAGGCGAGAATCTCACGTCGAGGAGGAGCGAGCGAATGACGAAGCAGGTGACGATGGCTGCAGCGACTGCCGGTCACGCCGAGGGCGGTACCACCCTCAACGCTTTCGACAACGCGCTTCTCGCAGCCGGCATCGGCAACATCAACCTAGTACGGGTTTCGAGCATTCTGCCTCCCGAGGTCCCGGTTCTCGACCTGCCGAAGATCAAGCCCGGCGCGATCGTCCCGACGGCCTACGCGGCCATGACGAGCGAGACGCCCGGCGAGACGATCGCCGCTGCCGTCGGCTACGCTGTCCCCGACGACCCGGCGAAGAACGGCGTCATCATGGAGTTCCACGGCGTGGCCAGCCGCGCGGAGGCCGAGCGCCAGATCGACGCGATGCTGGAAGAGGCATTCCGCGTGCGTGGCGAGGTCATCAGGGAAAAACGCGTCGTCGCCGTCGAGCACACGACCCAGCGCATCGGCTGCGCGCTGGCGGCCATCACGCTGCTCGCCGACGAGGACCTCGTCTAGCGGCGCCACCGCCGCAGCCCGGCCATGAGACCGGTGTCACCGCGCTTCATCGCCTGCCACCGGTCTCTGGCCGACGCCCGCATCATTCTCTACGGCATTCCCTTCGAGGGCCGCGTCAACCTACGCAAGGGCGCGGACGGCGGGCCGCGCGACCTGCGTCTGGCCTCCGACTCGATCGAGACTTACTCGCCGTTTCTCGACCGCGATATGGAGGATCTGCCGCTCGCCGACATCGGCGACTGCGAGCTGCCCGACGGCGCGCCGCCGCGTGAGCAGCTCGACGCGGCGCGCGACGAGATCCGCGCCTGGTGGCGACCGGGGCTGATCCCGTTCATGCTCGGCGGCGACCACACCGCCACCGTGCCCGTGATCGAGGCACTCGCGCCCGCATTCCCCGACCTCCGCATCCTGCAGTTCGACGCCCATCCGGACCTGCGCGAGGAGTTTCTCGGCGAGCGCTACAACTACGCCTCGGCCATGGCGCGCGTCATGGACACGGTGCCGGCCGAGCGCGTCTACCAGGTCGGGATCCGCACGGGCGCCCGCGAGGAGTACGCCCGGCGGCGGCCCCACTTCTACCCGGCGTTCGCGGTCCATCCGATGGATGCTATCCGGACCGTGCTGCCCGAGCTGCGCGGCCATCCGCTCTACGTCACGATCGACGTCGACGTGCTCGATCCGTCGGAGGCGCCGGGCACCGGCTCGCCGGAGCCGGGCGGCCTGCGCGTCCCCGAGTTGATCGACGCTGTACGCATGCTCGGCGACTGCCAGGTCATCGGTGGTGACCTGGTCGAGGTGGCCCACGCGTGGGATCCGAGCGGCCGCACCGGCATCGCCGCGGCCTCGGTGATCCGCGAGGCGCTCCTGACCTGGTGGGGCAGCCTGCGGTGAGCCGCGAGCGCGAGTACACCGCGCCGCGCTACTACGAGATCGCGTTCGACATGAACCGCAAGGGCGAGGTGGACTTCCTCGTCCACTGCTTCAAGCGCTACGCCAAGCGTCCGGTGCGGCGCGTGCTCGACATCGCGTGCGGCACCGGCCCGCATCTGGCGCGCCTGGCCGAGCGCGGCTACGCGATGGTGGGCCTCGACCTCTCGCGCGCCAACGTCGAGTTCTTGCGCGAGCGCTTGGCCGCCAAGGGCCACACGGCCGAGCTCGTCGTCGGCGACATGACCGATTTCCGCCTGACGAAGCCCGTGGACGCCGCGCTGTGCATGCAGGACTCGCAGGGCCACCTGCTCACCAACGAGCAGCTCGTCGCCCATCTCAAGGCCGTCGCGCGCGCGGTGAAGCCGGGCGGCCTCTATGTCTTCGACCGCTACATGGTGTCGTCGTGGACCGATCCGGCGCGGGCCTGGTCGTGGTCGCGACGCCGCGGCCGTGTGATCGTGCGGGCGTCGTTCTCGGCGCTGCACAACGTCAATCCGGTGACCCAGGTGTTCCGCGAGCACATGGTGCTCGAGGGCGTCGAGAACGGCCGTCGCCGCGTGTACCGGCAGACGCACCTGTCGCGGATGCTCTTTCCGCAAGAGGTCAAGGCCCTGGTCGCGCTCGCCGGCGGCTTCGAGTTCGTGCAGTGGTTCTTCGGCTTCAAGCCCCACCAGATCCTCGAGAAGTCGCGCCACCCCTTGCTGATGGTGGTCGTGCTCCGCCGGCGGTAACCGATGCTCCGCCGGCGGTAACTGGTCCTGCTCGCTTCGGTAGGTGGCGCGGGCCCTACGGCACGTTCACACTGCGTATGTCCCCATGGTTTCCGCCGCGGTCGGCGGAAGCATTCTTCCACTCGTGCTCGACGAGCCCCTGATCGCCGGCGCTGTAGTGGAAGAAGAACGTGGTCACCGGGCACGTCCCCGTCCCGTAGCACGGGGTGAAGTGAGTATCGATGAAGATGGCCGTAGTGCAGGCCACGTTCGTCATGGCCATCGCGTTGCAGAAAGGACTCGTCGACGTCTGCGCACCGAGGAGAATCGGGACGAGGAAATAGCCGTGCATACTGCCGGCAATCCCCATGTTGACCTTGCCCGGAGGGCTTCCGTCTGTCGTGTCACACGAACCCGGGCTCGGGTT
>QHSO01000142.1 GCA_003220475.1 Candidatus Rokuibacteriota bacterium | reverse complement strand
GTTCGACAAGAATCTGGCGCGCCAGCTCTCGATGTTCTTCACGGGCTCGCTCTACAGCCGCGAGGTCATCTCGCAGAAGCAGCGCGAGCTCTGCGCGGTCGCCTCGCTGACCGTGCTCGAGCGCGGCAACGAGCTTCGCGCACACATCCACGCCGCGCTCAACGTCGGCGCCACGCGCCAGGAAGTGGCCGAAGTCATCTTTCAGCAAGTGACCTACGGCGGGATGCCGGTCGTCGTCGAAGCCCTCGACGTGTACGCCAAGGTCCTCGGCGAGCGCGGCGAGCCCTTCCCGGCCGAGGAGAGCAGCGGCCGGTGACGAGCGCGCTCGACGCGGCCACGCTGGACCGCGCGCTCGCCGCCGCCGTCGAGGCCGCGCGCGCGGCCGGCGTCATCGCGATGAAGTACTACACCGGCGGCTTCGACGTCACCATCAAGCCCGACGACACGCCGGTGACGCAGGCCGATCGCGAGGCGGAGCAGGCGATCGTGGCCGCGCTCGGCCGCGTGTTTCCACGCTGGGGCTTCCTCGGCGAGGAGTTCGGGGCGACGGGGGCCGAGGACATCCGCTGGATCATCGATCCCATCGACGGCACCAAGAACTTCGTGCGACGGATCCCCGTGTGGGCGACGCTGCTCGCGCTCGAAGCCGACGGCGAGATCGTCGCCGGCGTCATCCACAATCCCGTGAGCGGTGAGCTCTACGCCGCGCGCAAAGGCGGCGGCGCCCGCCTCAACGGCCGCCGCGTGAGCGTCTCGGACGTCAGCGACTTGTGGTCGGCGACGCTGCTGCACGCGGGACTGCGCCTGTACCGCAAAGCCGGCGTCTGGGACGGCCTCGTGCGGCTCATCGACGCGACGGAGCGTCAGCGCGGCTTCGGCGATTACCTGGGTTATGCGCTCGTCGCCGAGGGGAAGGCCGAGATCTACGTGGAAGTCGATCTCAAGCCGTGGGACCTGGCGCCGTGCAAGATCGTCGTCGAGGAGGCGGGAGGCCGGTTCACCGACCTCAAAGGCGTGCCGACGATCTACTCCGGCAACGCGCTCGCAACGAACGCTCGTCTGCACGACACTGCGCTGGCCCTGCTCGCCGGTCGTTGACGTGGGGGGCCCCGATATGGCCCCCCACACCCCCCCGCGCTCGGACGCGCCGCGGCGCAGCCGTGGCGCGCCTCGATGCGACACGGCGCTGGTCATCCATCCCGGCGCGCTCGGTGACGTGCTGCTCGCGATTCCGGCGCTTCGCGCGCTGCGGGACGCGGGCGGCCGGGTAGCGCTGGCGGCGCAGCGGCACATTGCGTCGCTGCTGTTCGCGCTCGGTGAGGTCGACGAAGCCTGCGACTTCGAGTCGCTGCGGCTGGACGCGTTGTTCACCGCCGACCAGGGCGCACGTCTGCCTGCTGCGGATCGCATCGTGTGCTGGTTCGGCGCGCGCGAGCCCGAGTTCGTCCGGCGACTGACGGCCGCGAGCCCGCGCGTGATCGTCGCGCCGTCAGTCGCGCCCGGCTGCGACGTCTGGGAGCATCTGCTCGCGACGCTCGGCGACGGCACCGCACACGCGTACCGTGAGACCGTCCGCGTCGCCGACGATCTGGTGGCGGAGGCTCGTGCAACGCTGGGCGCCGCCGGCGCCGATGCGTCGCGGCCGTTTGTCGTGCTGCATCCCGGCGCGGGCTCGCCCGCGAAGCGCTGGCCCGCCGCCGCGTTCGCCGCGGCGCTCGCGCCCCTGGCGGGGCGTCGCGAGGTGCAGATCGTGCTCCACGAGGGGCCTGCCGACGCCGAGCCGGTGGCGCAGCTGCGACGGCTTCTGCCGGCGGCGATCGTCCTGCGCGAGCCGGCGCTGCCCGTGCTCGCCGGCATGCTCGCACGGTGCGCGCTGTACGTCGGCAACGATTCCGGCGTGAGTCATCTGGCGGCGGCTGTCGGCGCGCCCGCGGTCGTACTCTTCGCCGCGGCCAATGTCGCGTGGCGGCCCTGGGCGTCGGCGCCGCGCGTGGTGACTGTCGTCACCGAGCGCGCGACGGAACGCGACCTCGGCGACGTATGGCGCGCGCTCGACGCGGTGCTCCGATGAGGCGGTGGGCGGGGATCGCGGCCGGCGGCGTCGTCATCGCCGCGGGCTTTGCCATCGCGCTCGTCGAGCTGTACCGGTTTCCGAAGGGCTCCGTCTGGATCGTCGCCGCCGCCGCGGCGCTGCTGCTCTACGTCGTCCGCGTCGTCGGACGACCATAGGTTCCCCGCGAGCGATTACGCGCCGAACAGCGCGCGCAGAAGAAAGTGCGTCGGCACGTAGACGATCAGCGGAAACACGATGAGCACGAGCGCAAGATAGAGGCGTGGCGACAGACGCTGTTGCGGTCGACCGCCGGGGCCGAAGACCCAGTTGATGTTCTCGCGCGGGTCCGTCACCGCGTAGGTGACCGCGAAGACCACCCACGCCAGCGCGGTTTGCGAGGGAAGCGCGCGGGGATCGTAGCCGAAGGTGTGGACCATCCACAGCAGGACGATCGGCATCGGGATGTGGAAGAGCGACAGCGCCCGGATCCAGCGCGGGATCGCCGGATCGAACATGTAATCCGCGAGACCGGACACGCGCACCCCTGCCAGCAGCCGCGAGAAGAAGCTCACGTTCCACAGGAGCTCGGGAAGCAGCACGCCGACGGCCATCATGCTGGCGAGCAGCCGGCTCTCGTACCACAGCGCGATGCCGGTCACGACCAGCGCGATGTCCGAGAACCAGAGGAAGTTCGCGGGGCCGTAGTGCACGAGATAGACGGGCAGGATCGCCGCCACCATCAGCGTGTACGCGAGCTTGAGCCAGAGCGGGATCACGCGGCGCGCTCGGGCGCGCGCCTCAACGGTCGGGCCGCGCCCAGATACCGCGGTCGTGCATCAGCTTGATCTGTCGCCGGATGACGTTGCGGTATTCCGCGTGCTTCATCGGCGCGCGCTTGAGGTAGAGGTTCTTCGGATAGATCGGCTTCTCATAGAGCAGCTGGTAGAGCTCGGTTCGGAGGTCCTTCATCCAGTTGTCCCACTGCGCGCGGGCGCGGTGATCGCGCAGCGCCTCGATGTCGATCACCCCGCCCACATACGTCGAGCCGGCGCCGTAGTCCTGCTTGCCGACGATGCGGCCCTTGTAGTCGATGATGAACGAGCGCCCGCCGAAGGTGTCGATCGGCGTGTTCTCCTCGGGGAACAGATAGTAGGTGCCCATGTTGGGCGCGACGATGTACATGTTGTTGTCGAGCGCGCGCGCCCGGCTCTGGATCTCGAAGATCTCGTTGCCGGTGGCCGGATGCGGATACGACGCGCGATACACGACCTCCGCCCCGTTCAGGGCCAGCGCGCGCGCGTTCTCGGGATAGCTGCCCTCGTTGGCCATCATGATGCCGAGCCGTCCGATCTCGGTGTCGGCGACGGGCCAGAACGCGTCGAGCGTGCGGCCGTACTTGCCGATCCACCAGTCGTACACGTCGTGCGGACACACCGAGTGCTCGACGGGGAACAGCGGCGAGACCTTGTAGTGCTTGAGGATGACCTTGCCCCGCGGGTTGATGATGAAGCCGACGTTGAAGAAGCGATCCTTGAGGTCCGGGTGCTTCGCCTTCGCCTGCGCGATGATGAAGGCGTTGTACTCCTTCGCGATCGCGCCCAGCTCCTCCGTCTCCTCGCCCGGGATGTCGATCGCGCACTCGCGCGCGAACGTGACGTGATCGAGGTCGAGCACCTCGTCGTTGAACGCCTGCAGCGCGCCCTCGGGAAACGCGATGAGGCGCACCGGCAGATCGAGGCTCGAGAGCCACGAGGCCGCCTTCACCAGGTGCTTGAGGTGCTCGAGGTTGAGCTTGATGTCCTTGCGTCGCCGGATGCCGCGAACGGTGGGGATGAGACCCACGGTGGTGTAGGGCTTGATCATGCGGGCGCCTCCCTTGTCGTGTGATCCGGGGCAGCAGAAGTAGCATAGACGGCCTGTCTGCGTATAGCCGCCGGCGATGGCAGAATGCGGGACCAGGGGGAAACCCATGGACATCGCCATCCCGCTGTTCGACCGCATCACCGCGCTGGACGCCATCGGCCCATACGAAGTGCTCTCGCGCCTGCCCGGCGCACGCATTCGCTGGGTGGCCGTTACGCCGGGCCCGTATCGCACGGACAATCGGCAGCTCACGCTCGTGGCCGAGGAGCCGCTGTCGGCGGTGCCGCATCCCGACATCATCATGGTGCCGGGCGGCTTCGGCACGCGCGTGCTGATGACGCCGAATCCGCTGCTGGACTGGCTGCGGGCGGCGCACGAGACGAGCCAGTGGACGACGTCCGTGTGCACCGGCTCGCTGCTGCTCGGCGCCGCCGGCATCCTGCGCGGACTCGAGGCGACCACGCACTGGGCCGCGCACGAGCAGCTCGCGGAGCTGGGCGCGAAGCCGACGCTCAAGCGCGTCGTCGTGCAGGGCAAGGTCGTCACCGCGGCCGGCGTCTCGTCGGGCATCGACATGGCGCTGACGCTCGTCGCGCGTATTGCGGGTGACGAGTTCGCCCAGACGGTGCAGCTCGGGATCGAATACGACCCGCAGCCGCCGTTTCACGCCGGCTCACCGCAGACGGCGCCGCCGCATATCGTCTCGGCGCTGCGCGAGCGCACGCGGGCGCGGCTGGAGAGCCTGAAAACGTAACGGCGTCGTGGCGCCGGCGCAGATTGCCCTGCCGGCCGCCGTCTGCTACCGTCCGCACACCGCGGAGGTCGCGTATGCAGATCGGCGTTCACGTTCCCACCACCGTCGCGCCCGGCGTGAGTCGCGACGCGCTGCTCACGTTCGCGCGCGAGGCCGAGGCGCGCGACTTCGCCTCGCTCTGGGTCAGCGATCACATCGTGATTCCGACGACGACGGATGCCGACTATCCGGGCGGCGGGCGCCGCTTTCCGATCCCGCCGGAGATGCCGTACCTCGAGCCGGTGACCATGCTCGGCGCGCTGGCGATGGTGACGACGAAGGCGCGCATCGGCTGCTCGGTATTCATCCTCGGCCACCGGCATCCCGTGGCGATGGCGAAGATGCTCGCGACCATCGATGTGCTGTCGGGCGGCCGGCTCATCGTCGGCGTCGGCGTCGGCTGGTGGCGCCAGGAGCTGGAGATCCTCGGCGTCGACTTCGCGCGGCGCGGCCGCGCCGCCGACGAGGCGCTGCGCGTGTTCAAGGCCATGTGGACCGAGCGTGAGCCGCGCGTCGAGGGCGAGTTCTACCGCATCGCCGGCGCCGGCGCGGAGCCCAAGCCGCTGCAGCAACCGCATCCGCCGATCTGGGTCGGCGGCATCTCGCCGGCCGCGCTTCGCCGCGTCATCGCGCTCGGTGACGGCTGGCACGCCATGTCCTCGAAGTCGCCGGCGGAGCTCGCGGCGTCCGTGGCCGAGCTGAAGCGGCTCGCGGCCGCCGCCGGGCGTGCGTGGAACACGATCGAGGTCTCGATGCGCTTCGAGATGAGCGAGGCCGTCCTGGCGGGCGGAGTACAGGCGGTGGTGGATCGGCTCGGCGAGTACGCGCGCGCCGGCGTGCAGCACGTCGCCGTGGTGTTCCGGCGCGAGGATCCCAAGCGCATGATGGAGCTGCTCGACCTCGTGGCGAGCAAGGTCCGCCCGGCGCTCGCGGGATAGCGATGGCCCGCGCCCGCGCGCTCGCCGTGTCGGTGATGCCGCTGGAGAACCGCCGCGAGCAGTTCGAGACGCTCGCGACGCTGGGCGAGCGGCTCGGCTACGACGCCATGCTCCTGCCGGAGACGTGGGCATACGACGTCACGATCGTCCTCGCCGAGGCGGCGGTGAAAACCGAGCGGATCCGGGTCGGCTCGGCGATTCTGGGCGTCTGGAATCGCAGCGCGGCGACGCTCGCGATGGGCGCCGCCACCCTGGCGTCGCTCTCGCGCGGGCGGTTCGTCCTGGGGCTCGGCGCCAGCACGCCGCAGCTCGTCGAAGGCCTGCACGACGTGCCGTTCGGCGCGCCGCTGGCGCAGATGCGGCGCGTGGTGACGCAGATCCGAGCGCTGCTACGCGGCGAGCGGGTTCCGCTCGCCGTGGCCAAGGAAGCGCGTGCGCTGCGCCTGAACGTGTCGCCGGCGGAGGTGCCGATCTGCCTGGCCGCCATCGGCGACGCGTCCGTGCGGCTGGCGGGCGAGATCGCCGACGGCTGGATGCCATTTCTTTATCCGCTTCGCATGCTGGGGCAGGGGCTGGAGCGTCTGCGCGAGGGCGCCACGCGCGGGGGCCGCGCGGCGCTGCCGGTCGTCTACCCGATGATTCCGGCATCGGTGGACGAGGACGCGGACAAGGCGCGCGCCGGCGCCGCGTGGCTCGTCGCCTTCTATCTGACGTCGATGGGTACGTTCTATCGCGACACGCTGATCCGCTTCGGGTTCGACAAGGAGGTCCAGGCGGTGCTGGCGGCGAACACGCCGAAGTTCGCGGCGGCGGTGCCCGCCGATGCCGAGGTGCTGCTGGACGAGCTGATCGTGTACGGCACGCCGGCCGAGGCGCGCCGCCGACTGGCGCGCTGGTACGAGGCCGGCGCGGCCATGCCGGGACTGATGTTCCGACCCGGCCTCACGGCCGACGAGACGCGCCGCTCGCTGGAAGCGTTCGTGCCGATGCTAGAGTCGAGGTGATGACCATGGACCAAGCCCCGAGCGTCACGCCGCGCGAGCGCGTCGTCGCGGCCTACAAGGGACAGCGCGCCGATCGCGTGCCCGCCTATCCGATCGCCGGCTCGTTCGCCGGCTGCCTGGACGGCCTCTCGATCGAGGAGTACTGCACCAATCCGAAGAAGGCCGTGAAGGCGATGATCAACTACTACGAGCGGTTCCAGCCGGACATCATGATTGCGTTCAATGATCTGGCAAAGGAAGCGGAAGCCGTCGGCTGTCGCGTGAAGTATTCCGATTATGTCGTGCCGTCGATCGACCAGCACGTGCTGCAGGACGACAAGGGTCTGCTGGCGCGGCTGGAGGTGCCCGATCCGCTCAAGCAGGCGCGGCTGCCGGCCTTCCTCGAGCAGTGCGAGGCTCTCTCGGCGCAGAAGTTCCCGTCGGCGCTGGGGGCGGTGCTCGTCGGGCCATGGACGATCGCCATGCTCATGCGCAACCCCGAGCTGATGTGCCTCGATACGCTCGACGACCCGGAGTTCGTGCACGAGCTCATGCGCTTCACCACGGAGTTCGCCAAGCGCATGGGCGACGCGGTGCTCGCCACGAAGATCGGGCTGTCCTACTCGGATCCGACGGCGTCGTGCTCGCTGGTGGGCCCCGAGACGTACCGCGAATTCATCAAGCCCTATCACAAGGAGCTGGTGGACTACTTCAAGGCCAAGAAGGCCGGGACGACCGTGCATATCTGTGGCACCACGCACCAGATCCACGAAGACCTCGTCGACGTCGGCTTCGTCGCGATCACGATCGACCTCGATCAGCAGGCGGACCCCACGCTGTACGTCGACCAGCTCGATCGGTTGATCACGCTCGGCAACCAGAAGAACGTCGTCGCCATCGGCAACGTCGACGTGACGATCTTCGAGCGCGCCACCAAGGCGGAGATCGAGGCCGAGGTGCGGCGCTGCATCGACACGGCCGGCACTCGCTCGCGCTTCGTGCTGTCGACGTCGTGCGAGCTACCGCCGCGCGCCAACCCCGACTGCGTGAAGTGGTTCATGGAGGCCGCGCGCGAGTACGGTCGCTGGGACCGGATCCTCGGCGCCTGAGGAGACGACGATGGCCACGGTGACCGTGCACGGAGGTGCCGCCGGACTCGCCCAGGAAGTTCTCATCGGCAAGCATCGCCTCGTCGCCGACGAGCCGGTCGTCGACGGCGGCGCCGACGCGGGGCCGTCGCCGTACGACTATCTCTTGATCGCGCTCGGCGCCTGAACGTCGATGACGCTCGCGCTGTATGCGCGACGCAAGGGCTGGCCGCTCGACGGCGTCACCGTGCGCCTGACGCACTCCCGCATCCACGCGCAGGACTGCGCCGACTGCGAGACCAAAGAAGGCAAGCTCGATCAGATCGAGCGCGAGCTCGTGCTGTCGGGTCGACTCGACGCCACGCAACGCGCGAAGCTCGCCGAGATCGCCGACAAGTGTCCGGTGCACCGGACCCTGACCTCCGAGATCAAGATCCGTACGCGGCTCGCGTGACTCGCTATCGAAGGGGCCGCGCGTGCCGGTGCCGCCGGTAGCGGGCAACGGCGTACAGCATCGCGCGGCCGGGTTGCGTCTCGACCGCGCCCAGCGCTACGGCCGTCAACATCACAGCGCCGGCGATAACTTCTGCGAGAAGCATAGATCGTTCCTTGTCATCGAGCGGCGGGCGGGAGGAGTGCTCCCGCCCGCCAGCCGCGACGTCTCCGTTACGGAGCCTCGGTCGTAGAGATCGTGCTGTCGCTCGAATCCGCCCATACGGTCGCCGTCGCGGCGGTCAGCGCGGCGAAGGCCAGCAGGATCGCGAACACCATGCGCTTCATCATCACGTCACCTCCCGTCTTCTTTCACCGTTGAGATGCCGGGGTCGTGACGCGGGTTTCCGTAAAGAAGCGTAAACGAGCGGGGCGGGGGCTCGGGCACATCGCCCGAGCATCACGAGATCGACGACGTACCCTGCTGCCGTTCGACCTCTTCCATGATGAGCGTGTTGAGGTCGTCGATGAGCTTGCCGCGCTCGACACGGCCGTCGTTGCGGATCTCGGCGCGGATCCGCGCCGGACGGGCCGAGAGCATGATGAGCGTGGTGCCGATCGCCACCGCCTCGTCGATCGCGTGCGTCACGAACAGGATCGTGCGGCCTGTCTCGCGCCAGATGCGCCGCACTTCGGCCTGCATGATGCGACGGTTCTGAGCGTC
>QHSO01000141.1 GCA_003220475.1 Candidatus Rokuibacteriota bacterium | reverse complement strand
CCGCCGTTGAGCCATCTCGTCACCGGCCACTACGCCGACGCCGGCAAGATCACGCCGCTCACCCACGAGACGCCGCTGCGGCCGAGCGGGCTCTACGGCGCCAGCAAGATCTGGGGCGAGGCGCTCGCGCGTCACTACGCCGACGCGCACGAGATGTCGGTCATCTGCCTGCGCATCGGCCGCGTGAAGGCTGAGGATCGACCGACGACCACGCGCGACGCCGCCGTGTGGTGCAGCCAGCGCGACATCGCCCGGATGATCCAGGCGTGCATCGAGGCGCCGCCGTCGGTGCGCTTCGACATCTTCTACGTCGTCTCCAACCTGCGCCACGGCTACCGCGACATCGAGCACGCTCGCGGCGTGCTCGGCTGGACGCCGGTGGACAGCGCCTAGAGCGGAGGACCCGACATGACGTACGGTTTTCTTCCACGCAACTGGCCGGCGTTTCAACGTCAGCTCGCCGAACGCGGTCTCGCCATGGACGACATCGAGAAGGTCGAGCTGCGCCCGACGACTCCGAGCGGCACGATGATGGACGTCGTCGTGACCGCACGCTCGGGTGACGTTCACGTCTTTCGCCAGGACGAGGGCAACGGCTAGCGTCGCGTCGAGAGACTGCAACGACGGAGGTGTGCAATGCAGGCGAGCGAGCGCGCAGAGCTGATCCGGCAGTACGAGGAGGGTGTGCCGACGTTCACGAAGGCGCTGGCGGGCGTGCCCGCCGGCGCGCTGAAGTGGCGGCCAGCGCCGGGCGCGTGGTCGGTGCACGAGATCGTGTGTCACTGCGCGGACTCCGAGACCAACTCCGCATCGCGCATCCGCACCTGACGGGCGAGCGCGATCTGTCGCTCGACAACTACGACCAGGATCGGTGGGCGATCGACTTCGACTACCACGCCCATCCGCTGGAGAGCGCGCGTGCGGTCGTCGAGGCGGTGCGCGCGAACACGGCGCCGCTCATCCGTCGCCTGCCGGAGGAGGCTTGGCAGCGCACGCATCATCACAAGACGTACGGCCGCTACACGGCGGAGAACTGGCTGCGCACGTATGCCGTCCATCTGCACGAGCACGCGCGGCAGATCGACGACAACGTGGCCGCCTGGCGCGCGCGCACAGCGCCGGCTACCGCGTGAGGAGTCCGAGCTCGCCCAGGTAGCGGCGCACGCCGGGATGGATCAGCTCGGCGCGCGGCGCCGCCGCAGCGGTGTTGGCCGCGGTCGTTTCCTTTCCTTGAGCGAGCCGCTGCGCGATGCCGGCTTCCGCTTGGTGCAGCGCCTTTGCCACGCGGTAGGCGGCGTCGTCGCTCAGGCCCGGGCGCGCCATGATGAACGACCAGGAGCCGAGCGACTGGATCGGCGCGTCCTGCCCAGGATAGGACCCCGCAGGCACCGTCAGCGGCTTGAGGAACGGATGCTTGGCCTGGATTTTCCGCAGCCCGTCGGCGTCGGGAACGATGAAGCGCGCGCCGCCGGGCGCCTTGGCCACGGCGGTGAAGCCAGGCCAGCCGACGCCGCCGCCCCAGAGGGCGGCGACGCGTCCGTCCTGCACCATCGCCGGCCCGTCGCCCGCACGCTCGAGGTAGACCGCCTGGAAATCCCGCTCCTGATCCAGGCCGAGCCCATCGAGCACGTAGCGCGCGAGCAGCACCAGCCCCGAACCGCGCGCGCCGAACGCGACGGGCTTGCCGCGCAGGTCCTCGATCGTCCGCGCCGGCGAGTCCGCGCGCACGACGAACATCCCCGGCGTCGAGTACATGGCGGCCACGATGCGGATCGGCGACGGCGCACGCCCCACGCCCTGCAGTGCCTCGTACGCCACTTCACCCTGGACCAGCGCGAGATCGAGCTCGTTTCGCTCGAGCAGCGGCACGTTCTCCGTGCTGCCTTTCGTGTTGCGCGGCTCGATCTGTAGCGCGGGATCGACCTCCCGCACGGCCGCGATCACGGCGTCGCCGTACACCGGAAAGCCGCCGCCGGGCGTGGCGGTGCCGAGCGTGAGCTTCATATCCGCTCCTTCGGCCGACAGCGCGAGCGCGACGACCAGCGCGCCCGCGAGCCGGATCACTGCGCGTCGCGACGGGCGGCGAGCAGCTCGTTGAGCTCGAACGCGCACTGAACTTTCAAGCGCAGCTGTCCTGCCATCTCGGGCGTCATCTCCTGACCGCGCGTGGCCGGATCGTCGAGCACCATGCCCGTCGGCGTGGCGACCTCCTCGAGGCCGAGACGCTTCTTGCATTCGGTCATTGCCGCGTCTGCCTTCGCGACGCGATCGGCCTTGCGCAGCGGGCCGGACGTCTGGTTGCAAGCAGCGAGCGCGAGCAACAGGAGCACGCCACCAACGCGTACGATCATGAGCCCTCCTGAGTGTAGCGAACGCCGCGCGACATGCGCCAGAGCAGTCCAGCGAGGGCGAGCATCGCCATCGCCATGGTCGCCCACATCAACACCGGCTGGGACGCGATCCACGCCGACGTCCGCCGCGCCGCCGCGGGCACGCGCTCGATGGGACCGAGCGTGGCCGCGGGCAGGCGATCGTCGCCGAGATAGGCGACGGTGCGCGCGAGGTCGTAGCGCGGCATCGCCGCCGAGGGATTGCCGTACTCGAGCACATATCTGTGTGTGGGCACGGCCGTGAAGACGAGCGTGCGCGGCACCGCGAACAGACGCACCGCCGTGATCCCCAGCGGGCGATCGTCGAGGTTCTCGATCGACACACGGATGTAGCGCGCCGTGGTCTCGGGAAAGCGCGTGCCGGTCAGCCGCTCGCGCAGGCGTCCGGTATCGACCGCGCTGATGGAGCAGGAGCCGAGCCAGCGCCATTGCGTGCGGTCGTCGCCGGCCTCGATGAGGACCACGCGATGGAAATTGCGGTCGCTCACGTCGAGCTCGACGCGATCCACGGGACGGCGGCCTCCGAGGTCGAGCACGAGCCGCGTCGTGCGGCGCGCGGTGTCCTCCTCGCGCGCGACGAGTGTGGCGGTGACAGCCTCTTCCCGGCGCTCGGCGGCCGTGGCGATCACGAGCCGAGCGCCGGTCACGGGCAGCGGCTGGCCGTCCGCCGGTCCGACGGTGAGCCGCAGCCGGCGTGCGGTCGACGTGGGATAGGACACCGACGTGTCGGCCGCGCGCGTGTCGCCCTCCACGCGATAGATGAAGCCGGCCTCGCGCGCGACCTGCCAGCGCCCGCCCTCGTCGGCGGTCTCCACGCGCACGGGCACGCGGAAGTTCTTGGCCTCGTCGGCAATGGCGAGGCGCACGCGGTTGTGCAGGATGCGGCCGGATCCCGCGTCGAGCACGAAGCGCACCGCGCGCTCGGACGTGGTGACGAGGTCGTGAAGACGCGCATCGCGCGTGGCCTCGGCCGCCCGGCGCTCGTGGCGCCGAACGACGTACGCGACGTCGGCGCCGCCCGGCTCGCGCACGCGCAGATCTTGAAGTGACGCCGTGGCCTCGCGATACACGTCGCCGTCGATCGCGAGCTCGACGAACCCCGGCTGGGCGAGCGTCGGTACCGCGATCGGCCGGCGGAACGCCCAGACGTCGGACGCGCGCGGCGGCGCCTGCGCAGCGGCGACGCCGGCGGCGGCCAGCACGAGGGCGAAGACAACGGCGACCGGCCTCACGACGCGCCGGCCGACAGGCGCTCGCGAAAGCGCGTGTACATGAACGAGGCGACGATCAGCATCGCGCCCAGCACGAGGAAGGACAGAATGCGATAGCCCGCGTCGAGCCGTGCGAGGTCGATGAGGAACACTTTGATCACGACGATGCCGAAGAGCGCCATGGCGCCGAAGCGCACCGCCGCCACGCGGCGCTGGATGCCGACGCCCATCGCGGCGAACGCGTAGAGCGTCCATAGGATGGACAGCGCCATGTGGCGCGCCATCGTCATCTCGCCCGGCGCGACGCCGGCCAGCGGTGCGAGCATGACCTCGGCGCTGAGATGCCAGAGCAGGAAGAGCGCGGCGAACGCGACGGCGCCGACCCGCAGCTGCGTCTGCGTCACCGCGCTCACGGCCGGCGTCGGCGCCAGACGCGCGTAGAGCGCCGCGGCCGCGGCGACGAGCAGCCCCGATCCGAAGCGCGCGTTGAGCAGCGGCGGCGGCGCCGGCGTCAGCGACTGCCACACGGCGGTGTCGATCAGCGCGGCCTTGAGGCCGACCATGGCGAGCATCACGCCGCTGACGACGACGAGCGTGGCGGTGCGATCGCTCCGCACGAGCGACAGCAGCAGCGTGGCCACCGCCAGCCATACGAGCGTCGTCGTCACGCTTCGCAGGGCCGACGACATCAGCGCGGGATGACGGTGGAGCTCGGTGGCGAGGAACAGCCCCGCTGCCGCCGCCGACACGGCGGCGAGCGTGGGGCGCACGTACGTCTCGGGCTCCGTCAGCCTGACGCCCTCGGTACGGTAGCGCCGCGCGACGATCGCCGTCGCGACGATGTAGACGAGCGTGGAGACCAGCGCCGGGTCGTCCGCGACGAACATGCCGCGGTGGGCCGGCTGGTCGGCCACGATCATCAGCCATCGCGCCATTCCCAGGGCGAGGACGATCAAGCCGCCGATCCGCAGCGGTCCCGAGCGCAGCCGGAGCCCGCCCCACACGAGCGCGGCGCCCTCCACGCTCCAGGCGATCGTCGTGCCGTGCTCGGCGAACTGGATCGGGAACGTGAGCGTGAGAAAGCCGAGCGCGATCGCGCCGTGCACGACGAGCAGCAGCGGGCCGACGCCCGGCGCGCCGAGCGTCGCGCGCGCGAGGCCGACGTAGTAGGCGGCGAGCACGAGACAGAGCAGCGCCAGCCACGACGCGTGTTCGGGCCACATGACGGCGCGGGCGGCGACGAAGTACGCGGCGGGCGCGGCGAGCGCGATGACGCCGGCGCTCTGCCACAGGCGCTGGGCCGTGGGCCGCTCGCGCGCCGCTGCCTCGATGACGGTGACCAGCGAAAACAGCAGAAAGAACACGCCGGCGCCGATGAGCGCGATGCCCCGCGGCGGCGGCGAGCCGACGTACCAGCGCTGGAACCACGCGAGATAGAGCAGCTGCGTGAACGTAAAGCTCAGCACGTGCAGCTCCGGCCAGCGCCGCCAGTACGCGGAGGCCACCATGCCGGCGTCGAGCACCGCGAGGTACGTGAAGAGCGCGACCGCCGCATCGCGATTGGTCGACAGCAGCACCGGCGTGAGGAAGCCGCCCAGGTTGGCGAGCACCGCGATCGCGCGCGCGTCGTGATGGATGGCCAGCGCCAGCGCGGTGGCGGTGACGAGGACCATGAATCCGAAGGCGACCGGCTGCGCGATCAGCTGGTAGAACGCATAGGCGGCGAAGACGGAGAGATAGAGGGCGGCCACGCCGCTCGCGACGAGAGCCTGCGCGGGAACGCGATACGCGGCGCGCTGCAGGCGCTCGCCGGCGAGGAGCAGCGCCATGCCCGCGGCGACGCCCATTGCGACGCGGCCCGCCGGCTGGATCCAACCGCTGTCGAACGCGTACTTCAGGAAGAAGCCGATGCCGACCGTGACCGCGAGCGCGCCGATGCGGCTGAGCCACGTGCCGCCCAGCGCGCCCTCGAGCCTGCGCCAGCCGAGGTCCTCGCCGTTCCCCGCGTCGATGCGCCCCGGCGTGATCGGCGTCGACGGAGCCGGCGCCGCGGGCCGAGGCGGCTGTGCGAACACGGGCGGCGTCGCCGGCTCGGGCGACGGCGGCACGGGCCGTGGCTCGCTCACCGGCGTTGGCGCCTGCGGCCTGGGCTCGGGCGCGGTTACGGGCGCGAAGCCGCGGCGCGCCAGCTCGCGCAACTGGGCGGCGGTGAACTCCAGGGCAAGGATGCGAGCTTCCAGCTCGTGCAGCCGACGGCGGCTCGCCACACCGAGGAAGAGTCCGGCGAGGGGAACGCCGAGGATGAGCAGTGCGAGCGGGAGAAGGAGACCGTCCATGTCCTACAACCTTGATAGATGGTCGGCGAGCGCTTCCGCAAGATTTTCGGTGCGTTTGTGAGCACGCGTGCCAAAGCGCACGCGGACTCGGTCAGTTCCTGGCCGGGCGCGTACCGACTCTAGGGTCAGGAATCATCCGGCTCACGACCCGGCGTGTCGGCTAAATATCGATCATGGCGCGCGGCGAGACGCCCGCTCGTTTGGTTCCGCCCTTGCACCGGTATGGCCCGTCAATGAATCTCAAGCGCGCGACCGACCACTCGACCCGGAAAGCGGCGGGCGCGGCCGTTGCCCCTGCGCCGACCAATGGCAACGGCCACGGCGGCAATGGCCACGCGAGCGTCCCCGGAGCGAGCGCCTACATCGGCGACGGTCAGTCCCAGGTCGGCCGCCGGCTGTCCGACTTCCTCCTCGCCGAAGGCCTCATCACCGCCACACAGTTCTCGACCGTGCTCGCGGAGCAGAAGAAGACCAACGAGAAGCTCGCGACGATGGTCGTGCGCCTCGGTCTCATGACCGAGGAGCAGATGATGCACGCGCAGTCGCTGCACTATCGGATCCCGTCGGTGAAATTCCCCGACTCGATCCCCGCAGAGATCCTAAGGATGGTGCCCGCCGCCATCGCGCGCAAGCACGAGGTGCTGCCGATCGGGCGCTCCGCGGGCGCGCTGACGCTGGCGATGGTCGACCCCACCAACCTGTCGGCCGTCGACGACGTGGCGTTCCGCACGGGCATGCGGGTGTTCCCGGTGATCTGCCTGCCGTCGCTGCTGCGGGCGGCCATCGAGTCGGCGTACGAGAACACCCGCGCGGGGCTGGCGAGCGCACTGTCGGAGGCGGAAGCCGACGTCATACCGGTCGAGGAAACGCACGACAGCATGAACCTGAGCGAGCTGCGCGCCTCGGCCGATCAGGTGCCGGTGGTCCGGCTCGTGACGATGATCCTGGTGGAAGGCATCCAGCGCGGAGCCTCCGACATCCATCTCGAGCCGGGAGAAAAGACGCTGCACGTGCGCTTCCGCATCGATGGCATCCTGCAGGACGTCATGACACCGGCCAAGAAGCTCGAGCCGGCCATCGTATCCCGGCTGAAGATCATGGCGAACCTCGACATCGCAGAGCGGCGGCTGCCGCAGGACGGGCGCATCAAGTTCCGGGACGCCTCGCGCGAGATCGACTTCCGCGTCTCGATCATCCCGGCGCTGTTCGGCGAGAGCGTCGTCTTGCGAATCCTCGACAAGAGCTCGCTTCGGCTCGACCTCGCCCAGATGGGCTTCGATCCGCGGGGCCTCGAGCAATTCCAGAAGGCGATCCGCAGCCCGCACGGCATGATCGTGGTCACGGGCCCGACGGGCTCCGGCAAGACGACGACGCTCTATTCCGCGCTCTCGGCGGTCAACACGCCGGACGTCCACATCCTGACCCTCGAGGATCCCGTCGAGTACAACCTGCCGCGCGTGAATCAAGTGCAGGTGAAGGACGAGATCGGCCTGAGCTTCGCCGCCGCGCTGCGATCCTTTCTGCGTCACGACCCGGACATCATCCTTGTCGGCGAGGTCCGCGACCAGGAAACCGCGCAGATCGCCAATCGCGCCGCGCTCACCGGCCACCTCGTGCTGACGACGCTGCACACGAACGACGCGGCGTCCACCGTCGCGCGCCTGCTCGACATGAACATTCCGCCGTTCTTGCTCGCGTCGTCGTTGCGCCTCGTGGTCGCCCAGCGCCTGCTCCGCAAGGTGTGCAGCGAGTGCAAGGAGCGCTACGAGGCCGAGGAGGCGACGCTGGTGACGCACGGGTACGTCGGCCGCGGCGCAGGAAAGGTCACGCTGGCCAAGGGCCGCGGCTGCGCGACGTGCTCGCAGACGGGCTACAAGGGCCGCGTGGCGATCTACGAGATCATGCCGATCACACGCGAGGTGAAGGATCTCGTGCTGCAGTCCGCGCCGCCGGTGGAGATCACCAAGGTCGCGCGCGATCAGGGCATGAGGACGCTGCGCGAGTCGGCGCTGCAGAAGGTCGCCGACGGCGTGACGACGCTCGACGAAGTGCTGCGGGTGACCGCGGAATGACCACGGCGGCGGCGACCACGAGCGGAATCGACGACCTCCGGACGCGCATCGCCGCGGTGCAGGAGCGGTTCACCGAGCTGGGCCTGCGCGCGGCACGCGCGGCCGCCGACGTCGCGGTCGTCGGCATGCCACCCTCGGAGCGCCTGCTCGCGCAGCTCGCGGCGACGGCGGCCGAGTTCCAGGCGCTGCGCGAGGAAGTCCTCGAGTCCGTTGCCACGCTCGAGGTCGTCCTGCCAAAGCCGGCCAACGCCCTTGTCTCGCTGCGCGATCTCCTGGCCGTCGTCGACGTGCTCTCCGCCACGCTCGCCAACGTCGACCGCCATCGGCGCCACGAAGCCGGCCGCGCGGCCGCGCTGCACGTCATCGATCGCGTGCAGGCGATCGTCCATCACGACGATCCGAACTTCGCACCGCTCGCCGAGTGTCAGGCGTCCGCGCGCGCGATGCACGACGAGATCGCCGGCGCGGAGACGACCGACGAGGCCGTACTCGCCTGGGCCGAGCACCTACGTCCCTTCGCCGCATTGCTCGAGATGCTCGAGGGCGGCGTGGACGACGCACGCTTCGCGGAGCTCGCCGACGGCGTGGCCGGCGCCTTCGGCCCGCCGCTCGCGAGCGCGGCCATGCGCGGGCGCCTGCAGCTGCGGTAAGCGTTTACTTCGCCATCCGACGCAGCATTGCACGAACCGTCCCGCCCGGACCCTCGGCCGTACCGCGCCCGACCGTGCCGAGCAGTCGCGCGGCCTCGGCCGCGTTGCCGCCTGTGAGCGCCAGCGCCTTGGCCGGCGCGGCGCGCTGCAGCTCCAGCGCGAGGCGTTCGAGAACATCCCCAGCGCCGTCGAGGCCTCCGACGTCGAGTGCATCGACACGCTCATCGGTGGCCCGACGCGTCCCGCTTCTCCTCGCAAACTTGACACCCGCGCGCGTCCGCGCCTACTCTCGCGCGGCTTCTCCAC
>QHSO01000140.1 GCA_003220475.1 Candidatus Rokuibacteriota bacterium | reverse complement strand
GCGTCGGGTCAGCCCGCACACGCTGCGCCACACGTTCGCCACGCACCTGCTCGACCGCGGCGCGGACCTGCGCGTGATCCAGGAGCTGCTCGGTCACAGCCGGCTGTCCACCACGCAGCGGTACACGCACGTCAGCACCGCACAGCTGTTGAAGACGTACGACGCTGCGCATCCCCGGGCCAAGGCCGGCGCTCGAACAGCATCATGAGCGAATCGTTTCACGCGACCACTGTGCTCGCGGTTCGTCACCGGGGGCAGGTCGCGATGGCGGGCGACGGGCAGGTGACGGTCGGCCAGACGATCGTGAAGGCGGGCGCGCGCAAGGTCCGCAAGGTGCACGGGGATCGCGTGCTCGCGGGCTTCGCGGGGACGGCGGCCGACGCGTTCACGTTGTTCGCCCGGTTCGAGGCGAAGCTGGAGGAGCATCGGGGCAACCTTCCGCGCGCGGCGGTGGAGCTGGCCAAGGACTGGCGCACCGACCGTGTCCTCCGGCGGCTCGAAGCCCTGCTCGCGGTCGCCGATCGCGACCACTCGCTGATCGTGTCGGGCACCGGCGACGTGATCGAGCCGGACGACGGGCTGATCGGCATCGGCTCGGGCGGACCGTACGCGCTGGCCGCGGCGCGCGCGCTCGTCGTCCATTCCGACCTCGACGCCAAGTCCATCGTGACCGAGGCCATGCGCGTGGCCGCGTCGATCTGCGTCTACACGAACGACCACATCACCGTCGAATCGCTCTGAGCATGCGGGGGAAGATCGCTCCGGGCATGGGCGCACGCCGCCACGGCGCATCTCGCTCGGGCCATCTGCGGTTCAAGCCGGCCTCACGGCACCCGTTACCGTGAACAACCTGACGCCCGCGCAGATCGTCATCGAGCTCGACCGGTACATCGTCGGTCAGGGCAAAGCCAAGCGCGCGGTCGCCATCGCGCTGCGTAACCGCTGGCGGCGCCAGAACCTGCCGCCCGAGCTGCGCGACGAGGTCGCGCCGAAGAATATCATCATGATCGGCCCCACGGGCGTGGGGAAGACGGAGATCGCGCGCCGGCTCTCGCGTCTGGCGCAGGCGCCGTTCGTCAAGGTCGAGGCCTCGAAGTACACGGAAGTCGGCTACGTCGGTCGCGACGTCGAATCGATGATCCGCGACCTCACCGAGCTCGGCGTCAACATGGTCAAGGCCGAGCTGATGGCGCAGGTGCAGGAGAAAGCCGAGCGGCTCGCCGAGGACCGGCTGCTGGACCTGCTCCTGCCGCGGACCGGCGCCGAGCCGTTCGCCAGCGCCTCGCTCGAGCAGGTGAGCGTCGGCGCCTCCCGTGAAGCGACGCTGGAGAAGCTGCGTGCCCAGCTTCGCGCCGGGCGCCTGGACGAGCGCATCGTCGAGCTCGAGACCCAGCAGCAGAGCATGCCGATGATCGAGGTGCTGTCGGGGCAGGGCATGGAGGAGATGGGCATCCATCTCAAGGACATGCTGAGCAACATCATGCCGACCAAGACCAAGCGGCGCCGGGTGCGCGTGGCCGAGGCGCGCAAGCTCCTGGCCCAGGAGGAGGCCGCCAAGCTCGTGGACATGGAGGAGGTCGTCGCGCAGGCCATCCGGCGCGTCGAGAACTCCGGCATCGTGTTCCTGGACGAGCTCGACAAGGTCGCCGGCCGCCAGAGCGCCGCCCACGGCCCGGACGTCTCGCGCGAAGGCGTGCAGCGCGACCTGCTGCCGATCGTCGAGGGCTCCTCGGTCACGACCAAGTACGGCGTGGTCCGCACTGACCACGTCCTGTTCATCGCCGCCGGCGCGTTCCACGTCGCCAAGCCGTCGGACCTGATCCCGGAGCTGCAGGGCCGGTTTCCGATCCGGGTCGAGCTCGAGCCCTTGACGCGAGAAGATTTCGTCCGCATCCTGACCGAGCCCCGCAACGCGTTGGTGCGACAGTACGTGGAGTTGCTCAAGACGGAAGCCGTCACCCTCCGCGTGCTGCCGGAGGCGGTGGACGCGATCGCCGAGATCGCCATGCGGGTGAACGAGAGCACGGAGAACATCGGTGCGCGGCGCCTGTACACGGTGATGGAGAAGCTGTTGGAGGACATCTCGTTCGACGCCCCGGACTTGCCGGGCAAGGAGCTGACGATCGACGCCGAGTACGTCCGGCAGCGTCTCGCCGAAATCTGGCGCGACCAGGACCTCTCGCGCTACATCCTGTGACGATGGACAACGAAGTGAAGCGTGTCGAGATCCTCATGGAGGCGCTCCCGTACATCCGGGAGTTCCGGGGAAAGTCCGTCGTGATCAAGTACGGCGGCGCCGCCATGGACCAGGCCGATCTCAAGGAGTCGTTCGCGCTCGACGTCATCCTGCTTCACCTCGTCGGCATCAATCCCGTGATCGTGCACGGGGGCGGGCCGCAAATCGGCGCGCTCATGAAGCGGCTGGGCAAGGAGCCGTCGTTCGTCGGCGGCATGCGCGTGACCGACGAGGAAACGGTCGAGATCGTCGAGATGGTGCTGGTCGGCAAGATCAACAAGGAGATCGTCGGCCTCATCAACCTCCACGGCGGCAAAGCGGTCGGGTTGTCCGGCAAGGACGGCCAGCTGCTGCTCGCGCGGCGGCGCCTGCACCGGCTGCCCGGCGGCGAGATGGTCGATATCGGCCTCGTCGGCGAGGTCGAGCGCGTCAGCGCCGAGCCGATCCGCCTGCTCGAGGAGCGCGGCTACATGGACGGCAAGCGCATCAGCACGCTCGCGCGCAAGGACGCCGAGCGGCTCGTGAAGGCCGGCGTCATCGACGGCGGCATGCTGCCGAAGGTCGAGTCCTCGCTGCGCGCGCTGGAAGGCGGCACGGCGAAGGCGCACATCATCGACGGCCGACTGCCCCACGCGATCCTGCTCGAGCTGTTCACGCGGGAAGGCATCGGCACGGAGATCGTACTGTGAAGAACGACAGCGTCGACACCAAAACGCTCATGGAGTGGTCCGCGAAGTACCACACCCCGAACTACGGCCGCACGCCGATCCTGATCGTGCGCGGCGAGGGCACGCGCGTGTGGGACTCCGATGGGCGCGAGTACCTCGACTTCACGACCGGCATCGCCGTGACCTCGCTCGGCCACTGCCATCCGGTCGTGACCGGCGCCATCCGCGAGGCGGCCGCGACGCTGCTGCACGTCTCCAACATCTTCCACGCGGCGCCGCAGATCCATCTGGCGAAGCTGCTCGTGGAGCACTCGTTTGCGGATCGCGTCTTCTTCTGCAACTCCGGCGCCGAGGCCAACGAGGCGGCGCTGAAGCTGGCGCGGAAGTACGGCAAGGACAAGCTCGCCGACGATCGCTACGAGATCATCACGGCCCAGAACTCGTTCCACGGTCGGACGCTGGCCACGGTGACCGCCACCGGCCAGCCGAAATACCAGCACGGCTTCGAACCGCTGATGCCCGGCTTCAAGCACGTGCCCTACAACGACCTGCGCGCGATGGAGCGCGCGATCGACAGCCACACGGCGGCCATCCTCGTCGAGCCGATCCAGGGCGAGGGCGGCGTCAACGTTCCGGACGACGACTATCTCCCGGGGCTGCGAAAGCTCTGCGATCAGTCGGGAGCGCTGCTGATCTTCGACGAGATCCAGACGGGCGTCGGACGGACGGGCAAGCTGTGGGCCTATGAGCACTCGGGCGTCGAGCCGGATGTCATGACCCTGGCGAAAGCGCTTGCGAACGGGGTGCCCATCGGCGCCATGCTCTGTCGCGACGAGGCGGCGAGCGTGTTGACCGCCGGCTCGCACGGCTCGACGTTCGGCGGCACGCCGTTCGTCACCCAGGTCGCGCTCGCCACGCTCACGACGGTGATCGGCGACAAGCTCCCGGAGCGCGCGGCCCGGATGGGGCGCGAGCTCATGGACGCGCTGCGCGCGCTGCAGCCCTCGTGTTCGGTGATCAAGCAGGTGCGCGGTCGCGGGCTGCTCATCGGCATCGAACTCTCGACGGCAGCCGCGCCCGTGCTGGACGCCTGCCGCGAGCAGGGGCTGCTCGTGCTGAGCGCCGGCGAGAAGGTCGTGCGGCTGGTGCCGCCGCTGATCGTGGAGTCCGCGGACATCCGCCGCGCCGTCGACGTCTTGAAGGGCGTGCTCGCCAAGGCCAAGGCGTGAGACATCTCGTCTCGGCCGGCGATCTCACGCGCGAGCAGGTCCTCGCGCTGTTCGAGCTCGCCACCGATCTCAAACAGCGCTGGAAGGAGGGGCGACGTGGCGCGCCGCTGGCGGGCCGATCGCTCGCGCTGATCTTCGAGAAACCGTCGCTGCGCACCCGCGTCACCTTCGAGGTCGGCGTCGTGCAGCTGGGCGGCCGGGCCGTCTACCTGTCCGGGCAGGAAATCGGTCTCGGCACGCGCGAGTCGGTGCCCGACGTCGCGCGCAATCTCTCGCGCTGGGTCGATGCGATCGTCGCGCGCGTCTTCGCCCACGCCACCGTCGACACACTGGCGCGCCACGCGAGCATTCCGGTGATCAACGCGCTCTCGGATTTCGAGCACCCGTGCCAGGCCATCGCCGATTGGTTCACGCTGTGGCAGCGCGGTCTCGATCCCGCCCGCACGCGCCTGGCGTGGATCGGGGACGGGAACAACGTCTGCCACTCGGTCGTCCTCGTCGGCGCGCTGCTCGGCGCGTCGATGATCGTCGCGTGCCCCCCCGGCTACGAGCCGGACAAGCGCGTGCTCGACCAGGCGCGGCGGCTCGGCGGCCACGTCGAGGTCACCGAAGACGCCCGGCGCGCCGCCACCGGCGCCGACGTGCTCTACACCGACGTGTGGACGTCGATGGGGCAGGAGACCGAGAAGGTCCAACGCCAGGAGGCGTTCAGCCGATACCAGCTCAACGAGACGCTCCTCGGCTTTGCCAAGCCGAGCGCGCTCGTCATGCACTGCCTGCCCGCGCATCGCGGCGAGGAGATCACCGACCAGGTCCTCGACGGCCCGCGCTCGATCGTGCTGGACCAGTCCGAGAATCGGCTGCACGCGCAGAAGGCCGTGATCCTCGACCTGCTCGGAGGCTCCGTCGACGATGCCTGACGTCAAGCGCGTCGTCCTCGCCTACTCGGGCGGGCTCGACACGTCGGTTATCCTGCGCTGGCTCATCGAGACGTATCGCTGCGACGTGGTGGCCTTCTGCGCCGACCTCGGCCAGGGGGAGGAGCTCATTCCCATCCGCGACAAGGCGCGCAAGACCGGCGCCGTCGCCGTGCACGTCGTCGATCTGCGCGAGACGTTCGTGCGCGACTTCATCTTTCCCATGCTGCGCGCCAACGCCGTTTACGAGGGCGCGTACCTGCTCGGCACCTCGATCGCGCGGCCACTCATCGCCCAGGCCCAGGTCGAGATCGCGCTGAAGGAGCACGCCGATGCGGTGGCGCACGGCGCCACCGGCAAGGGCAACGACCAGGTGCGCTTCGAGCTGACCTACGCCGCGCTGGCGCCGCAGCTGACGGTCATCGCGCCGTGGCGTGAATGGAACCTGAACTCGCGCAGCGCGCTGATGGACTTCGCGCGACACCACGACATCCCCGTGCCGGTCACCGCCGAGCGTCCGTACTCCACCGATCGCAATCTCTTCCACATCTCGTACGAGGGCGGGATCCTCGAGGATCCGTGGGCGGCGCCGCCCGACAAGATGTTCCAGCTCACCCAGTCGCCCGAGGCCGCGCCCGACGTGCCGATCGAGCTCCTCGTCGATTTCGAGCACGGCGATCCGGTGGCCGTGGACGGCCGGCGCATGGGCCCCGTGGACCTCTTGACGACGCTCAACCGGATCGGCGGCGAGCACGGCATCGGCCGCGTCGACCTGGTCGAGAACCGGTACGTCGGGATGAAATCGCGCGGCGTGTACGAGACGCCGGGCGGAACGATTCTGCACATCGCGCGCCGCGCGCTCGAGTCGTTGACGCTCGACCGGGAGGTGCTGCACCTGCGCGACGGCCTCGTGCCGCGCTACGCCGAGATGATCTATTACGGCTTCTGGTTTGCGCCCGAGCGGCGCGCGCTGCAGACGCTGATGGACGAGTGCGCGCAGGACGTCACCGGCACCGTGCGCCTCGGGCTCTACAAGGGCAACGTCACCGTGGTCGGCCGCCGGTCGCCGCGCTCGCTCTACCGGCCGGACTTCGCCACGTTCGAAGCCGATACCGTCTATCGCCAGCGCGACGCCGAGGGCTTCATCAACCTCAACGCGCTCCGGCTGAAGATCCGCTCGCTACGCGACCACCGGGCCTGAGCGTGCGCGTGGACGTCGCCGTCACCCCCGACGGCCTCGACCGCGGCGCCGTCGCGGGCAGCACGGTGCTCGTCATCGACGTGCTGCGGGCCTCGACCTGCATCGTCACCGCGCTCGCCAACGGCTGCGCGGGCATCGTGCCGGTGGGGACGCCCGAGGAGGCGCGCGTGCGGCAGGCGGCGCTGCCCGGCGCGCTGGTCGCAGGCGAGCGGCGGGGCGAGCCACTGGAGGGCTTCGACCTCGGCAACTCGCCGCTCGAGTTCACGCGCGCGCGCGTCGGCGGGCGCGCGGTGATCATGACGACCAGCAACGGAACACGCGCGCTCCTCGCCGCGCGCGGCGCGGCGGCCATCGGCGTGGCGGCGTTCGTGAACCTCGGCCCGGCCGCCGCCTGGGCGCTCGCCGGCAGCCGTGACGTGCTGCTGCTGTGCTCGGGAGAGCGGGGCGCCCGCTCGCTGGAGGACCACGTGTGCGCCGGGCTCCTGGCCGAGCGGCTGCTGGCCGGCGAGCCGGGGGCGCGCGCGACGGCGGCTGCCGAGGCGGCGACCGCCGCGGCCCGGCCCTACGGCAAGGACATCGCCCGGCTGGCCCACGACTCGTCGTGGGCGCGGCATCTGGCCTCGCGGGGCCGCGCGGCCGACGTCGCCGCGTGCTTGAGCCTGGATGCCGCGGGGATCGTGCCGGTGTACCGCGCCGACATTGACAAGGTCGTCGCCGCGTGTGGATAATGACGCAGCCCAAGGACCGGGCGAGCGGGAGCGAAGCGTGAACTTACCGATCGGGCTCACTCTCACGCGCATCGTCGCGGTCCCGCTGTTGATCCTCTTCCTCATCTCCAGCTCGCGCGTGCACGCCCTCATCGCGGCCGCCATCTTCACAGCGGCGGCGCTCACCGACTGGCTCGACGGCGTGCTGGCGCGACGCCGCAACCAGGTGACGACGCTCGGCACGCTGCTCGATCCGATCGCGGACAAGCTGCTCGTCGCCGCCGCCCTCGTGTCGTTGCTCACGATCGACAAGATCGCTGCGTGGGTGGTGGTCGTCATCATCGGCCGCGAGCTCGCCGTGACGGGGCTGCGCGCGGTGTCCGCCGGCCACGGCGTCGTCGTGCCGGCCTCGCGCCTGGCGAAATGGAAGGCGGTGAGCCAGTATGTCGCGGTCACGATGCTCATTCTCGAGAAAGGCATGGTGTCGCCGATCTTTCACCGCGCCGCCGTCGGCATGCTCTGGGTTGCCGTCGCGCTGACGATCGTCTCCGCGGTCGACTACTTCTACCGGTTCTTCCGCAAGGCGGACTACCGCGCCATCGTGCCCGAAGAAGAACGCTGGTCGTGATCGTCCTCGCGGCCGCTGCCGCGTACGTCGTGGGCGCCGTGCCGGTCGGATACCTCGTCGCCCGGCTGTTCGGAGTGACCGACATCCGCCGCCACGGCAGCGGCAGCATCGGCGCCACCAACGTCCTGCGCACGGCGGGCCGGCTGCCGGGCCTCGTCACCCTCGCCGCCGACATCGCCAAGGGTTGGCTCGCGGTGACGCTCGCCGGGAAAATCGGCGGCGACATGCCGGGCGCGCTGGCCGTCGGCGCCGTGGCCGCCGTCGTCGGCAACTGCTGGTCGGTGTTCCTCGGCTTCCGCGGCGGCAAGGGCGTGGCGACGGGGCTCGGCGCCCTGTTGCGACTGACGCCGCTGGCCACGCTGGCCGCGCTGCCCGTCTTTCTCGCGGTCGTCGTGACGACGCGCTTTGTCTCGCTCGGCTCGCTCCTCGGCGCCGCGTGCGTGCCGTTCGGCGCCTGGGCGCTCGGCGCGCCGCGGCCCGCCGTGGCCGGCGCCCTGGTCGTGGCCATCATCATCGTGCTCCGCCATCACGAGAACATCGCGCGCCTGCGCGCGGGCACCGAGCGGCGACTGGGGGAGCGTCGCGCGCCGAGCGCGGAGGCATCGGCGCGATGATCGCGGTCGTCGGCGCCGGCTCGTGGGGCACCGCGCTCGCGATCCATCTCGCGCGGACGGGCGCGCCGGTTCGGCTGTGGGCGCGTGAGCGAGAGATCGTGGACGGAATCCGCTCGCGACGGCGCAATCCGCTCTACATGCCGGACTTCGACGTTCCGGCCGCCGTGCAGGCGACCGCCGACGTGGCCGCGGCGGTCGACGGTGCCGACGTGATCGTGATGGTCGTGCCGTCGGAATTCTTCGCGGCCACGCTGGCCACGGTGCCCGCGCCGCGCGACGCCATGATCGTCTCGGCGACGAAGGGCTTCGATCCCGTGCGCCACGTGCGCATGAGCGAGCTCGTGCGTGAGCGCTTTCCCCACGCGCGCGTCGCCGCGCTGTCGGGCCCGACGTTCGCCCGCGAGGTGGCGTCGGGCAGCCCGACGGCGGCCGTCATCGCGGCGCCGGACGATGCGCTCGCGTCGATGCTGCAGACGACCCTCGGCGCGCGTGCGTTCCGTCTCTATGCCAATCGCGACATCGTCGGCGTCGAGGCCGGCGGCGCGCTCAAGAACGTGATCGCGCTGGCCACGGGCCTGTCCGACGGCCTGGGCCTCGGCGAGAACGCGCGCGCGGCGCTGATCACCCGCGGCCTCGCCGAGATGACGCGACTGGCGGTGGCGCTGGGCGGCGAGCCGACGACGCTCGCCGGGCTCGCGGGCATGGGCGATCTCGTGCTGACCGCGACGGGCACGCTCTCGCGCAACCGCTCGCTCGGCATGGCGCTGGGGCGAGGCGACAGCCTGAGCGAGGCCTCGGCCAAGACGCTGATGGTGGCCGAGGGCGTGCCGACGGTGCGCTCGGCGATCGCCCTGGCGGCGCGCCACGGCGTCTCGCTGCCGATCTGCGCGGAGGTCGCCGCGGTGCTCTTCGACAGGAAGCCGGCGGCGGATGCGCTCGCATCGCTGCTCGGCCGCGCGCCGACGCGGGAGGATGCGCCGCTGGAAGGCCGCCGTGCCTGAGCTGCGCAAGGATCCGGTGGTGGGCCGCTGGGTCATCATCTCCACCGAGCGGTCCCGGCGGCCGACGGACTTCAGCACCGAGCCGGTGCGCGCGCGCGGCGGACCGTGCGTGTTCTGCACGGCCAACGAGGACAAGACGCCGCCCGAGATCGTCGCCATCCGCCCGCCGGACACGCGCCGCGACGGACCGGGCTGGTCGCTGCGGGTCGTGCCGAACAAGTTTCCCGCGCTGCGCATCGAGGGCGATCTGGAGCCCTCGGGCGAGGGCCTCTACGATCGGATGAACGGCGTGGGCGCGCACGAAGTCGTCATCGAGACGCCGGACCACTACGCGTCGCTGGCCACGCTGCCCGCCGACGCGGTGGCCGACGTGTTCCTGACGTTCCGCGATCGCATCCTCGATCTCAAGAAGGACCCGCGCTTCGAGTACGTGCTGGTTTTCAAGAATTACGGCGAGGCGGCCGGCGCATCGCTCGAGCATCCGCACAGCCAGCTCATTGCGACGCCGATCATCCCGATCATGGTGACCGAGGAGCTCACCGGCTCGCAGGCGTACTGGGAGCGCAAGGAGCGCTGCGTGTGGTGCGACATGATCCGCCAGGACCGGCGCGACCGCCGCCGCGTGGTCGCCGAGAGCGGCGGCTTCATCGCCCTCGAGCCGTTCGCGCCACGCTTTCCGTTCGAGACGTGGATCCTGCCCGTGCGCCACCGCTCGGCGTTCGAGGAGTCGGGCGTGGAGGAGCTGCGCGGGCTGGCGGAGATGGTGGGCACGTTCCTGCGCCGCATAAACCGCACACTCGGCACGCCGCCCTTCAACTTCATGCTGCACACCGCGCCGCTGCGCGAGGGTGCGCTGGATCACTTTCACTGGCACCTGGAAATCATCCCGAAGCTCACGCGCGTGGCCGGTTACGAATGGGGAAGCGGATTTTTCATCAATCCCGCGCCACCCGAGGACGCCGCGGAGGCCCTGCGCGACGCGCCGCCCTGACGCGGCGTGGTACAATCCGTCTCCGCTGGCACGCGGGAATAGCTCAGTGGTAGAGCACGACCTTGCCAAGGTCGGGGTCGCGGGTTCGAATCCCGTTTCCCGCTCCAGCAAAATCACTCCCAAGCGCACGGCGGCGTACCCAAGTGGTTAAGGGAGCGGACTGCAAATCCGTTATGCGCCGGTTCGAATCCGGCCGCCGCCTCCACTTTCTTTCGCGAGCGGAGGTCCGCATGCCACGCCTCTCACGTCGCCTCGTTCTCGTCGCGATCGTCATCGTCGCTGCCTTCGGTGTGTCGCGTATGGCGCCGGCGCAGTCGAAGGTCACGGAAGTCCTCGTCGGCTCGGTGCTGCCGCTGACCGGCAACTTCGCGAGCCTCGGCCAGCAGTATCTCTGGTCCGCGCAGACGGCGGAGGACATCGTGAACAACGACTACCCCGATCTGCAAATTCCGCTGGGCCCGGGCAAGGGATTTCCCGGTCTCGGCGGCGCGCCGATCAAGTTCATCGTTCGCGACGATCAGAGCCGCGGCGAGCAGGCGCGCACGATCGTCGAGCAGCTCATCTCGGTGAACAAGGTCCACTGGATCAACGGCGAGGGCACGAGCGGCATCACCTCGCTCATCCAGCCCGTTGTCGAGAGCGCCGGCATCCCGCTCTCGTGCCATCCCTGCGCGTCGCCCACGCTGACGGAGAAGGGCCTCAAGTGGTTCTTCCGCACGGGCCCCAACGACAAGACGATGGTGGCCAGCGTGTTCACCTTCCTCAAGGAGTGGCCCGAGAAGGGTGGTCCCAAGGATCTGAAGACGATCGCCCTGTTCACTTGCGACAACCTCTTCTGCCAAGACAACCGCAAGGTCGCGACCGATCTGGCGCCCAAGGCCGGCTTCAAGATCGTGCTCGACCTGACGACGAAGACCGGGGCCACGACGCTGGCGTCGGAAGTCCAGCGCCTGCAGGCGGCCAATCCCGACGTCCTGTTCAACGTGCAGTACCCCGCCGAGACCGTGGTGTTCGAGAACGACGCCAAGCGCGCGGGGTTCATGCCCAAGGTGATGGCGACCAGCAACGGCGCCTACTCCGACGAGACATGGCTGCAGGCGCAGAAGAAGACCAACGGCGCCGCCGGCTGGCTCGGGCGTGATCCGACGGCCATCGACCTGGCGCATGAGCGTCCGGCGTGGAAGAAGGTGAACGAGATCTACAAGAAGTACAGCCGCGGCCAGAACATGGGCGAGCTCGCGATGCGCGAGATCACCGGTCTCTTGTGGATGGCGGACGTCATCAATCGCGCGAGGTCGGTCGAGCCGGCCGCGCTGCAGAAGGCCGCCAACGAGACCAACATGGCGCCCGAGCAGCTGATCATCGACTACAAGGGGATCAGGTTCGAGAACGGACAAAACGTCCTC
>QHSO01000312.1 GCA_003220475.1 Candidatus Rokuibacteriota bacterium | reverse complement strand
CGCAGCGCATATTACGTCGAGATGGCGGCGCGCGCGGGCCTGATCGCGATCCACACGGTGGCCGCGCCGCCGATGGTCGCTCCGCTCGGCGGCGCCCAGGCGCGCCTGGGCACCAACCCGATCGCGTTCGGCTTTCCGATGGAGGGCGATCCGCTCGTGATCGACCTGGGCACGGCGGCGTTCATGGGCACGGATCTCCAGTTTCGGCAGCGTCTCGGCCTCCCGCTGCCCGAGGGCGTCGCGATCGACGAGCATGGCCGCCCCACGACCGACGCCGCGGCGGCGCGACGCGGCGCGCTGCTGCCGTTCGGCGGGCACAAGGGCTTTGCGCTGGCGCTCGCGATCCACGCACTCGGCGTCAGCGCGCAATATCTCTTCATCGCGTTCAAGCCCGACCTGTTCGTTCCCCTGGACGAGTACCGGCACGCACTGGCTGCGGAGATCGCCGCCATCAAGGCGACGCCGCGGCAGGACGGCGTCGCGGAGATCCGGATTCCCGGCGAGCGCGCGTATCGAGAGCGTGCACGGCTCGGGCGCGAGGGCATCGAGATCGATCGGCGCATCCACGACCAGCTGATCCGGCTCGCCGACGGCAGGCCTTGATCTCGAGAATCGGCTCCCTCGCGCTCGTCATGCTGCTGCTGGTCGGCTGCCTGCCCGGATTGCGCGGCGATGCCATCTCGAGCGGCGAATGGCCGAACTACGGCAACGATGCCGGCGGCTCCCGGTACTCGCCGCTGACCCAGATCGATCGTGGGAACGTCGCGCGCCTGCGCGTCGCGTGGACCTATCGGACGGGCGAGACGGTCGGCGTGCCGGGCCCCTGGGGTCACTACGCCTTCGAGGCCACGCCGGTCATGGCGGACGGCACGGTCGTCTTCAGCACGCCGTACAATCGCGTGATCGCGCTCGACGCGGAAACAGGGACGAAGATGGGCGACCACATCGTCGCGTTCGCGCTGCCGTGACGCGACCGAGGCTCAAGGAGTGACGCAATGACAGATGGCAAAGGCCCCTTGAACGGGATTCGCGTGATCGATCTCGGTCGCCATCAGGCGGGACCGCGCTGCGCGCAGGTGCTCGCACGCCTGGGCGCCGACGTCATCAAGATCGAGCGCCTGGGCGGCGAGGAAACCCGCTACCACGCGCCCTGGGTCCGCAGGCAGAGCGCGTACTGGGTGCAGTACAACAGCGGCAAGAAGAGCGTGAGCATGGACTTGCGCAACGAGGAAGGGAAAACGGTTCTGCGCAAGCTGATCAAGGTGTCGGACGTGCTCGTGCAGAACTTTCGCCCCGGGACCATCGAGGAGATGGGCTTCGGCTACGACGTGCTCAAGACGCTGAACCCGCGGATGATCATGGTCAACGTCTCCGCCTACGGCCAGTTCGGTCCGTATCGTGATCAGATCGGCTACGATCCGATTGGCCAGACGATGTCTGGCATCGCGATGGTCACAGGCGAGGAAGGCATGCCGCCGATTCGTGCCGGCGTGCCGATCATCGACCGCACCACCGCGCTGCACGGGGCGATCGGCACGCTCGCCGCCCTCCTCGAGCGAAATATTTCCGGAGAGGGGCAAAGCATCGACGTGTGTCTCGCGGACTCGGGCTACAGCCTGACCGAGATTCCGATCACGGCCTACCACGGCGCGGGCACCCAGCCCAGGCGGGGCGTGTCCGACGCCGCGCCCAGCGGCATGTACCCCTGCAAGGATGGCTGGGTCTTGATCGCGGCCGGCGACCAGCATCACTGGGCGCGCGTGTGTAGTGCCCTGGGAAAGCCGGAGTGGGAGAAGGATCCGCGGTTCATCTCGCGCCATGACCGCAGTAAGCACGCGGCGGACGTGAACACGGCGATGCGTGAGCTGATGGCCACGATGACGATGAAAGATGCGATCGCGCACTTCACGCGTCACGACGTCGTCGCGGCGCCGGTGAATACGATTCCGCAGGCGGCGCGGGATTCGCACCCGTGGGAGCGGCGCGCGATGGTTGAGGTACCGGACTTCCTGGCGGGCTCGATCGCGGTGTCCGGCGACTTCTGGCACTTCAGCCGCACGGCGGCGGTCGTCGGCTCGACGCCGAAGGTCGGCGAGCACAACGAGGAAGTCTTAGCGGGGCTGCTCGGCTACTCGAAGGAAGAGATCGCCGACCTCTACGCCAAGGACGTGATCGGCAACTGGGATCACTACGACACCGTCCCCGGGTAGATCGAAGAGTTCGGCGTAGCTATCCGCTACCGCAGCGCGTCCGCGATGGCGCCGACGAGATGGTCGAGGTGTGCGATGTAGTCGTCGGTTGCCTTCACGGCGCCGGGCGTCTGCGGCACCACGAGGACCGTCGCCCCGGTTCGCTGGGCGACGAGGTCGGTGATTTCCCGGGGATACCAGCTCTCGTGCATGATGACCCTCACGCGCTCGGCGGACATCTTGCGAATGAGCGCGG
>QHSO01000139.1 GCA_003220475.1 Candidatus Rokuibacteriota bacterium | reverse complement strand
CCCGATTGGGCGGAGGAGGAGGCGATCAACCGCGCGATTCTCATCGGGCGGCTCACCGGCTGCCCGGTCTACATCGTGCACCTCTCGACGCGCCTGGGGCTCGAGCGCATCCAGCGCGCGCAGGCCGAGGGCCAGCGCGTGTGGACGGAGACGTGTCCACAGTATCTGCTGCTGAGCGACGAGGAGATGGCGAAGCTCGGCCCGTTCGCCAAGATCGGGCCGCCGCTGCGTCCCGCGCACGGCCGCGATCGCGACGCGATGTGGGCGGGCTCGGCGGCGGGCGCCATCCACACGATCGCGAGCGATCATGCGCCGCGACTGCCGAAGTTCAAGGAGCCGGGACGCACGAACATCTTCGTCGACGCGCAGGGCGTGCCGATCCCGTTCGGCGCGCCCTCGCTCGAGACGCTGGCGCCGCTCGTGTGGCACGAGGGCGTGGTGAAGCGCGGGCTGCCGCCGTCGTGGATGGCGCGCGCGCTCGCCGAAAACCCCGCGCGCATCTTCGGGCTCTTTCCCCGCAAGGGCACGATCCGCGTCGGCGCCGACGCCGATCTGACGATCTGGGATCCGGGTGCGGAGTGGACGATTCGCCAGCGCGATCACCTCAGCATGGCCGGCTACACGCCCTACGAAGGCTGGAGCGTGCGCGGCCGCGCGTGGACCACGCTGGTGCGCGGCCAGGTCCTCCTCAACCCGGCCGGAGAGCTCGAGCAGAAGCCCGGCTTCGGCCAGTACTTGCCCGAGGCACCGCCGGTGCCGCCGCTCGCGGGGCGGCTGGCGTGAAGACCGTCGGCGCGATCACCATCGGGCAGACGCCGCGCGACGACATCGTGGGCGAGATGGCGACGCTGCTCGAAGGCGTGCGCATCGTGCAGGCGGGCGCGCTCGACGGGCTCACGCGCAAAGAGATCGACGCGCTGGCGCCGGCGCCCGGCGACGACGACGCACTGATCACACATCTGCGCGACGACGGCGAGGTGCTCGTGGCCAAGCGTCGGATCGTGCCGCGCATCCAGGCGTGCATCGATCGGCTAGCTGACGAGGCGGACGCCTTTGCGATCCTCTGTGCCGGCGTCTTTCCGCCGTTCAGGAGCGCGCGGCCGGTGCTGCTGCCCGAGCGCTGCCTCGCGGCGGTCGTGGACGCGGCGTTCGACGGTGGCCGGCTGGGCGTCATCGTGCCGATCAAGGAGCAGCAGGCGTCGTCCGCCGCGCGCTGGTCGCGCGTGGATCCCGGCGTGATGGTGACCGTCGCCTCGCCGTACGAGGAGCCGTCGCGACTGATCGCTGCCGCCGAGGAGCTGCACCGCGCACGCGCGACGCTGATCGTGATGGAGTGTCAGGGGTTCACGCGCACGATGAAGCAGGTGGTCCGCGACGTCACCGGTGCGCCGGCGCTGCTCCCGGCCAGCGTGCTCGCCCGATTTCTCGCCGAGCTGGCGTAGCGCGCGCTCGCGTTACAGTCCCGGCAGCCCCCGCGTCCAGCGCGGCAGCGGCGGAAATCGCTCGGCCACTCGGCCGTCCGCGTAGACCGCCACCGGCCGATACGGCGTGTCGAGCGAGCTATTGTCGAAGAGAAACGCACGGTCGACGGCGCCGACGGCCGCTCTGAGATTTCTCAACGTTCGTGGATAGCGCGCGAAGAGCTTGTGGTCCGGAACGTCGTGGCCGCCTCGTGCGACGCGCGTGGCCACGCGGGCGACCGACAGCGCCGGACCGGCGAGACCGATGAAGAGGAGGAGCACGACGAAGCCGGCGGACCGTGCGCGCTCCATGAAGTCCAGCTTGGCGCCGGCCGGATCGGAGAACACGGTTTCGGTACAGAAACCGAACCGCAAGTCGATCAGATCCGCCCGCAATCGTTCGGCTTCGTCGAACGCGCGTCGCTCGAGCTGCAGCCTCGGCAGTCCCGGTTCCGCGTCGCGCAGCAGTCGCGCGATGTGATCGGCGTTGACGAACAGCAGGCCGAGTCCATGCAGGTGCTGGGCGAAGAATGTCGACTTGCCCGCACCATTCGGACCGGCGAGGACAACGAGAACCGGCCGTTCGTCAGCGGCGGCGGCGCGCAGCGATGCGAACGGGGGGACGCTCATGCTCGCGCCGAGCCGGCTTGGCGGTAGCCGCACCGGCGGTGGGAACGAACGTTCGCCCTTCGAAGTGCCCACGCGTGCGGCGACCATCCGGCGCGATCTGGATCACGCCATCGGGATCGTCGGGATCCTCTTCGTAGAGCGGTCCGCCGGGGCCTCGAATCGTGGCCTTGACCGCCTCCCGATCGGTGCCGTGCATCAGCTCGATCAACGCCGCTTCCACGTCCTCGCGGCGCACCCAGCTCGGCATCGACAACCTCTCGCCGGCACGCTTGAGCATCAGCGCATCGCGGTGAGCCGTCATGACCTCGACCGCGCGCCCGAGCGTCGCCCAATGCTCGATCTGGGCGGTCACCGAGCGCTGCGTGCTCTTCGCCTCCTCCTTCGCGCGCGCGAGCAGCCTGTCCGAGATCTTCACGGGTGCGGGCATCGCCCTCAGGCTCCTTCCCCAGCGGCTGCGGTAGCTATTTGCTACCTATCTGGTAGCATTTTACTACCCGCGAGCTCTGGCCGGCAATGCCGCATTCACCGAAGGGCCACCTCGAGCCACACCCGCCGCCGGATACGACCACTCAACCGCGAGAAGAGGTCGAGCAGCGTGACTTGCCAGCCGTACTTGGCGCGCAGCATCGCGTGCGCGTCCGCGATCAGGCGTGGCTCGTCGACGATGCGCGCGGTGCCGTCACGCCAGGCACCGTGCACGATGCCACGGACGTCGCTCGGCGCCACGCGCACGCGCGGGTCGTTGCGCAGGCGCTTGACCTTGCCGGAGTCGCCGCCTGTCATCATCCACAGGCGCTCGTCGACGACAGCGAACCAGATCGGCGTGCGCACCTCGGCGCCATTGCGCCGAAACGTCGCGAGGCTTACGTAGCGCTCGCGCGCGAGCTCGGCGAGGGCCACTGGCGGTTAGCGCGTGACCTCGGCGTCCAGCTCGCTGATGCTCGCGGCGACGACGTCGACAAGCCGGTCGACCTCGGCGGCGGTGATACAGAGGGGCGGCGCGAGGCGCACGACCTGGCCGCGCGCGTAGACGATCGCGCCGCGCTCCCACGCCTTGCGGTCGAGCTTGGCGACTTCCGCGGCCGGGAGCGGCTGGCCCGAGCCGTCCGGCGCCACCAGCTCCGCGCACACGAGCAACCCGCGGCCGCGCACCTCGCCGACGATGCGCTTGCCCGTCACCGCCTGTCGCAGCCCGTCCAGCAGGCGCTGTCCCATGACCGCGGCGTTGTCGACGAGGCGATCCTTCTCCATGATTTGCAGATTCGCGAGCGCCGCGGCGCACGCCACGGGATGCGCCGCATACGTGTTGGGATGGACGACCTCCTGCGTGCTGGTCTCGGGAAACGCGTCGGCCAGGCGGCCGCGCGCGATCGTGCCCGACAGGGGCAGGTAGCCCGACGTGATGCCCTTGGCCACCGTCATGAGGTCGGGGACGACGCCTTCGTGGTCGACCCCGAACCACTTCCCGGTGCGGCCGAAGCCCGTGATGACCTCGTCGGCGATCATGAGGACGCCGAGCTCGTCGCAGATCTCGCGCACGGCGCGCAGCCACCCCAGCGGCGGGATGATGAAGCCACCGGACGACAGCACCGGCTCCATGATCACGGCGGAGACGGTGTCGGCGCCTTCCTTGACGATCGCATCGCGCAGCTCGCGCGCGCGGCGCTCGACGAGTTGCGCGTCCGTTCCGGCGCCGCGATCGCGAAACGGATAGGGCGGCGCGACCTTGGTGAAGCCCGCCGGCTGCAGCGCCGAGTACGCGGCCGTCATGTGCGGCAGCCCGCACACGGCGAACGTGCCCATGGTCGCGCCGTGATAGCCGCCCTGCAGCGAGATGACCTTGTGCTTGTCGGGCTTGCCGCGCGCGATCCAGTAATGCCGCGCGATCTGCATCGCCCGCTCGTTGGCCTCCGAGCCGCTGGTGGCGAACAGCGTGTAGTCGAGATCGCCCGGCGTCAGCGTGGCCAGCTTCGCCGCCAGCTCGGCGGCCGGACGGTTGGAGAACTGCCGCGTGGTGGGGTAGTACGCCAGACGCACGGTTTGCTCCGCGATCGCTTCCGCAATCTCCCGGCGGCCGTGACCGACGTTGACGACGGCCAGGCCCGCGAAGCCGTCCATGAGCTTCGTGCCGTCCTCCATCCACACCCACACGCCCTCGGCGCGGTCGATGACGAGCTCGCGGTCGGAGAGCCACGGATGGTCCTGCGTCTTGTGCGTCCAGAGATGGCGAATCGCGGCGGCTGGTGTCGTCATGGTCTGAGAGTATCGCACCACGGCGTCAGCGCTGGCCCCAGATGCGGCGATAGTGCTCGGTCAGCTGCGCGCTCACCGAACGGACGTCGGGGCGACGCCGCGCGGCGAGGTAGGCCTCGCGCGTCGCCGGGTCGTCGAGGTTCACCTGGCCGGATGCGCAACACATCAGCGAGCGCGGATCGGCCGCGTGCGCGAGGCCGAGCGCGTGTCCGAGCTCGTGCGCGACCACCTGGTAGAGCACGAGATCGCGGTTCACCTGGCCGCGCGGCTGCGGGGCCACGATGGCGATCCGCACCGGCAATCGGATGATGCCACCGTCGCTCTCGACCTCGGTGACGCCCATCAGGCCCGACGCCGCGGGTGGCTCCACGCGCACGACGATCTGCGCGTCCTGGGCACGGACCACGGTCGCAAAGACGCTGGTGGCCAGGACCTCGCGCGCCAGCGCATTCCAGTCGTCGACCGCGCGCGCGGCGGCCTCGTCGAGCCCGGCATCGCCGAACGAGGCGACGTGCAGGCGCAACGGAAGCCGGAAGCGCGGATGCCCCTCCGCGCCCGTGAGCGTCGTCTGCGAGGCGGCGGCGACGCCGCCGAACAGCAGCAGCGCCGCCAGGACGAGCGCGCGCCTCATCCCTCGACGCTGACGGTGATCGCCACGCAGGCGATGATCGTGTCGCCGACGGGGACGCGCAGCCCGCCCTCCACCGCGCGTACCGTCACCTCGCCGTGCGGCAGCTCGCGCTTCACGGCCGCCACGTCGACCGTCTTGGGATCCGGCACGCCGACCGTCACGTCCACGAGCATACGGCCGCCGCGCGCGCGGACGTCGGCGAAGAACGGCAGGCTGGAATGACGGATCGCATCGGAGACCGCGCGGCGCGCCGCCGTCGTCGCGTCCGCGCCGTGCACATCGACTCCCATCCCGAACTCGAGCACGTAGGGTTTGGCCATGACGCGTATCGTACGATGACCGGGCATGCTCGCGCCGCGCTGGCGGGTCGTCGTCGCGCTGTTCATCGGCCTTTGGAGTCGCGGGGCAAAGCCGTCTCGGACGTCTTCGGCCTCGCGGCACTCGCGACGATCATGAGCGTCGTCGGCCTGGGATGGCGCAGCGGCGCGGGTCTCGGGCCGGCGCTCGCGGGGTTCGTGCACGACCTGACCGGCTCGTACACGCCGTCGTTCGCGTTCGGGGGTGCTGGCGCTGGCCGCGGGCTGGACGCTGTTCCGGCTCGGCAGCGGACGTTAACTTGGGGGGCCCCGATATGGCCCCCCAAACCCCCCAACGTTCGTCGCGCCCCGGCGGAGCCGGGGCGCTCCTCTGTCTTACTTTTCCAAGACCATCTGCGTCTGGATCGTGAGGGACAGGAGCCGACCGGTGGAATCCGTCACGCGCGTTTGCCACACGTGGGTGCGGCGCCCGCGATGCAGCGGCGTCGCTTCCGCGCGCACCGTGCCCGACTTGCCGGCCGCGAAGAAGTTCGTCTTGGATTCCAGCGTGGTCGTGCTCGCGCCGGCGGGGAGATTCAGAAACGTGGCCGCGGCGCCGACGGTGTCGGCGAGCGCCATCAGCGTGCCGCCGTGCAGCGCGCCGCCGACGGTGGTCAGCGCTGGCCGGTGATCCAGTTCCGCGACGACGCGCTCGGGCGTCGTCTCCACGAAACGGATGCCGAGATGCTCTGCGAGCGTTCCCTTGTGCACGCTTTGAAGATCCACCGGCCACCTCCGCGACGCAGCATCTGCGGACCGCGCCGTCTTCTCAATTACCCGCGAGGTAATGTCCCGCCTGACGCCGAGATGCTAGCATCCGCGCCGTGGAGAAGACGATCACGGAAGGTGGCTTCGGGCGGCTGCTGCGCGAGTGGCGCGCGCGCCGGGGGATGAGCCAGCTCGACCTCGCCGTGGAGGCGGGCGTGTCCTCGCGCCACCTCAGCTTCGTCGAGACCGGTCGCGCGACGCCGAGCCGTGAGATGGTCGTGCTCCTCGCCCGCGCACTCGACGTCCCCTTCCGCGATCGCAACGACCTGCTCACGGCCGCCGGCTACGCGGCGATCTATCGCGCGACCAACCTCGACGCGCCGGCGCTCGCCCAGGCGCGCCGCGCGCTCGATTACATCCTGCGCCAGCAAGAGCCCTATCCCGCGCTGGTGCTCGACCGCCACTGGAACGTGCTGAAGGTCAACGACGGCAGCGCGCGGGTGCAGGCCATCTTCCTCGATCCGGCGAGCGTCGCCACGCTGGGCGCACCCAACGCGATGCGCCTCATGTTCCACCCGAAGGGATTCCGCCCGTGGATCGTCAACTGGGAGCCGACCGCCGCCTCGCTCATCCAATGGCTGCACCGCGACGTGGCCACCGGCTTCGCCGACGCCGAGACGCGCGCGCTGCTCGAGGAGCTCCTCGCATATCCCGACACGCCACGGCAGTGGCGCGCGCTGGACCTCGACGCCTCTCCTGCGCCGTTTTTGCCGATCGAGTTTCGCAAGGGGGATCTCACGCTGCGGTATTTCACGACGCTGACGATGCTCGGCACGCCCCACGACATCACGCTGCAGGAAGTTCGCGTCGAGAGCTTCTTTCCCGCCGACGAGGAAACGGAACGGGCCACCTTGAAGCTGGGGGGCCCCGAAATGGCCCCCCAGCGCCTCGATAGCCGTTAGGCCGAGCGCTTCGCGGAGCGGCGCGAAACCTCCTGCGCCGCCTCGAGGGCCTCGCCCTTTTCAGGCGCGCGGAACGCCATCGAGCTCAGCGTCACCACGCCCACCAGTCGATCCTCGTCGTCCAGGACCGGCAGCCGACCGACCTGCGCCTGGGCCATCGTCTGCATCGCGCGCTCGGGCGTCCAGTCGGGATGCGCCACGATGGCGTTGATCGACAGACAGTCGCCGACGGCGGTGCTGGCCGGGTCGGCCTCGCGCGCGACGGCGCGCACGACGATGTCGCGGTCGGTGATGACGCCGAGAACCTTGCCGTCCTGCACGACGGGCAGCATCCCGATGTTGGCGTCCTCCATCGCGCGCGCCGCGTCGGTGAGCGACGCCGACGGCTCGATCGTGACGACCTCCTTGACCATGATGTCACGCACGTTGCGGTCCGATCGCCCCTGCGCCTTCGCCCCCTGCGCCTTCGCCATGACTCATCCTCCTTGGGCTCGTGATCGGAGACGAGGTGGGTGAGCGAACGATATGCCACCGAGCGCGGATGGCCGCAGCCTTGCACGTGCATGGTTCTTCGGACGAATCGCCGCAAGGAGGTTTTGCAATGATCACTCTCGGACCGATTCGCGTGGCCGGGTTTGCAATCTTGGCGGTCGTGCTGCCGGCGACGGTGGCCGTTGCCGCGGAGCCGACGCTGAGCGACATCGCGGGCTGCAATCAGCAAGCAGCGCAAAAGACGGGGGCGAGCGCGTTGCCGGCGCCGCCCGGCGCGCCCGGGCGCGATTTGGCGCAGCGTGCGCCGGACGGCAGCCGCGAGCCGCGTGAGCTGCCGGCCCACGGCGGTATTCCGGTGGCCGGCGCCCCGGGCGCGAGCGCGACACCGCCGTCGGCGAGTCGCGGAGGCAGCGGTGAGAAGACCGATCCGACCGGATCGGTGGTCACGGAGTCGCCGGATCCCCTGCTGAAAGGCATGGACGCGGAGAAGACGAACGATCCGGCATACCGCGCGGCCTATCGCGACTGCATGCGAGCCAAGACCGCGCGCTGATCGATCCCGAACACGTCGGCCAGCCAATCGCCGATGAGTTCCTGGCCGATGGTCGGGTTGTCGTGCTGGCAGTGTTCGGCGCCCGTCTCCTCCGGCGTGACGAACCGCAGCGTGACGTCGAGGCCGTGCGCGTTCGCGTACTCGTAAACCCTCGTGGCCTGCGACATGCCGAGGACGTCGTGGCCGCCGTGCAGGATGAGGTATGGACACCGCATGTCCTGGAGGACGCCGTCGAGCGTGAACGCCTTGAACCGCTCGATGGCGTCCGCCATCGTCTTCACGCCGAACACCCACTTGATGTGGCCGGCCAGGCCATGCCGCTCGTCGGCGTTCTTCCAGAACTCGTGTATCGACCAGATCGCGCCGTGGGAGACGCAGGCGGCAAGCCGCGGCTCGCGTGAGGCGGCACGCGCGGCGTAATAGCCACCGAGGCTCGAGCCGCAGACGGCGATCCGGGAAGGATCCACGTCGCGCCGCGACATCAGGTAGTCGACGCAGCGGCCGATGGGCACTTCGTAGTCTGGCCGCGTCACGATCCCGTGGCGGCGGAGTGTCCCGCCCTGTCCCGGGCCGTCGATCATGAGCACGGAGATGCCTCTCTGCAGCGCGCCGCGCGCCTGCATGAACCACATCTCGTCCTTGATCGAATCCAGCCCGCCCATCGAGATGAGGCACGGCTGGCGCTCGGTCGAGGTGCCGGCGGAGACGAAGTACGCATACAGCGACGCGCCTTCGTACGGAATCTCGAGCACCTCGCCGGGCGGGCTGAGATGCGCAAGGAAACTGTGGCTCGCACGCTCCATCTTCGTGAATGTCACCAGCCGCCGCGGATCGGCCGCGCCCAGGAAAAACTCGGCCTGGCGGTAGTAGTCGGCGGCGCGCAGCCAGCAATTCATCGCGGTGCGCACGTGGCCACGCGCCGCGGTAGGACAGCCATGGGTGCTCCGGCCAGTGGTGCCAGCCGAACGGCTCGTAGTGCGGCGAGCGGTCGCCCGTGACCGTTTCGATGACGTTGTCTTCACGCAGGACCATCGCGACCTCCAGGTGCCACGCTCGGGGCGGCGGATTATACTGCGGGCGCGCCATGCCCCGGATCAACGAACACTTCCTGAACCTGCGCGCCGCATATCTGTTCGCCGAGATCCGGCGGCGGACGCAGGCGTTCGCCGACGCGCACGCGGCCGCGCGCATCATCGACCTCGGGGTCGGCGATGTGACGCGGCCGCTGCCCGCGGCGGTGGTGCGCGCGATTCACGAGGCGGCCGACGACATGGCCCGCGCAGAGACGTTCAAGGGCTACGGTCCGTACGTCGGCTACGAGTGGCTGCGCGGGGAGATCGCCGCGCAGGACTTCGGCCCGCGCGGCGTCGCACTGTCGCCGGACGAGATCTTCGTCAGCGACGGCGGCAAGAGCGATAGCGCCAACCTTCAAGAGATTTTCGCGTCCGACGCCGTCGTCGCGCTCATGGATCCCGTCTATCCCGTGTACGCCGACAGCAACGTCGTGGCCGGACGCTCGGGTCCGGCCGACGCGAGCGGCCGCTACGCGGGCATGGTGTACCTGCCGTGCGTGGCCGAGAACGCGTTCCAGCCGGCGCTGCCCGATCGCCACGTCGACCTCATCTATCTCTGCTATCCGAACAACCCCACCGGCGCCGTGGCGACGCGCGAGGCGCTCGCGCGCTGGGTGCATTACGCGCGCGCGAACGACGCGATCATCTTCTACGACGCGGCGTACGAGGCGTACATCGTCGACGAGGACGTGCCGCACTCGATCTACGAGATCGAGGGGGCACGCGAGGTCGCGCTGGAGAGCCGGTCGTTCTCGAAGAACGCGGGGTTTACCGGGATGCGTCTGGCGTATACCGTCGTGCCCAAGCAGGCCGTCGGTCGCAGCGCCGACGGCCGCGCGCACAGCCTGAACGCGCTGTGGGCGCGCCGCGTGAACATGAAGTCCAACGGCCCACCGTACGTGATCCAGAAGGCCGCCGCCGCGGTGTACACGCCGGAGGGCGCCAAGCAGGTGCGCGCCCTGATCGACTTCTACATGGCCAACGCGCGCGTGATCCGCGACGGCCTCGCCGCCGCCGGCTTCACGGTCTACGGCGGCCGCAACGCGCCGTATATCTGGTTTCGCACACCGGCCGGTGTGTCGTCGTGGGAGTTCTTCGATCGTCTGCTGAGCGAGCTCCACATCGTGGGCTCGCCCGGCGCGGGCTTCGGGCCGAGCGGCGAGGGCTATTTCCGTCTGACGGCGTTCGGGTCGCGTGAGCAGACCGAGGAAGCGATCGAGCGCATCCGCGCCCGGCTGCGTCCGTGATGCGCGCGCTCAGCCTCGGCCGTCTGCGCGTCGACGCGGTCGTCGAGCGCGCCGGACCGACGCGGCCAACGTGGCTGCTCCCGGACGCGACGCCCGAGGCGGTGGAACGCCATCGCGCCTGGCTCGCGCCGCATTTCCTCGACGACAAGGGCCGGTTCCTGCAGTCGATCCACACCTTCGTCGTGCGCGCGCCGGGACTGACCGTGCTCGTCGACACGTGCGTCGGCAACGACAAGGATCGCGGCGGGCGGCAGCCGTTCCACATGATGCGGACGACGTTCCTGGACGACCTGCGCGTAGCGGGCGTGGCGCCGGAGTCGGTGGACGTGGTGATCTGCACGCATCTGCACGTCGACCACGTCGGGTGGAACACGCGGCTCGACAACGGACGCTGGGTTCCGACGTTTCCGCGCGCGCGTCACCTGTTCGCGCGGCGCGAGTGGGAGCACTGGTCGAGCGAGCGCGACGAGGACACCACGCGGATCATGCACGACAGCGTCACGCCGGTGCTGGACGCCGGGCTCGCGACGCTGGTCGAGATGGACCATCGGATCAGCGACGAGATCTGGCTGGAGCCCACGCCGGGTCACACGCCGGGGCACGCGAGTGTGCGCCTTCGCTCGCGCGACGCGGATGCGGTCATCACCGGCGATCTCATGCACCATCATCGTCCGCCATGGCGACACATGGCGCTTCGAGGTGCGCTGATGGTCAAGCTCGTGTTCTGTCTCACGCGCCTGCCGCATCTCTCGCGCGAGGAATTTCAGCGCTACTGGCGCGAGCGCCACGGCCCGCTCGTGCGGGAGTCGGCCAAGGCGCTCGGCATCCGGCGCTACGTGCAGGCGCACACGCTCGACACGCCGCTGAACGACGCGCTCCGTCGCGGGCGCGACGGCCCCGAGGCCTACGACGGCGTGGCCGAGCTATGGTTCGACAGCCTGGAGGCGCTGGCCGCCGCCGGCGGCACGCCCGAGGGCAAGGCGGCCGGGCGCCGCCTGGTGGAGGACGAGCGGACGTTCATCGATCTCGCGCGCTCCCCGGTGCTGATCGCGGCGGAGCATCCGATCGTCGGCTGACCGCGTCGAAGAAGCAGGAGGACTCCCATGGCGATCGTCGAAGGACGCAAGGCGCCGGATTTCACGCTCGAGGACGCCGCCGGCACATCGGTCTCGCTCAGCGACTTCAAGGGCAAGGACGTCGTCGTCTACTTCTATCCCAAGGACGACACGCCTGGCTGCACCAAGGAGGCCTGCGGGTTTCGCGATCTGAACAAGGAGCTGCAGAAGGCCGGCGTCGTCGTGCTCGGCATCTCGTCCGATTCGGGCGAGTCGCACACGAAGTTCGCGCAGAAGTACCGGCTGCCGTTCACGCTGCTGTCGGATCCGGATCGCAAAGTGATGACCGCGTGGGGCGCGTACGGCGACAAGATGATGTACGGCAAGAAGACGACGGGCGTCATCCGCTCGACCGTGTGGATCGGACCCGACGGCCTCGTACGCAAACACTGGAAGAAAGTTGCCGACGCCGCCAAGCATCCCGAGCACGTGTGGGAGGCGGTGCGAGGAGGCGGCGCATGATCGACTATGGCGCGATCGAGACACGCTTGCGTGCGCATGTGGGACTCACGCGGAGACCGGTTGCCGTCGCGTTTCGCGAGGCGCCGCCGGCGGGCGTGAAGCAGTTCTCCGGGTCCGAGCCGTCGGGCTGTTCGTTCTGGCGGCTCGCGATGGAAGGGCGCGCGTTCTACACGGTGCCGGCCGACCACTACAACTGTCCGGTCGGGGCTCACACGCACAACATCCCGCTGCCGAGCGAGCGCGCCGGCGAGCTGCCGCAGGTGCTCGAGGTCATGACCGGCCTCGGCTATCTGAAGATGGACGAGGTCCCCGGGATCGCGCGCCTGCCCAAGTCGCCCGGCGCCATCGTGTACGCGCCGCTCGGCGACACGCCCGTCGATCCCGACGTCGTGCTCTTCATCGGTCCGCCGGGGCGCCTGATGTTGCTGCAAGAGGCCGCGGTCCGCGCCGGCGTCGCGACGAACGTTCCGTTCCTGGGGCGCCCGACGTGCATGGCGCTGCCCGCGGCGCTGACGGCTGGCACGGTGGCGAGCACGGGCTGCATCGGCAACCGCGTGTACACCGGCGCGGGCGACGACGAGCTCTATGTGGCGGTGCGCGGGTGCGACGTCGCGCGCGTCGCCGACGAGACGGAGACGATCGCGAAGGCCAACGTCGCGCTCGCCGACTATCACCGCGAACGCCGCGCCACGCTCGCCACCGAGTAGCGCGGGCGGCGAATCAGGAGGCGCGAGATGAAGCTGAAGAAGGGTTTCCGCCAGCTGGTCGACGATCATTCCCGGCGCGTTCCACTGCCCGCGAGGCATGCTCGAGTTCTGGATCGATCCCGAGAGCCCGTATCACAAGGACGTCTTCGCCTCGGGCAAGGAGTTCGTCTTCTATTGCAATGGCGCCTGGCGCTCGGCGCTCGCGGCCGACGTCGCCCAGCAGATGGGCCTGCCCCGCGTGGTCGAAATGGAAGGCGGGTTCACGGCCTGGAAGAACGCCGGCCTGCCCGTCGCGGAGCGCGAAAAGAAAAAGGCGGGGTGAGCGAACGCCGGCTTCCCTCGCCGAAGCGAGTGATGAAGCCGGCGTTCTGCGCGCTACTTCTGGGCCGGCGAGGCGGCCGGGCTGCTCTTGCCCTGCACGCTCGCGGACACCTGCTTGGCCTGCTGCTGATGGTCCTTCAGGGTCGGCAGCGTCTTCGCCGCCCAGGCCTTCAGGTCAGGATCCTTACCGGAATTGGCCTCCTTCTGGAAGGCCTTCACGTCCCGATCGTGGTCCTTCACCATCTCCTTCATGTACGCACGATCGAAGTCCGCGCCGCTGAGCTTGGACAGCCGATCGTAGAGACGCTGATGGCCGCGGTCGAGGGACGTCGGCAGCGCGACGCCCTTCTGCGACGCCAGCTGCTTCAGCTCGTCGGCGGCCTTCTGGTGATCGTCGGCCATCCGCTTGCCAAACTGCTTCACGCTGTCCGAGCTCGCGCGCTGACTCGCGAGCTGCCCCAGCTGCACCTCGGCCATGCCGCCTTCCGCGGCCTCCTTCATGAAGTGCTGGTCGCCGCGCGCGACCTTCGAGTCTTTCGATTCCTTGGTTGTTTCCTGGCGCGGCTGGGCCTGGGCCGACGCCACCGTCGGCACCGCGATGAGCAGGCCCACGAGCGCGATACCCGTCAGTGA
>QHSO01000138.1 GCA_003220475.1 Candidatus Rokuibacteriota bacterium | reverse complement strand
CGTGCGCCATCGCGCCACGCAGATCCGCATGCCGGTGCGGGATCCGAACACGCCGTCGTCGAAGCAGAACCCGATGCTGCCGTCCGCGTACTGGGGCGACGAGCGTATCTGGGACAGCCAGACCAGCATGCACAACCCGATGTTCGACGAGAAGGGACGCGTCTGGTTCACGTCGCGCGTGCGCCCGCCGGCGAATCCGGATTTTTGCAAGAAGGGCTCCGCCCATCCGTCCGCGAAGCTCACGCCGATCGAGACGTCCAATCGCCACCTCTCGGTGTACGACCCGCGCACGGGCAAGATCACACTCATCAGCACGTGCTTCCCGACGCACCATCTCGTCTTCGCCGAGGACGCCAACAACACGCTGTGGACCAGCGCGGGCGGCCCGCAGAGCGGCGTCATCGGCTGGCTCAATCGCCGGATGTTCGACGAGACGGGCGACGAAGTGCGATCGCAGGGCTGGACGGCGCTGATTCTCGACACGAACGGCAACGGCAAGCGCGACGCCTACGTCGAGCCGAACGAGCCGGTCGATCCCACGAAGGACAAGCGCATCGCCGCCGCGTTCTACGGCGTCGCCGTCAACCCGAACGACGGCACCGTGTGGGGAAGCGTGCTCGGATTCCCCGGCTACGTCATCCGCCTCGATCCCGGCACGAACCCACCCGCCACTGCGCTGGCCGAAGTCTTCGAGCCGCCGCTGCCGGGTTATGGCCCGCGCGGCATGGACATCGATCGACGCGGCGTCGTGTGGACGCCGCTGTCGAGCGGTCACATCGCAAGCTTCGATCGAAAGAAATGCAAGGGCCCGCTCAACGGTCCGACGGTGACGGGCAAACATTGTCCCGAGGGCTGGACGCTCTATCCCTTCCCGGGTCCGCAGCTGGCCAACGTGACGGAGACCGGCAGCGCGGAGGCGAGCTATTACACGTGGGTCGATCAGTTCGACACGTTAGGACTCGGGCGCGACGTGCCGATCGCGACGGGCAACGGCAACGAGTCGCTGCTCGCGCTCGTGAACGGCAACTTCGTCAATCTGCGGGTGCCGTACCCGCTCGGCTTCTACACGAAGTGGATGGACGGACGCATCGACGACCCGGATACCGGCTGGAAGGGGCGCGGCCTGTGGGCGACCGTCAGTACGCGCGCACCCTTCCACATGGAAGGCGGCAAGGGGACGACGAGCAAGGTCGTGAAGTTCCAGCTGCGTCCGGACCCGCTCGCGCGCTAGCGATCCGGCGCCCACGCTTGGCGCGCGCGGCATAATCGAGCTATGAGCGACTCGCAGCTCGTCCGGTGTCCGGCGTGTGGCGCGACCAATCGCGTGCCGATGGACAAGCTCGAGACGCGAGGCCAGCCCGTCTGCGGCCGCTGCAAACGTCCACTGCCGATCGGCGTCCAGGACACGGCGCCTGTCACGGTCACCGACGCCACGTTCGCGAGCGAGGTCGAGCGCTCGCCGGTGCCGGTGCTGCTGGACGCGTGGGCGCCGTGGTGCGGGCCCTGTCGGATGATCGCGCCGATCGTCGATCAGCTGGCGGCGGAACTGGCCGGGCAGGTCCGCGTCGCCAAGCTCAACGTCGACGACAATCCCGTGACCGCCGGACGCCTCGACGTACGGAGCATCCCGATGCTGCTCGTGTTCAAAGGCGGCCGCGAAATCGATCGCATCGTCGGCGTCCAGCCGAAGGCCGAGATCGCGCGGCGCGTCCTGCGCGCCGTCGCCTAGGACTCCGGCCCGGCCGCCGGGCGCGTCGCCACCCAGTCGACCAGCAGCTCGCCCCACTCGCGGCGCCACGCTTCGCGCGAGAGCCCGTGATCGGCGCCGGCGAGCACCTCGTGACGCCGCGAGCCCGCGGGCTCGAATGCGTGCAGGTAGTTGGCCGCGACCTCGCGCGGAATGACGGTGTCGTGCTCCGACTCGACGACCAGGACGTCGCCGTCGAAGCGCGTCGCCGCCGTCAGCGCACGGTTGGCGCCGGGCTCGAGGCGCCGCCGACGGTACTCCGCCAGCTTCGGATCCAGGTTCAGCTCGCGCTTGGGGCGATCGAAGTCGCCATCCATATAGAGCGCCGGCGCGTGGAGAGCGAGCCACCGAACCTTGCGCTCGGCGGTGAGCAACGTGGCGAGGTAGCCGCCGTAGCTGCTGCCGACCAGGCCGACGCGCGCGGCATCGACCTCCGGGCGCGCCGCCAGCAGATCGTAGGCGGCGATGACGTCGGCGAGGTTCTGCGCGCGCGTGACCGTGTCGCGCTGCGCGCGCGTGCGCGCGTGGCCGCGCAGGTTGAACGTCAGGCACACGAACCCGCGCGCCTGCAGCCGCTTGCCGATGCCGAGGTTGCGGCGTTGCGTGTCGCCCCAGCCGTGGACGAATAACATCGCCGCGCAGCGCACCTCGCACGACGCTGGCAGCAACAGCTTGCCGTGGATGCGCTGGCCTTCGACGTGGATCGAGACGTCGTTCATCGGTCGCGCCTCGACGTGCCCCGCACCAGGCTGTAGCGCAGCACCGGCCCGGCATCGCTGTCGACGCCGTGGAAGTGCACGACGGCATCATCCGGCGGCGCGATGTCCGCGCCGTACGTCTCCACCGACGAGACATGAACGACGTCGATCGACGAGTCGCGCGCGAAGACCTCGAGCGCGGCCACCTCCGCGGGCGTCGCGCCGCCCACACGCCACGAGGCTTCGAATACTCCCGAGCGTGAACGCCCGCTGCTGTCGGCGCCCTGTCCGACGTCGTAATTGCGTCGCGAGGCGACGACGCCGTACTCGCTCATCGCGTCGTCATAGACGCGTGCCTGCCGCACCGCCGTCTTGGCGGCGGGCGCGAGCGGGCGCGCCTCGAGCGCGCTCCAGCCGCCGCGTACGCACGTCAGGTCGGAGCCGCCATACACGCAGTGGCCCGAGTTGTCGCGCGTCATGCGCTGCCGACCGTGGTAGGCGATCGTCGTGTCGTCCAGCGTCACGCGTCCCAGGCTCAGCGTGGTCACGCCGTCCAGGTGCAGCTCGAGCACCAGCCCATGCGTCGTCAGCTCGTCCTCGTCGAGCTGCGCGAGCAGCGCGTCGGCCTCGCGCACCGAGGCAAGCGTGTGCTGGCCGTTGCCTCCGGCGGCGCGCGGCTGCTTCGCGCGGATCGTGCCCTGCTCCAGCAGAGAGCGCGCGCCGCGCCGCGCCTCGTCGCGTGTGAACGCGGTGAAGCCCGGCAGCACGACGTCCTCGATCCGCTCGGCGAACGCGAGCGACCAGCCCTCGGGGCGCGCGGCGGCGGGATCGATCAGGCCATGGCTGACCGCCTTGGTCTGCACGAACGGGAAGGGGACGATACCCCCGTACAGGTCCTTTACCTCTCGGATGCCGAGGGCGTCGGCGTCGCGGCGCAGCAGCGTGTCGTCGGGGACGAAGAAGAGCGAGCCGGCGTCGAGCCGGACGCGATCGTGCGGCCCCGCATAGTCGAAGTCCTTGAGCCGCGCGATCGATCGGGCGACGGAGCAAATCGTCTGGCCCTCGTGACGGTCGAGAAAGCTCGGCGGTCGCGACACGTGCAAGACGACCGTCCCGCGGGGCATAGAGCAACACGTTGCAAGGCCTGCACCAGCGGTATCGGCCTTGCACGATCATCGGCGAGGAGGCTTGTCATGATTACTCTGACGCGCTGGACGCGGCTCACGCTGTCGCTGCTGCTCGCGGCCCTCATGGTGACGCCGGCATTCGCCGCCGATACGAAGGCGTCCCAAGCCCGGTCAGCGCCGGTGGATTTGAACTCGGCCACGGCCGACGAGCTGGAGGCGTTGCCCGGCATCGGCAAGGCCACCGCGAAGAAGATCATCGAGCATCGCCCGTACGCGCGAAAGGACGAGCTGGTCGAGAAAAAGATCGTCTCACGCGGCACGTACGACAAGATCCGCGATCGCGTGGTGGCGCACGGCGCGGCCGCGGACAAGATCGGGGGCGACAAGACCCGCGGCAGCGCGGACGGGCGGCCGAGCGTCCGCGCGCGAGACGGCGGCGCCGTCAGCGCGTCACCGCGGCAGACGACCCAGAACGAATCCGCGCGGAAAGTCTGGGTCAACACCGCGACCGGCGTCTATCACCGCGACGGCGACGTCTGGTACGGCAAGACGAAGCAGGGGGAGTACATGACGGAGGACGAGGCGATCCGCGCGGGCTATCGGCTGTCGAAGCAGACGCCGGCGAAGTAGAGCCGCGGCCGTGGCCATCATCCAGGCGCTGATCGCGATGCTGACCCGCTCGGCGGGGAAGCTGCTGAACACCGCGTTTTCGTGGGCCACGATCCTGCTCTTCGGCCGCGTCTCGCAGGATCGCCAGATCTACGTGTCCCTCATCGCGTTCGGCTCGGTGATCTGGCTCATCGTCCTCGCGGGCGTGGCGTTCCCCTCGGTGGCGACCTTTCTGCTGAGCTTCGTCACGCTGCCGAAGTGGATCGACAAGACGTGGATCCGGCTGGCGATGCTGGCCGCCGTGGTCGTGATTCCCGCGGTGATCGGCGCCGTCTCGATCCTCATGTTGGACAAGGCCAAGCGGCCGCGCGGCGCGGCCGCCGTCGCCACCGCGGTTCTCAAAGGCTATCCGTATACCGTCGGTCTCGCGCTCACCCTGGCGATGATGACGGTGTTCGCGCCGATCCTCAAGGTCCGCACGCTGGCGAAGCGCTGGACGACCGAGCACGTGCCCGTCATCGTCGAGCCGCGCGACTACGAGGCCGTCGTCGAGAGCGTTCGCGCCGCGCTCGCCGAAGGAGGCTTCGAGACCACCCGCGGCCGCGCCAGCTGGCTGCTGCGCGCGCCGACGAAGGTGCTGACGCTGTTCGCGCGCGGCGCGGTGGCCGGTCTCGTCGCCGATCGGATCACCGCGCTGCGATCGAAGGACCTCGAGGTCGTGCTGCATCCGGCCGATCTGGTCATCAGCGGGCGCGAGGCGACCGCCGCGCGTGCGCGGGCGATCATCGCCGAGCACGTGGTCTTCACGCCCGCGTACCTGACCTGGGACAAGGAGGCCAACGAGCTCGAGGACCGCCTGCGTGCGATCTGGCGCGCACGCGACGCGCGCTCCTCCGCCGACGTGCGCGCCGAGCTCAAGGCCATCGGGGCGCGGCTGCGTGAGCTCGAGGTCCCGTACGAGGAATGGGAGGTGCTCTTCCGGCAGCTCTTGGTGCTCGAGCGTGCGCTCCGCGAGGGCGGCCGCAGCGTCTCGGCGGGGCCGGACTGGGCGGCGACACTCGGGGCGGGCGTGGCGATTGCGGCGCCTCACGCCGAAAAGATCGCCGACGCCGTCGGTGAGACGGTCAAGGAGCTCCGCGAGACGGCCCATCGCGCGCCGCGCACCGTGCCGGTCCTCTCCGCGGTCGCGGCGGCTGTGGCGGCGCTCGCCGCGTTCGTCGCATTACCGTGGCGACGTCGGACGCGGCATGGCGGCGGGGAGTCTACGCGCCGTTCGCGTCGCGCGGCGTAGCCGGGCCGGGCACGGGCGCGTCAGCAACGACGCGACCCGTGACCGACGCGGCGCCGTAAGCGTCGGCTCAGCCCGCTTTCTTCATTCGGGCGCGCGCCTGCTTGGCTCGCGCTGCGCCGATCGCGGTCTTGACGTCCTTTTCCTCTTCGGGTGGCGGCAGCACGGCCGGCATGCCGAGCGCCTGGATCCAGAGCTCGCGGCCCCAGCCCGCCGTGTGGTACAGGTGCTCGTCCTCCTCCTCCTCGATCTCGTCGTGCGCTTCCTTCAACGCCCGGCCCATCTCGTCGTGCGCCTTGCCTTTGAGCGCACCGATGAGCTCCCAGTTCAGATGGTCCTTGGTCTCGGCGTGCACGATGCACTCGCAGGCGACCAGCTCGGCGGCGGATGGATCACCCGCCTCGAGGGCCATTTCCATCGCCTTCACCAGCGACTCGCCGATGTGGCGGACGACTTTGCGTCCCGGCGACTCGGCCTCCGGGTCGAGACCGCTCCGCTCGAACACGCTGCGGAGAATCTCCACGTGGTTCTCGGTCTGCTCGAGATACTCTTCCCACTCCTCTTTGAGCTCCTCGTTCTGGGCGCAGCGCAGCGCGGTCGTGTAAACCTGCACGCCGCCCAGCTCCGTCTCCAGCGCCTGGTACAGAAGCTCGTGGATCTGTGGCTCGTTCATGGTGCCCCCTCAGTTGTGTACGCGGGTGTTCGCGCCCACCGTCGATCGGCGGACGCGCGGTCGTCCGGAGCGCAAGGACGGTGCCGTCATCCCGCGGGACCGCGGCGACCCGAGTCGTCGTGTGTAACGATGACAACCGCGCGTTTGGCAGGCGGCTTGCCGTCATACTGAGCGTGAGCGGAATTTCGACCGCGCGCGTCCCCGTCAGTTCACGACCACTGCGTCAGGCGCTTCGTCATGCCGCGCGCCTGGGTCACGTCGCGATGGGGATCGTCTACGTCATCGTCGGATTCACGGCGCTCATCGCCGCGTTCGACCGGCGGCTGCAACCGACCGGCGCCGAGGGCGCGCTCTACGCGCTGCGCGCGAGCGCGCTCGGCAGGGCGGCGCTCGCCGGCATCGCGGTGGGACTCGTCGCCGATAGCGTGTGGCAGGGCGTGCGCGCGATCTTCGATTCGGACGGCGTCGGCGACGGGCCCAGCGGCATCGCCCAACGGATCGCCGCCGGCATCACCGGGCTGCTTCACCTCGGCCTCGCGGTGGCGGCCATGAGGCTTCTGCTCGTTGCGTCGCCGCCGATCTTCGACGCGACGGCGAATAGCTGGCTGGCTCGAATCCTCGCGCTCGGTCCCGGCGCCTGGCTCGTCGGCGTCGCCGGCGCGGTCACGCTCGGCGTGGCGGCCAGCATGCTCTACATCGCCGTCGCGCCGGGAATGCTCGCGCGCCTCAACATGGAGGCGGCACCGCGGATACTGCGCGTGGCGACCGTGCTGTGGGCGCGCGTGGGATACCTGGCGCGCGGCGCGGTCTACGCGGTCATCGGCGGCCTTCTCCTGTTGTCCGCGCTCCACCACCACACGCGCGACGCCGGCACCGTCGGCGGTGCGCTTCGCACGGTTCGCTACGAGCGTCACGGCATGTCATTTCTCGCCCTGATCGGTATCGGGTTCATCGCCAACGGGACGGTCGAGCTGGTGCGCGCCCGCCACCGAACGATCCGGCTATCATGACGGCCGAGAGGAGGGCGCCATGGACGTGAACGAGCTGCTGAAGTGCCGCGTGGCACGGTTCGTCGATCGCCGGCCGGACTGGGACGCGTTCGCCGACGCGCGGGTGGAGGGATTCCGCCGCGCGCAGCACCGCTTCATCGGCACCGGCGCGTCCGGCAAGGCGGACGCCAACGCGATCCCCGCCGAGCACTTCACGCTGAGCGTGATGTTCGTCCCGCCCGGCCAGGGCAACGCCGCGCACACGCACGAGGTCGAGGAAGTGTTCTTCGTGTTGCGCGGCAAGATGCTCGTCTTCTTCGAGGACGCCGCGGGCGCGCGCGCCGAGACCGTCCTCGGCGAGTGGGACTGCGTGTCGGCGCCGGCCAACGTCATCCACGGCTTTCACAATATCGGCCTCGAGCCGGCGTACATGCAGGTGATGCTCGGCCGCGCGGCGCCGGACCTGATGCAGTACGCCGACGCGGGGCTGCAGGCGCGCCGGGACGCGCATCTTCAAGCGCCGGCGGTGTAGGGTTTGGGTCGGGCCCTCGAGGCCCACGACTCGCCGGTCGCCGGCCTTTTTTTTCGACGCAGGTTCCGAAAGGAGAGCGCGCATGAGGACGATCTCTGGCGTATGGCTGCCCATCATCACGCCGTTCGTCGACGGCGCCGTCGACGTCCGCAGCTACGAGCGATTGCTCGAGCACTATCTCGGCAAGGGCGTGAGCGGCGTGTTCCCCGTCGGCACCACCGGTGAGAGCCCGGCACTGGACGACGACGAGATCGATGCGATCGTCGAGCGGACGGTCGCCGTCGTCGCCGGACGCGTGCCCGTCTTCGTCGGAATCGGCGGGAACGCGACGCACAAAGTCCTCAAGACATTGAAGCGGCTCGCCCGCCAGCGCTTCGACGGCATCGTCTCCGTCTGCCCGTACTACAACCGACCGAGCCAGGACGGAATGCTGGCGCACTTCACGCGTATCGCCGAGGCCACCGACCGGCCGATCCTCATCTACAACATCCCGTACCGGACCAGCGTGAACCTCGCGAACGACACGCTGCTGCGGCTGGCCGAGCTGCCGAACATCGTGGGGGTGAAGGACTCGTCCGGCAGCCTCGCGCAGTCCGTCGATCTGTTGCGGCGGCGCCCCGAGGACCACCACGCGGCGCGCGCGATCTGGTCGCGGCTCGAGGCGGTGGTGCCGCTGCTCTTCAAGGAAGCCAATCCGATGCCGATCAAGCATTGTGTGTGGCGTCAGGGGCTGATCACGTCACCCGAATGTCGCCTCCCGTGGACGCGGATTTCCAGCGGTTTGGCCGATGAGCTGGATCGCGCGCTGAAGAATGCGGTAGTCTGAATTCATGGACAAAGGCAAAGAGTGCAAGCATGGATTGAAGCAGGGATGCGTGTATTGTCACGCGCCGTCCGCCACGCCCGCCGCCCGCCCGCCGTCCAAACGACCGTCGCGATCGAGCCGGCTGTCTGAGCAGATGAACGATCGCATGACGAATCTCAAGAAGCGGCTGCGCCAGATCCGCGGCGAGAAGTGACGCGGCTCAGTCGGTGAGCAGCGCGGCGATACGCTGACGCGTCGCCGCGTCGGGCAGCGGCCCGTCGCCGGCCCACATGTTGTCGTCGAGGTGCGGCACCCGGCTCGTCGCCGGGATCACGCACGTGACGGCGGGATGCGCGAGAATCCACTTCAAGATCAGCTGCGCCCATGAGGCGCACTCGAGCTCGCCCGCCCACGACGGCAGCTGTCGCGCGCGCACGCGCGCGAGCAGCGCGCCCTGGGCGAGCGGCCGGTTTACCAGCACCGCGATGCCGCGCTCGCGCGCCAGCGGGAGCAGGCGCCGCTCGGCCTCGGGCTCGGCCGGCGAGTAGTTGAGCTGCACGAAGTCGAGCGGCTCGCTGCGCATCACGCGCTCGAGCGCATCGTGGCCGGCGGCGCTGTAATGCGTGACGCCGAGGTAGCGAATCCTTCCCGCGTCTTTCCAGTCGCGCAGCGTGGGCAGATGCGTCTGCCAGTCCACGAGGTTGTGGATCTGCAGCAGGTCCAGCCGCTTGCCGCGCAGCAGCTGCAGCGAGCGCTCCATCTGCGCGATGCCGGCCGCGCGGCCGGTCGTCCACACCTTGGTTGCGATCCAGAGGCTGTCGCGCACGCCGAGCTCTGCCGCGAGGTCGCCGACGGCGGCCTCCGCCGCGCCGTACATCGGCGAGGTATCGACCACGCGGCCGCCGAGCTCGACGAAGCGCCGGAGCACCTCGCGCTGCGGCCCGCGCCCCGCGGGCTCGCCGACGTCGAACGCCTGCCAGGTGCCGAGCCCGAGCGCCGGGATGGTCTCGCCGCTCGAGGGAATCGCGCGGGCGAGGCTCACGGCGTCTTGAGCCGGATGTCCTCGTACGCCGGGAACGAGTACATGGGGATCGCATTCATCGTGTGCTCGGCGATGCGGGGGCCGATCCCGATGAGACCGCGCAGGTCCATGATCGGCGCGAACATCGCGCGATCGATCGTCAGCTGCTGGATCGTCTTTAATATTGCCTCGCGCTTGGCGGGATCGCGCTCGCGCGACTGGTGCAGGAACATCTCGTCGAGGTCGGGATACCCGCCGTAGGCGTAGGGTCCCTTGCTGTAGATGAAGGACTCGACGCGGCTCGCGGCGTTGCCCGAGTTGCCGACGGCGGTCATGAACAGCCCGCGCAGCTTCTTGTCCTGCCACGCGGCGTAGAACGCGGCGCGTTCCATCAGCCGCATCCGCACGCGGACGCCGACGGCGTTGAGGTTGTTCAGCGCGGATTCGCCGACCGTCGAGAAGCCGGGAATCGGCGTGAACTCGCCGGCGTCGAGGCCGTTGGGATAGCCGGCCTCCGCCAGCAGCTGCCGCGCCTTCTGCGGATCGTAGGGATGCGGCGGCACCTGCAGCGCGAAGTCCATCACGCGCGGAACGATGACGCCGGCGGGCGGACAGAAGCCGAGGCAGGCCGCCTCGTTGATGACCTTGCGATCCAGCGCATAGTTGACGGCCTGCCGCAGCCGCTTGTCGGCCCACGGCGACTTCGGATCCCACTGCTCCGCGAACTCGATCCAGAAGATCGAGGCGTGCCGCGTGTCGACGAGCTTGTAGCGCGCATCGCCCTTGAGCGTCTGCGCCTCGGGACCGTCGAGGAACAGCGCGTAGTCGGTCTCGCCGCTGCGCAGCATCGCCAGCCGCGTCGTGCTGTCCGGCACGCTCTTCATCGTGAGCTTGCGCACGTAGGGCGCGTGTCGCCAGTACGAGGGGTTGGCCTCGAGCACGATCTCGATGCCCGGCCGCTGACTGGCGAACCGGTAGGGACCGGCGCCGATCGGCTTCTGCTTGAACCCGTCGGCGCCGACCGACTCGAAGTACTTCTTGGGCAGGACGATCCCCGCTGCCGTCGCGGTCGTTCCGTAAAACGTCATGAAGTCCGGCCACGGCTCCTTCAGTGTGAACCGAACGGTGAGGGGATCCACGATGTCGAGCTGGCGTACGCGCGCGCGCAGCTCGCGCGCGCCGGCGCCGTTGTAACGATCGAACGAGAACTTCACGTCCTCCGCGGTGATCGGGTCGCCGTTGTGAAATTTCAGGCCGCGCTTGAGCTTGAACTCGTAGACGAGGCCGTCACGGCTTTCTGTCCATGACTCGGCGAGGCTGGCGGCCATCTTCTGCCCCGGCAGCGGCCGCACGAGCGCGTCGTGGATGGCGTACATCACGCCGAACGGCGTGATCTGGGGCGGGGCCGTCGACGGGTCGAACCAGCTCGGCGCGAGCGTGACGTGGAACGAGACGGTCACCTCGCCCGAGGGCTCGACCGCCGCGCAGGGCGCGACGGCGGCGAGGACGAGCGCGGCGATCAGAACGCGAATGAATCTCGCGTGTCGATACATGCGGTGGACCTCCTGAACGGTCGGTACGCTATCACGGCTCGCGCGCGCCCGCAGCGTGCGGCCGCTATGCTACGTTCCGCTGGTGCTCGGCTACCTGTCCCGGCGTCTCGCGTGGGCGGTGGTGCTGCTCTTCGGCATCACGCTGGCGGTCTTCCTCGTCGTCCACCTCTCCGGCGATCCGACCGCGCTCTACGTCGGACCTGAGGGCACGCGCCAGGACTACGAGATCGTCCGCGCCGCGCTGGGCTTCGACCGTCCGCTGGCCGAGCAGTACGGTCGCTTTCTCGTGCGCGCGGTGCAGGGCGACTTCGGCCGCTCGCTGCGCCATCAGCAGCCGACGCTGCCCCTCGTGCTGACGCGCTTTCCGGCCACGCTGAAGCTGGCGCTGGCGGCCATGGCGCTCGCCGTCGCCGTGGCGCTGCCGCTCGGCATCCTCTCGGCGCTGCGCCGGAACTCGCCGCTCGACACGGTCGCGATGACGCTCGCGCTGGCGGGCCAGTGCATGCCCACGTTCTGGCTCGGCATTCTGCTGATCCTCGTGTTCGCGGTACAGCTGCGCTGGGTGCCCGTCTACGGCGGTGAGGGATTGGCCTCGCTCGCGCTGCCCGCGCTGACGCTGGGCGTGTGGGCGATGGCGCGCACCGCGCGCATCACGCGGTCGAGCATGCTCGAAGTCCTGCCGCAGGATTTTCTCCGCACCGCGCGCGCCAAGGGCATCGCCGAGCGGCACGTGATCCTGCGACACGCGTTGCGCAACGGCGCGATCCCGATCGTCACCGCCATCGGCCTGGAGCTCGGCAACCTGCTCGGCGGCGCCGTCATCACCGAGGCGGTCTTCGCCTATCCCGGCGTGGGGCGTCTGGCCGTGGAGGCGGTGGTCAACAAGGACGTGCCGCTGCTGCAGGCCGTCGTCTTCAGCGTGGCGGCGAGCCTGATCCTCCTGAACGGCGTCATCGACGTCCTTTATATGCTGCTGGACCCGCGAGTGCGCCTTGCCTAGCGGCCGCCGAACGCGTGCGCTGATCGGCTCGCCCGGCGCGGGGCTCGGGCTGGCCGCGGTGGCGCTCGTCGCGCTCTGCGCGCTCTCGCCCGGCCTGCTCGCGCCGGCCGATCCCAACGAGCAGCGTCTGCTCGCGCGCTTCACGCCGCCGATCGCGCGGACCGCCGACGGGGAGTTCACCGTGCTCGGCACCGACCAGCTCGGCCGCGACATCCTCAGCCGCGTCATCCACGGCGCCCGCACGTCGGTGCTGATCGGCATGTCGGCGGTGCTGCTGGCGGGCAGCGTGGGGACGAGCCTGGGCCTGACGGCCGGCATCCGCGGCGGCGTCGCAGATCAGCTGATCATGCGGCTCGCCGACATGCAGTTCGCGTTTCCGTTCATCCTGCTCGCGATCACGATCATCGGGGTGCTCGGACCGAGCATCCGCAACATCATCCTGGTGGTCGGGCTGAGCAGCTGGGCGACATACGCGCGCGTGGTGCGCGCCGAGACGCTCGCCGTGCGCGAGCGCACCTACGTCGACGCCGCGCGCTCACTCGGTATGTCGCTGCCGCGCATCGTCGTGCGCCACATCCTGCCCAACGTGAGTGCCTCGCTGATCGTCGTGGCCACCTTCGGCGTGGCGGGCGCGATCCTCACCGAGGCGGGCCTGAGCTTTCTGGGCCTCGGCGTGCCGCTGGCCATCCCATCGTGGGGCGGGATGCTCGCCGAGGGCCGACAGTTCGTCGACACGCGCTACTGGCTGGCGCTGTCGCCCGGCGTCGCGCTGTTCGTGACCGTGATGGCGATCAACCTGATCGGCGACGCCCTGCGGGACGCGCTCGATCCGTATCTGCAGACGCGGGGAACCGTCGACCGGTTCTAGGAGGAGCAGATCATGAGAGGGATCACGCTCGCAGCGCTCGCGCTCTTCGGCCTGCTCGCCGGCGGTGTGCAGGCGCAGCCCAGGCCCGTCGTCGTCGTGCAGTCGGGCGAAGCGGCCACGCTGGACTGGCACATGCACTGTGACAAGAACGCGCACGAGCCGGATCGGCAGATCTTCGACACGCTGCTGCGGCGCGACCTCAAGACTCTCAAGCTGGAGGGCAACCTCGCCGAGTCGTGGCGGCTCCTCAACGAGACCACGTGGCAATTCAAGCTGCGGCGCGGGATCAAGTTCCACAACGGCGACCCGCTCGACGCGGCCGCCGTGAAGTACAGCATCGAGCGCATGCTCAACCCCAAGCAAGGCGCGCCCGGCCGCACGAGCATCGCGACCATCGACCACGTCGATGTCGTCGATCCGCTCACCGTCAACGTCGTCACCAGCAAGCCGTTCCCGCTGCTGCCCGTGCGGATGAGCCCCGGCCACTGCGGGACGGTCGGCATCGTGCCGCCGAAATACATCGAGCAGGTCGGCGACGCGGGCTTCGCCGTGAAGCCCGTGGGGACGGGACCGTACAAGCTCGTCGAGTGGGTGAAGGACGAGCGGCTCGTGCTGGAGGCCAACCGCGACTATCACCGCGGGGCACCGGCCATCGAGCGTCTGGTGTTTCGCCCGGTGCCCGAGCTGACCACGCGCGTGGCCGCGCTGCTGTCGGGCCAGGCGGACCTCGTGAGCGACGTGCCGCCCGATCAGGTGGCCAAGATCAAGGCCAGCGGCGTCGCGCGCACCGAGGTCAGCACGCTCGGCGGCTTCGTCATCATGGTGAAGATGACGAACTACCTGATGCCGGGGCCGTGGCAGGACGTGCGCGTGCGGCGGGCGATCAACTACGCGATCGACATGGACACCATCATCAAGACGGTGCTCGAAGGCTACGGCCAGGTGCTGGGCGTGCCGCTCGAGCGCGAGGCGTTCGGCTTCAATCCGGCCATGAAATGGTGGGGGTACGACCCCGAGCGGGCGAAGGCCCTGCTGCGCGAGGCCGGGTACGCCAACGGGTTCGAGATGACGCTGCACGCACCGAATCGCCGCTACATGAACGACATCGAGGTGATGCAGGCGATGGCGGCCATGCTCGGCAAAGTCGGCATCAAGGCGACGGTGCAGGTGTGGGAGCAGAGCGTGTACACCACCAGGTGGCGCAAGCGCGAGCTCCTGCCGGCGTACATGACGGCGTGGGGCGGCGCCGGACTCTTCGACGGCGATCTGCTCGTGAACTCGCTGCACAGTAAGTCCGCACTGGCCATCCACCGGAACGAGGCGCTCGACAAGATTCTCGAAGACGCGCAGGGCACCAATGATCCCGACAAGCGCCGCGCGCTCTACTTCAAGGCGCAGGAGGTGATCTTCGAGGACGCGCCGATCATCAAGGCCTATCAGCAGGCGCACATCTTCGGGATCAGCAACCGCCTGGACTGGAAGCCGTGGATCGACAACATGCTGTTTCTCTACGACGCGCGGCTCAAGTGATGAGCGCCTTCGCGCGGCTGTTCAGCCCGATCCGCATCGGCCACGCCGAGGCCAAGAACCGCATCGTGTCCACGCCGCACGGCGCCGCCTTTGGCGAGAAGGGCAACATCACCGAGCGCTACATCCGCTACCACGAGGAAAAGGCGCGGGGCGGCTGCGGCGTGGTGATGATGTTCGGCTCGTCCAGCATCCATCCGACGTCGATCAACGACTGGGGCGAGGTCAACAACTGGGACGATAGCGTCATCCCGCAGTTCCGGGCGATGAGCGAGGCGATCCACCGCCACGGCGCCCTCTGCCTGTCGCAGATCTCCCACCGCGGCCGACGCGGCCACTCCTGGTACTCGGGCACGCCGCTGTGGGCGCCCTCGGACACGCGGGAGGAACGGCATCGCGAGTGGCCGCACGTGATGACGAAGACCGAGATTCGCGAGGTGATCGACGCGTGGGCAGCGGCGGCGGTGCGGCTCAAGAAGGGCGGCTACGACGGTGCGGACATCCCGCTCTACGGCGGTCATCTCCTCGAGAACTTCATCTCGCCGCTGGCCAACACGCGCACCGACGAGTACGGGGGCAGCCTGGACAATCGCCTGCGGCTGCCGACGGAGGTGCTGCGCGCGCTCCGCGAGGCGGTGGGGCGCGATTTCATCATCGGCCTGCGTCACAGCGGCGACCACTTCGTCGAGGGCGGGCTCACGCGCGAAGAATTGCTCGAGATCGCGCGGCGACTGGACGCGCTCGGCATCGCCGATTACTGGATGGTCAGCGGGTCGAACACGGAGACGCTGCGCTTCGAGGCGGCGGTGACGCCCTCGCACTACCATCCACGCGGCGTGTTCAACGACCTGGCCGCCCTCACGAAGACGGTCGTGCGTGTGCCCGTGATCGTGGCCGGGCGCATCGTGACCGCCGAGCAGGCCGAGGCGGCGCTGGCGGCCGGTGTCTGCGACCTCGTCGGGATGACGCGCGCGCTGATCGCCGATCCCGAGATGCCGACGAAGGTCCGCGCGGGCCGGCTCGACGACGTCCGCGTGTGCGTGGGCGCCGCCGAGGGCTGCATCGGTCGCCTGCGCCAGGGCAAGGCCATCACGTGCATCCAGAACCCGGCGATCGGGCGCGAGGCCGAGCTGATGCAGATCCATCCCGCGGCCAAGCGGCGTCGCGTGGTCGTGGTGGGCGGCGGCGTGGCCGGACTCGAGGCGGCGCGCGTGGCGGCGCTGCGCGGGCATCAGACGATCTTGCTCGAGGCCGGCGCCGCGGTGGGCGGCCAGGTGCTCGCCGTCGCGCGCGCACCGAGGCGCGAAGAGTACGCGTCGATCGTCACCTGGCTCGCCGGCCAGGCGAAGAAAGCCGGTGTCGAGGTCCGGCTGAACACGCCCGCGTCCGCCGCCGACGTGCTCGCGCTGAAGCCGGACGCCGTCGTCCTCGCCACCGGCGCGAGCCAGCGCGTGCCGGACATTCCCGGTGTGAAGCTGGCACACGTCGCGAGCACGGTCGATGTGCTCCTCGGCCGCGTGGCGCCCGGCCGCCGCGTCGTGGTCGTCGATGAGGAAGGTTACTTCGCGGCGCCCACGACCGCGGACTTCCTGGCCGACCGGCGCGCGCAGGTGACGATCGTGTCACGCTACTTCATGGTCGGCGAGGACATCGACGAGGGCACGCGCTCAGACCTCTATGCGCGCCTCTTCGCCCGCGGCGTGACGCTGACCCCGATGACGCGCGCGGTGGAAATCGTCCCGCAGGGCGTGCGCACGCGCCACACGTTCTCGAGCGCCGAGACCGTCGTCGAGGCCGACTCGGTGGTGCTCGCGTTCGGCGGCAAGGCGCATGATCCGCTCTCGCGCGAGCTGGAGGGCCGGGTGGCCGACCTCAAGGTCATCGGCGACGCGTACTCGCCGCGCCGGGTCCACGACGCGATTCTCGACGGCACGCGCGTCGCTCGCGCGCTCTGATGCGTTTCGCGAAGCGATGGACCTAAGCATTCGACCGGCCACGCCCGCGGACGCGCCGCGACTTCACGCGCTGCACACCGCATCGGTGCGCCGGATCTGCGCGCCACACTATGCGCAGGACGTGATCGACGGCTGGCTGGCGCACCGTGCGCCGGCCGGCTATCTGACGCGGATCGAGCGCGGCGAGCTATTCGTGGTCGAACGTGAAGGCAGCATCGTCGGCTTCGGCGAGGCGACGCCGGGCGTCGTCGTCGCCTGCTACGTCGATCCGGCGTTCGCCCGACGCGGCGTCGGGTCGGTGATCATGGCGCACGCACTCGCGCTGGCGCGACGCGGGCACCAGGGCCCGATCCGCGTGCAGGCGACCCTCAATGCGGTGCCGTTCTACGGGCGCTTTGGCTTTTGCGAGCTC